>NZ_JBKCLH010000185.1:0-56960 GCF_046300915.1 Roseateles sp. | reverse complement strand
GCTTGGGCGTGGCGAAGTGGTAGTCCAGGCGCCAGCCCACGTTCTTGGCGTAGGCCTGGCCGCGGTTGCTCCACCATGTGTAGCAGGCGTCCGTGGTGTCGGGGTGCAGCTGGCGGTACACATCCACCAGACCGCCCTGGCCGGCCTGCTGGCCGAAGAGCTGGTCCAGCCAGGCGCGTTCCTCGGGCAGGAAGCCGCTGTTCTTGAGGTTGCCCTTCCAGTTCTTCAGGTCGGCCTCCTTGTGCGCGATGTTCACATCGGCCACCAGGATGAACTCGCGCTCGGCCTTGAGGGCGGCCAGGTGCGGCGCCATGGCCGCCAGAAAGCGGTACTTGGCCTCCTGGCGCTCGGGGCCGCTGCTGCCGCTGGGGAAGTAGCAGGAGATGAGGCTGAGCTTGCGGCCGGGCTTGTCAAAGCGCTTCTCGATCCAGCGGCCCTCGTCGTCGAACTCGGGCACGCCGAAGCCGACGATCAGATCGCTGGGCTCCTCGCGGGTGTAGAGCCCCACGCCGGAATAGCCCTTCTTCTGGGCGTAGTGGAAATGGCCCTTGAGCCCGTTGGGGCTGCAGAACTGACCCTCGACCACATCGGCCTGGGCCTTGACCTCCTGCACGCCCAGGGCGTCGGCCTGCTGCTGGGGCAGCCAGTCGAAAAAGCCTTTGGTGGCGGCGGAGCGTATGCCGTTGAGGTTGGCGGTGATGAAGCGCATGGTCTGGATGAGGCGGGGCAGAAAGAAGCGGGGCGCCAGTATCGCAGCGCCGCTTTGCGCAAATGGCGCGCAAACGAATGCGGGGTTTTGGCAACAGCGCCGGGGTCGGAACGCCAACTTGGGATGACGCCTCCAGGCCCGGCTTGCTAGATTGGCCCCAGATCGTTGTCGGCCCACGTCAGGCCGCTGCGGCCCTCAGAGCCCGATCCGCCCCAAGCCCCCCTCATCTCTTCCCCGGAGTAATGCGCATGCGCGACATCAAGCCCCAAGCCCTGCGTCCCGTGCAGCTGGCCCTGTCCGTGAGCCTGGCCCTGAGTGCCTGGCCCGTCCTGGCCCAGAGCAGTGACAAGACCCAGCTCGAAACCGTCACCATCACGGCCGAGCGCCGCGTCGAGAACATCAAGGACGTGCCGACCGCGGTGTCCACCCTGTCCGGCGAAAAGCTGGACGTGCTGGCCTCCGGCGGCCAGGACGTGCGCTTCCTCTCCGGCCGCGTGCCTAGCCTGAACATCGAGTCCTCCTTCGGGCGGGCCTTTCCGCGCTTCTACCTGCGCGGCTATGGCAACACCGACTTCCGCCTCAATGCCTCCCAGCCCGTCTCCCTGATCTATGACGATGTGGTGCAGGAGAACCCCATCCTCAAGGGCTTCCCGGTCTTTGACGTCAAGTCGGTGGAAGTGATTGCCGGCCCGCAAGGCACCCTGTTCGGCCGCAATACCCCGGGTGGCGTGGTCAAGTTCGACTCGGTGCGCCCGTCCAAGAAGCAGGACGGCTATATCAGCGCCTCCTACGGCACTTTTGGCAGTGCCACGCTGGAAGGTGCGGCCAATCTGCCCCTGGGCGGTGACTGGTCGGCCCGCGTCTCGGCCCAGCTGCAGCGCCGCGACGACTGGGTCACCAACCAGGTGCCCAACAGCCCCACGAGCAAGACCGAGGGCTATGAAGACCGCGCGGTGCGCCTGCAGGCCCTGTACGAGCCCAACCAGGGCTTCAGCGCCCTGTTCAATCTGCACAACCGCGAGCTGGAGGGCAGCCCGCGCCTCTTCCGCGCCAGCATCATCAAGCCGGGCACGAATGATCTGATCGCGGGCTTCGATCCCAAAAAGTCTTACCTCAATGCCAAGAATGAGCAGACCCTGCACGCCACCGGCGGCAGCCTGCGCATCAAGTGGGCGCTGGATGGCATGACCCTGCACTCCATCACCGGCATCGAGACGGTGCAGCCCTTCAGCCGCGCCGATGTGGACGGCGGCTACATCCTGCGCGTCATCCCCAGCAACTTCAAGCTGCCGCCCTATGACAAGGAAGGCGAGGTGTTCTTCCCGGTCGAGACCTCCGACGCCTTGCGCGACCACCGCCAGCTGAGCCAGGAAGTGCGCCTGGAGTCCAGCGGCAATGGCCCGCTGCGCTGGCAGGCCGGCCTCTACCTCTTCGACGAGCGCTACACCATGGAGTCGATCGACTACCTGGCCGCGCCCGCCGACGCCCTGGTCAGCACCCGCCAGACCAACCGCGCCTGGGCCGTGTTCGGCTCGGTGAACTACCGCCTGAGCGCCGATCTGAATCTGCGCGGCGGTCTGCGCTACACCCAGGACAAGAAGAACCTGTCCACCACCGGCAAGGTCAACGCGAGCGCCGGTACCAGCGCCAGCACCGACAACAACAAGGTCAGCTGGGATCTCTCGGGCACCTACACCCTGAGCCCCGAGACCAATCTCTATGCCCGCGTGGCCACCGGCTTCCGTGCCGCCTCCATCTACCCGGCCAGCGGCTTCGGCCCGCAGAGCCAGGCCCGCCCCGAGACGGTCACCTCCTACGAGCTGGGCGCCAAGAGCGAGTTCTGGCAGCGTCGCGGCCGCCTCTCGGCCACCGTGTTCAGCTACACCGTCAAGGACCAGCAGCTCACCGCCGTGGGTGGCACGCAGAACGTCAACACCCTGCTGAACGCCAGCAAGGGCCAGGGCCGTGGCTTCGAGCTCAACCTGGAGCTGCTGCCCACCGACAATCTGCTGCTGACCCTGGGCGCCAGCTACAACGACACCGAGATCAAGGATCGCAGCCTGGCCATGCCCCCGGCCGGCAGCGGCGCCACCATGATCGGTACGCCCGACGCCAAGGGCAACTACAGCATCTACGGCAACCCCCTGCCCAATGCGCCCAAGTGGATCGCCAACCTGACGGCGCGCTACAGCATCCCGACGGCCGACGGCAACGAGTACTACATCTACACGGACTGGGCCTATCGCTCCAAGGTGAACTTCTTCCTCTACCGTGCGGTGGAGTTCACCGGCAAGCCGCTGACCGAAGGCGGCCTGCGCGTGGGCTATCTGTGGAACAACGGCAAGTACGAGGTGGCGGGCTTCGTGCGCAACATCACCGACAAGGTGGTGGTCAACGGCGCCATCGACTTCAACAACCTGACCGGTTTCATCAACGACCCGCGCACCTACGGTGTGCAGTTCAAGGCCCTGTTCTAAGCCAGGACCTGACTGGGCAGCAGGCCCGGTCCCGCAAGGGGCCGGGCCTTTTTTCGGCCTCTACAATCCGCAACGATTTGAACGAGAGCCCCGTCATGAGCAGCACCATCACCCCCGATCCCCTGGCCCAGGAATTTGTCGCCTTCGCGGTGGAGGCGGGCGTGCTGCGCTTTGGCGAGTTCAAGACCAAGGCCGGCCGGCTCTCGCCCTATTTCTTCAATGCCGGCCTGTTCGATGACGGCGCCAAGCTGGGCCGTCTGGCCGGCTTCTACGCCCAGCGCCTGCTGGCCTCGGGCCTGCAGTTCGACATGATCTTCGGCCCGGCCTACAAGGGCATCACCCTGGCCGCCGCGGTGTCCATGGAGCTGGCCCGCCTGGGGCACAACAAGCCCTTTGCCTACAACCGCAAGGAAGCCAAGGACCATGGCGAAGGCGGCACCCTGGTGGGCGCGCCGGTGCAGGGTCGGGTCTTGATCATCGATGACGTGATCTCCGCCGGGACCTCGGTGCGCGAGTCCATCGCGATGATCAAGGCCGCCGGTGCCACCCCTTGTGCTGTGGCCATCGCCCTGGATCGCCAGGAAAAGGCGGCCGAGAACGGGGTGGACATGCCCTGGTCGGCCGTGCAGTACGTCACCCAGCAGCTGCAACTGCCGGTTTGCGCCATTGCCGGCCTGGCCGACCTGCTGCAGTATCTGAAGACCACCAGCCATCCCGGCGCCGCGGGCCATCAGGCTGCGGTGCAGGCTTATCGAGACCGCTACGGAGTGTGATGCTGCCCCGCCCCTCTTCGCTGCCCGCAGTTCTGCCCGTCTTGGCGCTTGCCTGCCTGGGCACAGCCTTCCATCTGCCGGCTGCATGGGCTCAGAGCAAGAGTGGAGGGGGCGGCATTTACACCTGCGTCACCCCGGATGGCCGCCGCCTGACATCGGATCGGTGGATTGCGGAGTGCAACAGCCGCGAGCAGCGCGTCCTCAACTCCGATGGCTCGCTGCGTACCGTGCTGCCGCCGGCCATGTCGCCCGAGGAAAAGGCGGCCAGCGAAGCGCGTGAGCGCCGAGCCGCTGCGGAACGTGCGGCGCAGCAGGATGCGATCCGGCGCGACCGCAATCTGCTGCAGCGCTACCGCAATGAAGCGGCTCACCAGGCCGCCCGCGAAGCGGCGCTGGATGATGTGAACAAGGCGACGCAAATGTCCGAGCGCCGGCTGCAGGAGCTGGCCGCCGAGCGCAAGCCCCTGCTGGACGAGGCCGAGTTCTACAAGGGCAAGACCCTGCCGGCCAAGCTCAAGCAGCAGCTGGCCGAGAACGAGGCCGCCGCGGATGCCCAGCGCCTGCTGATCGAGAACCAGAAGGCCGAGCTGGTGCGGGTGAACAAGCTCTACGACACCGAGCTGGCCCGGCTCAAGCGCCTGTGGGCTGGCGCCGCGCCGGGCACTCTGGACTGAGGCCTCTTGCGCCCCGCGCTGCGGGAGCGCTCATCCCTGGGGGTTCAGGGAATCCCTTGCTTTCCCTGCCAGAATGAGCGGGCAGACTGTCTGTCTGTACGCAATATCTCCAGAGGAAGGAAGGTGCCGCGCTATGCGCCCAGACTGTTCTGACTGGCAAGCCCAGGCCCCCTGGAATCGGGTCGATGTGCTGGGCGTGACCCTGGCGATCCATGTGCTGGGCATGGCCCTGCCGCTCGCCCTGCTGCAGGTGTACGACCGCATCCTGCCGGCCCAGGCCCTGGGCACCACGGTGGCACTTGCAGTTGGCGTCGGGCTGGCCATTGTTCTGGAGGCCATGCTCCGTTATGGACGCGCCCAGCTTCTGGCGAGCGTGGGTGTGCGCCTGGAGGTGAGGGCTCAGACGGCTGTTCTGGACCGGCTGGCGGTGGCCGATGTGGCCGCAGTGGAGCGGCACGGTGCCGCGCATTGGATGCAGGCTCAGCGGCAGCTGAGCCAGCTCCGCGATCTCTGGTCCGGCAGCGCCGGCGTGGGTCTGCTCGAACTGCCGTTCACTTTGATGTATGTGGGCTTGATCGCTTACGTCGGGGGCTGGCTGGCCTTGGTGCCCCTGGTGCTTTTCCTGCTCCTGGCCCTGGGCGGCCTGCGCCTGAATCGCGCATTGGCCCGGGCCAGTCACGCCGTGGAGGCGCGAGACCACGGGCGGCGCGAATGGCTGTGGGCGACCCTGGCCGGCCTGGCCAGCTTCAAGGCCAGCGGGGCTGAACGTGGCATCGCCAGGCTGTATGCAAGTCGGCAGGCCGCCTATCAGGCAGCCGCTGCACACCTGGAGATCCTGGGTGGACGCCTGCGGGAGAACGCCGCGCTGTTCAGCCAGCTCTGTACGGTGCTGATCGTGGTGCTGGGCACAGGGCGGGTCATCGAGGGCTCCATCACGACCGGGGCCTTGTCGGCCTGCACTTTGCTGGCAGGACGCTCGATCGGGCCGGCCATACAGGCTCTGTCTCATTGGACACGTGTGGCCCAGATGAGTGCGGCGGAGCAGCAGGTGCAGCGGCTGCTGCAGTTGCCCCAGGCGCCTGTGGCGGCTCAGGGCGCCCTCTCCACAGGTGCCGAAGCGCCCGCATGCGGCGAGGGCTTGCGTCTGCGGGGTCCGGCCGGCGAGGACTGGCTCTTGCCAGCCGGCGAGCGGGTCTGCCTCGAAGCCGCGGATCCCGTGGCGGCCAGCGCCTTGCTGGCCCAGGTGGCCGGGACCCAGGCAGGTTCCTGGGAGGTGAGTCTTGATGGCAGGCCCCGCGACGCCTGGTCGCCGAATGCCTGGCGTGATGCTGTGGTCCTGGTCACACGCCACTGCGCGCTGCTGCCGGGCACCTTGCTGGATAACCTGACCTTGTTCGATCCTCGCCTTGAGGCTGCGGCCCGCGAGGGGGCGCAGGCCCTGGGGCTGAGTGCCTTGTTGGCACGTTACCGCCATGGCTTGCTGACCGAAGTCGTGGCGCTGGATGCGGTTCAGGTGGATGAGGGCATTTATCAACGGATTGCCTTGCTGCGAGCCCTCATCCGGGAGCCGAGGGTGCTGCTGCTGGACCAGGCGGGCAGCGGCTTGGACCTGGATGGTCAGGATCGCCTCGCGAAGTGGCTGCGTGAGCAAAGTTCAGCCACCGTGCTGATGTTCAGCCAGAAGACCGCTCTGCGTGCCGCGTGCAGCCGTACCCTGAGCGGCTTGGGGGGCCACACCCTGAAGGGGCAGCTATGAGTGCGACAGCTTGGCACCCTGGGTCTGGCGATGAGCTACCCATGGAGGCGGCGCGCCTGAGGGAGTGGCGTGCCGTGCTGGAGACGGCGGGCGACAGCGCCTTGCTGCGCTGCGCACCAGTGCAGCTCATGGCCCTGGGCTGGCGCGGTGGGGGCTTGCATCTGATGGACGGTCTGCCCCTTGCGGGTCAGGCTTGGTCGATGGCGGGTTTCCGTCAGTGGCTGCGCGGACTGGGCCTGCGCTCGCGCTGGACAGCCTCTGTGCAGGGGCTGCTGGCCGGTGGCCTGGCTGTGTGGCCTGAGGGCTGCGCGGTCTACCTCGGGCGACATGATGGTGTGGACGCCTGGCACGACGGCGAGCAGTTGCTGCGGGATTGGGCGCCGCCTGCCGGTGCCCGCTTTCTGAACGTCCAGTCCGATGCGCTGTTCCAGCCCGTCGATGCACCGCAGCCGGGCTGGATGGGCAGGCTGCTGGATCAGGGGCGTGGTGCCCTGATCGGCTTGTTCCTGATCAGCCTGGTTGCCAACCTGCTGGCTTTGGCGGTGAGCCTGTTCACCATGGTGGTGTACAACCATGTGATTCCCAGCGGGGCCACAGGCACTTTGCTCTCGGTCGCTTCGGGCGCCTTGTTGGCGGTGTTGGCAGCCTGGTTGTTGCGGCAGGGCCGCATGGCGCTGCTGGCCCGGCTCGGAGCCACCCTGGGTGATCGTGTTGCCGTGGCTGCGTTTCGCAAGACGCTGGGCTTGCCCATAGAGACCTCCGAGCGTGTGGGCCCGCTCAACCATCTCAACCGGCTGCGCTCGATGGAGAGCGTGCGTCAGTACCTTAGCGGCGGTGCTGGCTCCGCCTTGGCTGATGCTCCTTTTGTGCTGATTTTCCTGCTGGTGATTGCCATGCTGGGCGGCTGGATTGTGTTGGTCCCGGTGCTGGGATTGCTGCTCTTTTCTGGCGCGGCCTGGCTGCTGCACGGCCCCATGCAGCGAGCCTTGGCGACCCAGGGCCGCCTGAGCAGCCTGTTGGCGGAAGACTTTGCCAACGCGGTGCAGCGCCAGCGGGCCTTGCAGGGCCTGGGTGGCGCAGGCCCCTGGCTGAACCGGCAGCGCGCTCTGGCGGAGCAGGCCGCCCTGGCCCAACTGCGTTTGGCCAAGGTGCAGGCGCTGAGCAGCAGCCTGAGCCAGGCCTTGGGGAGCCTGATGGTATTGGGCACCATGGTGGTCGGCGTGGCCCTCGTGTTGGAAGGGAGTATGAGCATGGGAGGTCTGATCGCCTCCATGATGTTGATCTGGCGCGTGAGCAGCCCTGCCCAGCAATGGTTCGGCATGCGGGTTCAATGGGCGCAGCTCCAGCAGTCGCGCCTGCAGATTGAGCGCCTCATGATGAGCACCGGCGATCCGGTCCACTCCCAGCAGCAGTCGCCAGTCAAGCCTGCGCCGGGTGTCCTGCAAGTCGAGCGGCTGAGCTACCGCCCGGCTGCCGATCAGGATTTCAGCTTGAACGGACTGAGTTTCGAGCTGTCCCAGGGCGAGATGCTGGCGGTCATCGGCCCGAACGCCGCCGGCAAATCCCTGCTGCTGCAGTGCCTGGCCGGCCTGAGGTCGGCACAGGGCGGATCGATCATGTTGGGAGCACATGAGCTGCGCCAGTTCGACCGCAGCGAGTATCGGGCCTGGGTGGGTTATCTGCCGCAGCTGCCGCGGGTGTTGCCGCTGCCCATTGCAGCGTTTCTGAAGCTTGCCCATCCGGCGGCCAGCGAAGCGGAGCTGCTGGCGGCCTTGCGCATGGCGGGTGGGCGGAGCTGGTATGCCCTGATGGGCGCCGCCGACGAAGCCCAAGGCCTGCAAACGCCGCTGGACCCCTGGCGTGCCGATGTTGAGGGCTTGCGCATCCGCCATCTGGCTGCTTTTGCTGAAGCCCTGATCGGACCTCCGGCCTTGCTGTTGCTGGACGATCCGGTGCGTGATGGCGATCCGGTGCTTGAGGCCGCGTTTCTAGAGACGCTCAAGGCACTCCGGGGGCGCTGCACCATCGTGATGAGCACTCACAGGCCGGAGTGGATCAAGGCGGCAGACAAGGTGCTGGTGCTCGACCGTGGCAATCAAATCCATTTCGGGCCGGTGGTCGCGGCCGTTGCCGAACAAACACCTGGAGCTCCGGCATGAGCAATCTCGAATACTCCACAATCGCTGACCTTGCCGCCGGCAGCCAGCGCGACCCGGCGTATCTGGACGGCTTGCTGGACGAGGCTGGCAATGCTCGTGCCCTGCGCCGAATGCTGCTGGGCATTACGGGACTGGTTGCGGTGGCACTGATCTGGTCCTTTGTCGCGCATGTCGACGAGCTCGCCAAGGCAAGAGGCGAAGTACAGCCCGCACAGCGGGTGCAGGTGCTTCAGTCCCAATATGGAGGACAGATCGAGGCGCTGCTGGTGCAGGTGGGTGATCGGGTCCAGGCCGGGCAGGTGCTGGCAAGGTTTGCGCAGAGCGAGCTTGTGCGTGACCGTACCCAGGTCGATGTGCGCCGTGATGCGCTGCGCATCGATCTGGAGCGCTGGGCTGCCCTGGCTGAGGGGCGTTCACCAGACTTCAAGGCATTCGCCCATCGCCCCAAGCTGGTCGCCGAGGCCCAGGCCTTGTTCACCGAACAGCGCCTGGCCCAGCGAGCCATGCTGGAGAGCCGGCAGAGTGCGGTGCAGCAGCAGCAGTCGGCGCTGCGAGCTGTACAGGCGCAACTGCCCGCGGCCGAGACGGCGCTACGGCTGGCCCAGGACGTGGAGAAGCGCTATGCCGATGGCGTCGCCCAGGGGGTGGTGACCAAGATGCGCCTCAGCGAGGCCAGGGAGCATGTGGCTGAGGTCTCACGCAACCTGATTGCCTTGCGTGGACGCGTCGCCGAGTTGGAGGCCAGCGTGGGAACCGCGCGTGGCGAGCTGGCGCAGACCCAGCGCGAGTCCGCTGAACGCGCGCGTGCCAAGCGCAGCGAGCTGCTGGAGCAGGTTCAGGAGCTTGACGCGCAGTCGACGGCCGTGGGGGCCAAGCAGGACCTGAGCGAGCTGGTCGCGCCCGTGGCCGGCATTGTCAAGCAGCTGCCGGAAACGCGGGTCGGTGCCGTCATTGCGCCGGGGGGCGTAGTCGCCGAGATCGTCCCCACGGAGGGTGGGGTGCTGGTTGAGGCCATGCTGTCGCCGAAAGACATCGGCTTTGTTCGCGAAGGGCAGAACGTACTGGTCAAGGTCGATGCCTATGACTACAGCCGTTTCGGTGCTGTGCGTGGCAAGGTTCAGCGTATCTCGCCGACGGCGTTTCACCAGGCCTCCAATGGAGCGGCTTATTACAAGGTGGACGTCGCCCTGTCCCAGGCTCATGTGGGCCAGGACACGAGCAAGCTGCTGCTTCCGGGCATGTCTGCCGAGGTCGACATCGTGACGGGCCGCAAGTCGGTGTTTCAGTATCTGGCCAAGCCGGTGTTCATGAGCGCCGACACCGCTTTCCACGAGCGATGAGTCTGTGCGGGGCGCCCGGTTCAGCGGCGCCTGATGAGGGGGCTACCATGCGTGACAGCAGCAAATCAGCGTCTCAAGACACCAAGCCCAAGGCTTCTGACGAGATTGATCTGCTCAAGGCCAAGGAGCGACGACTCCGCGCGCCCGATACCAGCACCGAAGAAGCCCCCATGGCTTGGGACGAGGGCCTGGCTGACGCGCCGAGTTTGACGGAGAGCTCAGAGGCTGCGGCGGCTTCCTCTCCCGCCACACACCGCGAGCCGTCCTCAGCAGCATTGCCGACGGCGGTTACCAGCGCCCATTCAGCCGTGCTCGATGGCTCCGCGGGCGAGATACCGCTGGCGCCGGCCGGCGCCAGCACTGAGGCGGTGCTGAGGCGATCCATGTCCGGCGCGGATGACTTTGTCTTGGAAGCGGCCCCGGCTGCGGGAGTGTCCGTGCCGCCGCCCACGAGCCCGCTGTTGCCTCCCCAGGGCCCGGCAGGCGGCCAGGAGCCGGTGCCAGCTGCAGTGACGACAGACCTCTTGCAGACTCATGAGCTGCAGGCACCCGCCCGAGCAGGCGGGCTGCAGCCGGGGGCTGGCCTCCCCGTGCCGTCTGCCGTCGGCAACCAGGGGCAGGCGGCTTCGCAAAGGGCCGCCACCATAGCCGGGGTCGACGCGGCCCAGGTCCAGGAGGATGTCGGGGTCAATGCAGCTTGGCTGCAAGCCAGCGGAACGCTCAGCATCGCAGACCCGGACCCGGGTGAGGAGCACTTTGTCGCCGGCCGTATCGCGGGGCGTTACGGGCAGCTCGATCTTGATGCCTCGGGCCACTGGACCTACAGCGTCGAGAATGGTCGGCCCGAAGTGCAGCAGCTTGGCCGCGGGCAGGGGCTGAGCGAGACCTTCAGCGTCAGCAGTGCCGACGGCAGCACCCACGCCATCACGCTCCACATCGTTGGCAGCAATGATGTGCCGATGCTGGCGGCGCAAAGCCTGACCGTCAGGGAAGACGGTGCTCGGCTGCAGGGCCTGATGGTGGCCAGTGATGTCGATGCCGGCGATACGCAGCGCTTCAGCACCGGCGCAGCGGTGGCGGGGTTCATGCTCAACGCCGATGGCCGCTACAGCTTCGACCCCTCCAACGCCGCCTACCAGCATCTGGCGGTCGGCCAGACCCAGGCGCTGAGCATCCCCATCACGGTGACCGACAGCGCGGGGGCCAGCAGCACGCAAAGCCTCACGATCACCCTCACCGGCAGCAACGACGGCGCCATCATCACCGGAGCCAACACCGGTGACACCACGGAAGACAGCACGCAAGCGGTCAGCGGCCAGTTGACGGTGAGCGATGTGGACGATGGCGAGGCACATTTCCTCGCGCAGACCGGGACCGCGGGCACTTACGGCAGCTTCAGCCTGGACGAGAACGGCCAGTGGCATTACACGCTCGACAACAGCAAGCCCGAGGTCCAGGCACTCAAGAACGGCGAGCAGGTCGCCGACGGCTTCACCGTGAGCAGTGCGGACGGCAGCACGCACACCGTCATCGTCATGCTCACAGGCAGCAACGACGCGCCGGTGCTGCAAGCGCAAAGCCAGAGCGTGCTTGAGGACGGCAGGGCTCTGCACGGCCAGATGGTCGCCAGCGATGTGGATGCGGGCGACAGCCAGCGCTTCAGCCTCGCCCACGCGGTGGACGGGCTCACGCTCAATGCCGACGGCAGCTACAGCTTCGACCCCAGTCACGCCGCCTACCAGCACCTGGCCGCCGGCCAGACGCAGACGCTGACCATCCCGATCACCGTGACCGACAGCGCGGGTGCGAGCAGCACCGCCAAGCTCACGATCACGCTCACCGGCAGCAACGACACCGCCACCATTGGCGGCGTCCATATCGGCAGCACCTTGGAAGACAAGCCCGATGCCGTGACCGGCCAGCTGACCGTGACCGATGTCGATGACGGCCAGGCTCACTTCGTCGCCCAGACCGGCACGGCCGGCAGCTATGGGCAGTTCGCTCTGGACGAGAGCGGCCACTGGCACTACCAGCTCGACAACAGCAAGCCCGAGGTGCAGGCGCTCAAAAGCGGCGAGAGCGTCACCGATCGCTTCACCGTGACGAGTGCGGACGGCACGACCCAGCAGGTCACCGTCACCATCAACGGCAAGGATGACGGCGCCGTCATCGCCGGCACCGACACCGCCACCGTCACCGAAGACCAGAGCGCCACGCTGCATACCAGCGGCCAGCTCACGATCACCGACCCCGACGCCGGCCAAGCCCACTTCATCGCGCAAAACGGAGTCAGCGGCAGCTATGGGCAGTTCAGCCTCGATGAGGCCGGCCACTGGACCTACAGCGCCGACAGCAGCCTGGCCGCCATCCAGCAGCTCAAGGCCGGTGCCAGCTTGACCGAGCAGCTCACAGTCAGCAGCGCGGACGGCACGACGCACACCATCACCGTCACCCTCCAAGGCACGAACGACGCGCCAGTGCTGCAAGCGCAAAGCCAAGCCGTCAGCGAAGATGGCGCGACCCTGCGCGGCCAGATGGTGGCCACCGACGTTGACCAGGGCGACAGTCAGACCTTCAGCTTGGCCCAGGCGGTGGACGGCTTCACGCTGAATGCCGACGGCAGCTACAGCTTCGACCCATCTGATGCGGCTTACCAACATCTCGCTGCTGGCCAGACCCAGACGCTCACCATCCCCATCACGGTGAGCGACAGCGCGGGCGCCAGCGGCACGCAGAACCTGACGATCACCCTCACCGGCAGCAACGACGGCGCCATCATCGGCGGCGTGAGCGCGGGCAGCACCAGAGAAGACAGTACCCAGCTCACGACCGGCCAGCTGACGGTGGCCGATGTGGACGACGGCGAAGCCCACTTCATCGCCCAGACCAGCAGCGCTGGCCAGTACGGCCACTTCAGCCTGGACGAGAACGGCCAGTGGAGCTATCAGCTCGACAACAGCCGCCCCGAGGTGCAAGCGCTCAAGAGCGGGGACGGCGTCACCGACAGCTTCACGGTCACGAGTGCCGACGGTACAAGCCAGCACGTCAGCATCACCATCACCGGCAAAGACGACGGTGCGGTGATTGCCGGCACCGACACTGGCAGCGTCACCGAAGACCAGGCCGCCACGCTGAGCACCAGCGGCCAGCTCACAATCACCGACCCCGATGCCGGCCAGGCCAGCTTCGCTGCGCAGACGAATGTTGCGGGCAGCTATGGGCAGTTCAGCATCGACGCCGCCGGCCACTGGACCTACACCGCCGACAACAGCCACGCCAACATCCAGGCCCTCACCGACGGCCAGAAAGTCACCGACAGCTTCACTGTGATGAGTGCCGACGGCACGAGTGAGACCGTAACCGTGACCCTGACCGGCACCAACGACGCGGCGGTGATCTCCGGCTTCGACCACGAGACGATCACGGAAGACACCAACGTCGAACACGGCACCAAGCTCGCGACTGCCGGCAAGCTGGATGTTGCCGATGTCGACACTGGCGAAGGGGATCTCCTTGAGCAGTTGGGAGTGACGGGCACGGGCGGTTATGGCGAGTTCAACATCACCATGGGGCACTGGTTCTACGAGGTCGACAACAGCCACCCGGCGATCCAGGCGCTCGGCGCCGGGCAGACGCTGACCGACAGCTTCGACGTCACCTCCGCCGACGGCACCGCGAAGCACACCGTCACCGTCACCATCTGCGGCACCAACGACGCGCCGATCCTCACCGCCCAGACCCGGTCGGTCTCCGAAGACGGCCCCCGGCTCGCCGGCCGCATGGTCGCCACCGACGTCGATACGGGCGACACGCAAGCGTTCAGCACAAGTGCCCACATCGCCGGCTTCACGCTCAAAGCCGATGGCAGCTACAGCTTCGACCCGAGCCACGCGGCCTACCAGCATCTGGCGGCAGGACAGACGCAAGATCTTGTCATTCCCGTCACGGTGACCGACAGCGCCGGCGCGACCAGCACCCAGAACATCACGCTCACGCTGACAGGAAGCAACGACGGCGCCACCATTGCCGGCACCGACAGTGGCACGGTCACCGAAGACAGCCATCTCACATCAGGCAAGCTCAGCACATCGGGCACATTGACGGTGACCGACCCAGACGCCGGGCAGGATCACTTCAATGCGCAGATCTCAAACGGCCACCACGGCGTTTTCACTTTGGATGCCGCTGGTCAGTGGACCTATAGCGCCGACAACAGCAAGCCCGAAATCCAGCAATTGAAGGCCGGCGCCAAGCTAACCGACCGCTTCACCGTCACCAGTGCCGATGGCACGGCGCATACGGTGACCGTCACCGTGACCGGTAGCAATGATGCGCCGGTGCTGCAAGCGCAGGCGCAAGCCATCACCGAAGACGGCGCCTTGCTCACCGGCAAGATGGTGGCCGCCGATGTGGATGCCGGCGACACCCAGGCATTCAGCCTGGCCAAAGCAATCGATGGTTTTGCGCTGAACACCGACGGCAGCTACAGCTTCGACCCGAGCCACGTGGCCTACCAGCATCTGGCGGCAGGACAGACGCAAGATGTGGTCATCCCTGTCACGGTGACCGACACCGGCGGCGCGACCAGCACCCAGAACCTAACCATCACCGTCACCGGCAGCAACGATGGCGCCACCATCGCCGGTATCAGCACGGGCACAACAAGCGAAGACAGCCAGCAGGCGGTCACAGGTCAGCTCACGGTTGCCGACGTGGACGACGGTCAAGCGCACTTTGTCGCGCAGAGTGGCGCGGCGGGCAGCTATGGCAGCTTCACACTGGCCGAAGACGGCCAGTGGAGCTACCAGCTCGACAACAGCAAACCCGAAGTGCAGGCGCTCAAGAACGGTGACAGCGTCAACGAGCACTTCACCGTCACCACCGTCGACGGCAGCAGCCAGCAGGTCACCGTGACCATTGCCGGCCAGAACGACCGGGCCGTGATCGCCGGCACCGACAGCGGCAGGCTGACCGAAGACCAGGGCACGCAAGGCGGCTTCTTCCTGATCGCCGAGCGCCTGACCGTGCTGGACCCCGACCAGGGCGAGGCCGAGTTCGTGCCGCGCGCCCGCGTGCTGGGCCACTACGGCGTTTTCACCCTGTCAGCCCAGGGCGACTGGACCTATATCGCCGACAACAGCCTGGACCGCATCCAGCACCTCAAGCAAGGCGACACCCTCACCGACAGCTTTGTTGCGCATAGCGTGGACGGCAGCGCGCACACGGTGACGGTCACCATCACCGGCAGCAACGATGCCCCGGTGCTCACCGCGAGTTCCGCTTCCCCCGCTGACCTGGGAACGACGCTGGAGGACACCCCCAAGCACTTCAGCGAGGCCGACTTGCTCAGGCTGGTCGGCGCCTCCGACGCCGATGGGGACGCTTTGCATATCACCGCCATCCATGTAGACGCGGCCTATGGCAGCTTTGCACAAGAGCGCGATGGCAGTTGGACCTTCACGCCGGTGGCCAATGCCCACCATCGCGATGTCCCGCTGACCCTTTCGGTCAGCGACGGACAGGCCACGACACAGGCGCAGGCGACGCTGGACATCAAGTCAGTCACCGACGCGGCCGCGCCCAGCTTGTCCGTGATGGCCGAGCAACATGTCATCCAATTCGGCGATGCGGGCGCGCCGGCCATCTACACCACCGGAGGCATCCAGAGTGGCGGCGATCTGGGCGACTTTGCCATTGAGATGACGGTCGTGGGGGGCTCACAAGTCGCGGTGCAGGGGCATAACGGCCCCACCTTGATCAGCTATGCGACCGCAGCTGACATGAACGCGATGTACATCTGGCGCCCTGAAAACCTGCAGCTCCATTTGGGCGGGCGCGATTACGACACGGGCGTCGACATCAGTCATGACACCGGCAGCCATCGCTACGGCTTCGTCTGGAACGGTGCCGCCGGCAGCTTCGATGTGCTGCGGGACGGGCAGATCGTCAAGCATCTCGACAACGTCGCCAAAGGCGGTTCATTGACGGGTGGCGGCGTCATGGCCTTCGGCAATGATCAGGACAGCCTCGGCGGAGGCTTCGCGCCTGAAGACGCCTGGCACGGCCAACTGTTCAGCGCCAGCATGGCCAAGGGCGTGTCGGCTGCCGCGATGACGCAACATGCGCTGCGCGATCTGGCGACAGGCTCGAACCTGATCATGGACGTGCAAGCACAGGGTCGACAGGTCGTGGACTTGACCGGCCACCATTCCTTCGCCACCTCCGGCCCGGTGACGACGCCCACGACCCAGGTCGACACGCGCATCGCCAACCCGAACCCCGGTGCCTTGCTGCACCTGAGCGCCCATGTGGGGGCGCCCGCGGATCCGGACGACCATGTGAGCGCGGTAGCCATCAAGGGCTTCTCGGCTGGCACGGAGCTGAGCGATGGCCAAGGCCACAGCTACGTGATCCACGGCCCCGCTGACGCGGCGGACATCACCCACTGGAATCTCGCCGGCCTCACAGCGCAGTTGCCGGCCGGCTCGCATGTCGGGGCGCATGTGGTGTTGGAAGTCACCACCACCGGCCCCGACGGTCATGTCACCACCACGGCATCGGGTGCGCAGGGTGTGACCTTGAATGACGCCGGCGACCCGGTCACCACCGAGGTCAGCATTCAGTTGGACATCGCGCCGACCGACAGTCCGGCCCTGATCTCAGGCCAGGACCACGGCGGCGTGACGGAAGACGCCGGTGTTAGCGCCGCAGGCGACTTGGAGGCGCGAGGTCGCTTGAGTATCCAGGACCCCGACCCGGGGCAAGCCGTCTTTGTGCCGCAAGCCGGGACCCCATCGAACTACGGTCGTTTCAGCATCGATGCGCACGGGAACTGGGACTATCTGGCGGACAACCAACACCCTGATGTTCAGGCCCTGGGTCAAGGCGAAACCTTGACTGACCTGCTTCAGGTCAGCAGCCCCGACGGCACCCAGCACACCATCAGCATCACCCTCCAAGGCACGAACGACGCGCCGGTGTTGCAAGCGCAAAGCCAGTCCGTGCTTGAGGACGGCCGCGCCCTGCACGGCCAGATGCTCGCCAGCGATGTGGACCAGGGCGACACCCAGAGCTTCAGCCTGGCCCAGGCGGTGGACGGCTTCACTCTCAATGCCGACGGCAGCTACAGCTTCGACCCTTCCCACGCCAGCTACCAGCAACTGGCACAAGGCCAGACGCAAACGCTCACCATCCCCATCACCGTGACCGACAGCGCCGGTGCCAGCAGCACCGAGCATTTGACGATCACGCTCACCGGCACGAACGACGGCGCCACCCTCGGCGGCGACAGCACGGGCAGCACCAGCGAAGACAGCGCCCGGCTCACGACCGGCCAGCTCAGCATCAGCGATGCCGACGATGGCGAAGCCTACTTCATCGCCCAAACCGGCAGCGCGGGCAGCTACGGCCAATTCACGCTCGACGAGAACGGCCAGTGGAGCTATCAGCTCGACAACAGCAAGCCCGAGCTGCAAGCCCTCAAGGGCGGCGACAGCGTCACCGACAGCTTCACGGTCACGAGTGCCGACGGCACGAGCCAGCAAGTGACGGTCACCATCACCGGTAAGGATGACGGCGCCGTCATCGCCGGCGCCGACACCGGCACGGTGACCGAAGACCAGGCCGCCACCCTGAGCACCGGCGGCCAGCTCACGATCACCGATGCGGACGCTGGCCAGGCCCACTTCATCGCGCAGACGAGCGCAGCGGGCAGCTACGGGCAATTCAGCCTCGACGACACCGGCCACTGGAACTACAGCGCCGACAACAGCCAAGCCGCCCTCCAGCAGCTCAAAGCCGGCGCCACCCTGAGCGACAGCTTCACTGCCACCAGCGCCGACGGCAGCACGCACACCGTCACCGTGACGCTGACCGGCACGAACGACGCCCCTGTGCTGCAAGCGCAAAGCCAGTCCGTGCTTGAGGACGGCTCGGCACTGCACGGCCAGATGGTCGCCACGGATGTCGATCAAGGCGACACTCAAACCTTCAGCCTCGCTCAGGCGGTGGACGGCTTCACCCTGAATGCCGATGGCAGCTACAGCTTTGATCCCGCCAACGCGGCCTACCAGCAGCTCGCCGCCGGCCAGACCCAGGATCTCGTGATCCCGGTCACCGTCACCGACAGCGCCGGGGCCAGCCACACGCAGAACCTAACGATCACCATCACCGGTACCAATGACGGCGCCGTGATCGGCGGCGTCTTCACCGGCGCGGTGACCGAGGACCAGGCCGTCCAGTCCGGGCAGTTGCAGGCTTCAGGCCAGCTGAGCATCACCGACGCCGACAGCGGCGAAAACCACTTCATCCCGCAGACCGATGTGCTGGGCAGCTACGGTCTCGGCCGCTTCAGCCTGGACGCGCAGGGTCACTGGAGCTACAGCGCGGACAACAGCCAGAAGGCGATCCAGCAGCTGGCCGCCGGCGCCACACTGAACGATTCCTTTACCGTGCAAGGGGCCGATGGCGCCCAGCACACCGTGACGGTGACGCTGACCGGCACCAATGACGCGCCGCAGTTCCATCTGCAGGTCGCGCCGGACTACCACCCGGAGCTGGAGTCAAACGATGTCTTGCCCCTGATCATCAGCAACATCGGCTTCACCCGGGTCGCACAGTACCTGGACATCCAGCAGATCCTGCAAGGCCAGGCCCCCATCGGCGCCTATGCCAACACCTGCGTCACGGTGAGCCTGGGCGGCCTAGCCCTGATCGGGCCCGATGGGCAGGCGGCCCAGGTCTTTGCGCCGGGGCAGGAGTTCAAGCTGCAGACCCTGGTGGACTGGCAGCAGCAAGGCCCAGGCCACGAATTCCGCGTGTTCGGCCCCAAGGGCACGACCGGGCTGGACCTCAGCTTCCATGATGCCGGCGACCCCAACCACATCACCGGGCCGCAGGGCCAGGCCAGCCTTTACGTCAACCAGGTCAACATCTGGCCGCCTTTCCACGCCTGGCAGGCCAGTGCCAGCACCAGTACGGCCAGTGACAGCGGCCTGCTCACCGCCACCGAAGGCGCTGCCCCCTTGAGCGGCCAGTTCCACGCCAGCGATATCGATGTGGGCGACACCCTGAGCTACAGCCTGGGGCAGCCGGTGGACGGCTTCACGCTCAACGCCGATGGCAGCTACAGCTTCGACCCGGCCCACCCGAGCTACCAGCACCTGGCCGCCGGCCAGAGCGAGACGCTGAGCATCCCCATCACCGTGACCGACAGCGCGGGGGCCAGCAGCACGCAGACCCTGAGCATCCTGCTGAGGGGCGCCAACGACGCTGCCAGCTTTGGCGGGGTCGAGACCGGCGCCACGCAGGAAGACCGGCCCGATACGCTGAGCGGCCAGCTCACGGTGGCCGATGCCGACGATGGCGAGGCCCACTTCATCGCCCAAAGCGGCACGGCGGGCAGCTATGGGCAATTCAGCCTTGATGAAAACGGCCAGTGGCACTACCAGATCGACAACAGCAAGCCCGAGGTGCAGGCCCTGCGCGACGGCCAGAACGTCACTGACAGCTTCACCGTGCGCAGCGCCGACGGCACGGCGCACATGGTCAACATCAGCATCGCCGGCAAGAACGATGCGGCGCTCATCACCGGTGAGGACCACCAGACCCTGACCGAGGACCAGAACGTCAGCGGCGGCCAGCTCATCGCCCACGGTCAACTGCATGCCAGCACACCTGACGCCGGGGGCGACCAGTTCACGCCCCTCGCTGACCTGGCCGGCAAGTTCGGCCACCTGAGCTTGAGCGCAGACGGCAGCTGGGTCTACAAGGCCGAGAACAGCAGCGCCGCCGTGCAGGCCCTGCACGCCGGGCAAAGCGCCACCGAGAGCTTCACCGTGCACAGCGTCGATGGCACGGCCCACACCCTGAGCCTGAGCATCCAGGGCGCGGACGAGCCCCGGCACGACATCTGGTCCAGCATCGTCAGCACCATCAAGAGCAACTGGGCGCCTTACAACCTGATCGGCCACGCCATCGATGCCGGGGATGTGGGCGCCCTAGGTTCCATGAGGTTGGCCTTCAACAGCGGCAACCCGAGCGTGGTGGATGCCAACGGCCATGTGCTGGCCAGCGGCAGCAGTCTCGGCGCGTTCGGCCACGACATCAGTATGGGCCAGGTGGTGGACCTGCTGAAGAGCCACCCGGGCGCACGGCTGGTGCTGGACGGCAACGTCGGCGGCAGCAGTGGCTTCTATCTGCACGACAGCGGCAACGTGATGGAGCTGCACTTCCGCGGCTTGTCCCATTACAACCAGGCCAACAACCCCATGGGCCAGCTGCCCATCGACGGCCTGCCCACCCCCTTGAGCGCGGCGGGGACCGTGCCTGATGTCAGCGACTCGCTGACCATCTCGGTCACCGACATCAGCGTCGATCACGCCGACCAGCTGCAGACCAGCGGCCAGCTCAGCATCAGCGACGCGGATGCCGGCGAGAACCACTTCAACGCGCAGAAGGATGTGGCCGGGACCTACGGCAGCTTCAGCATCGATGCCAGCGGCCACTGGGTCTACAGCGTGGACAACGGCCAGGCCGCAGTGCAGAACCTGCAGGCCGGCGCTCAGCTGAGCGACAGCTTCATGGTGACCAGTGCGGACGGCAGCAGCCATGTGGTCTCGGTAGCGGTCTACGGCAAGAACGACGCCCCGGTGCTGTTCGCGCAAAGCCAGTCGGTGAGTGAAGACGGCGCGCAGCTCAGCGGGCAGATGCACGCCAGCGACGCAGATGCAGGCGACACGCTGAGCTTCCGCATCGATCAGCCGGTGGCTGGCTTCACCCTGAACGCCGACGGCAGCTACCGCTTTGACCCCTCCAACGCGGCCTACCAGCATCTGGCCGAGGGCCAGACCGAGACGCTCGTGATCCCGGTATTCGTCACCGACCGCATGGGCGCGAGCTCGGTGCAGGACCTGAGCATCACCCTCACCGGCAAGAACGACGCCACCGTCATCGCCGGCGACGATCAGCGGACGGTGACGGAGGACCAAGATGTCGATGGCTACGGCAATCTGCATGTCACCGGCCAACTGCATGCCGACGACCCCGATGGCACCGCCGGGCCCCTGCAGTTCCAGCAGCAGAACGCGGTGCAAGCCAGTTACGGGCGCTTCACCCTCAATGCGGACGGCTATTGGCTTTATGAAGCCGACAACAAGAACCCCGCCATCCAGCAGCTCAAGACCGGCGAGTCGCTGACCGACACCCTGACCGCGCACAGCGCCGACGGCACGCCGCACACCATCACCGTGACGATTCAGGGGCAGGACGATGCGGCCGCCTTTGTGCCGCAGGTCCAGGGGGCGAAAGTCAGCTCCGCCGATATCTACACCATGGTCGGCGTGCAGCTGATGTCCAGCGAGCACCGCGAGTTGCAGTTCGTGGCCGATGTGCTGCTGGGCAATCTGGATCCGCGCAGCTACGCCACGGCGGAAATGTCCTTCACCAACGCCGGTGTGGCGCTGCGCGCGCCCGATGGCCGTCTGACCACCGTCTACCACGCCGAAGGTGGCATGACGACGGTGCCGCTGATGGAGCTGAGGAACTGGCACAACCAGGGCCAGGGCTATGACGTGGTGCTGGTGGACGCCACCGGCATGCCGGTCAATGTCTTCCCCCACGACGCCGGCGACCCCGACAAATTGTCGGGCTTCAACCAGTACGTGAGCGGTTTCAGCGGGCCCTTCAATGCGGCCGCTGTGCTGTACCCTGATGCGTCCGCCGCCATCGCCCCGACGGCCGGCAGCCTGTCGGCTGCCCATGTCGACTTGCCCTTTGATATCGCGCATGTGCAGGAAGACAGCGACCAGCAGATCATGGGTCTGATCCAGGTGCAGGACCCCGATGAAGGCCAGTCGTCCATGCAGGCGATGACGAACCATCAGACGGCCCACGGCAGCTTTAACATCGACGTCAACGGCAACTGGACCTACCAGCTCGACAGCAGCCGCCCCGATGTGCAGGCGCTGAAAGACGGCGAAACGCTGATCGACACCATCACCGTGCACAGTGCCGACGGCACGCCGCATGAAGTCAATATCACCATTCATGGTCAGGCGGATGGTGCGGTGATCAGCGGTACTGACAACGACCGCGTCATCGAAGACCAGCAGGTCACTGCAGCCGGCCGTATCGAAACCCAGGGTCAGCTTTCGCTGGCCGACGCCGATGCTGGTGAAGCGGTGTTCGTGGCACAGGCCAATGCTGCGGGCAGCTACGGCACTTTCAGCCTCGATGAAGACGGCCACTGGCACTACAGCGCCGATAACGGCCAGGCCGCCATCCAGCAGCTCAATGCCGGTGCCACCCTGAGCGACAGCTTCACGGTGCACAGCGCCGACGGCATGGCGCATACCGTCAGCGTCACTATCACCGGCAGCAACGATGCACCGGTCCTCACGGCACAGAGCCAGGCGCTGGACGGCGGCGGTGCGCTCTATCAGGGCCATATGAGCGCCACGGATGCCGATGTTGGCGATGCCCTGAGCTTCAGCACCACGGCCACGGTGGCGGGCTTTACCCTGCACGCCGACGGCAGCTATCAGTTCGACCCCTCGGTTGCCACCTACCAGCATCTGGCGAGCGGGCAATCTCAGAAGGTGGTCATTCCGATCACGGTCACCGATAGCGCGGGCGCGACCAGCACGCAAAACCTGACCTTCACCGTCACCCCGGCGGCCCATGGCGCGGTGATCAGCGGCGTGGACAGCGGCAGCGTGGTCGAGGATGCCGCCCAGAATGTGGCCAGCGGCCAGCTGAGCATCGTGGACCCCGATGCGGGCGAGGCGCATTTCATCGCCCAGGCCGATGTGCCGGCCCAGCACGGGCATTTCAGCCTGCAGGACAACGGCGCCTGGACTTACACACTGGATAACAAGGACACCGCCGTGCAGGCCCTCAAGGCCGGCGAGAACTTCAGTGAGCATCTGACGGTGAAGAGCGTCGACGGCAGCACCCATGTGCTGACGGTCACCGTGCAAGGCAGCAACGATGCGCCGGTGCTGCAGGCCCAGAGCCAGTCTGTGACCGAAGACGGCAGCCTGCTACGCGGCCAGATGGCGGCGCAGGACGTGGACCACGGTGATGCGCTGCACTTCAGCACGCCCAATGCGGTGGGCGGCTTCACGCTCAACGCGGACGGCAGCTACAGCTTCGACCCCAGTCACCATGACTACCAGAGTCTGACTGCGGGCCAGGTACGGGACATCGACATTCCCATCACCGTCACCGACAGCACCGGGGCCACGGCCACCCAGATGCTCAGCGTCCATATCACCGGCCGTGACGACAGCACCTTCATCTACGGCGTGGACAGCGGCAGTGTGCAAGCCGGCGTTCATCCTGAGACCTCGGGCGATCTGCACGCCAGTGACGCTGATGCCGGCCAGAGCGGTTTCCGTGCCGGCACCGTCAATGGCAGCTTCGGCAGCTTAAGCATCGATGCCCAGGGCCACTGGACCTACCGGGTCGACGGGAATGACAGCTTTGTGATGCACCTGCTGCCCAACTCACACATCACCGAACAGGTGACCGTCCACAGCGTGGATGGCACGGCCCATGACATCGAGCTTGAGGTCAGCGGTCCGCCCCTTGCGGCCGCTCCCCCGTACACGGGGGGGGCGGAGGTTCACCACGCCCTCGAAGTGGGCGAATCCAGCGCCTCGCAGGGTGGCTTGGCGGCCTATCTCCATTTCGCCGAGTCTGCCCAAGACAGCGGCGTCAGCGCAAACAGTCACTCAGTCTCTGAGGCATCGCCCTTGGGTGGCTATCTGGGTGCCGCGGGTGTCGAGGCGCCCCAGGCCCCTGATGACGGGCATCTCGGCCAGCCTTCCGGCGAGGCGCCGTTTGAACTCGGCTTGGAGCCCGCGCATGGTTCCGGGCCCGAGATCACGACGGCCGATGACGCCGCCCATATCGCCGCAGCCGATACGCAGGACGCATGGTTTCAACATGATCCCCAGCACCCCGCTGTTTGACTTGCGCGGCCCTGCCTTGTTGTCACAAACACAGAGGACTCCGCGGCTCGGGACAGGGGCCGCGTTGGCGCATTGCCGACCCGGCGCCTGTGGGCTGCCCGGGGTCCGAAGCTGGAAGGAGAGTGAGGGATGAACAAGCAATTGCTCCTTGCGCTGGTCGCCATCGCGGGCTGTTCGAGCTTTTCACGCAGCGTGCTGGCACAGGGGCCTAGCTTCCGCTGTGCCAGCGCGGGCAGCGAGGTCGAGACAATGGTGTGCAACGACGCAGCGCTGGCGGCTCTCGACCGCAAGCTCGCCGATACCTACCAATCGGCCAAGGCCAAGGCTCAAGGCAGGCTGGCGACGCAGCTGCGGGCAGACCAGCGAGGCTGGGTCAAGGACCGCGACGAATGCTGGAAGGCCGCGGGTCAACAGAGCTGGATCACGGCGACATGGACCGTCAACACGGTCAGGGCCTGTGTCGATGCCAAGTACCGACTCCGTACGTCGGAGCTGGAGGCGGTGTGGCAGTTGCTGCCGTCGGAAACGATCCGCTATGCCTGCCAGAACAAGCCGGCCAACGAATTGCTGATCCGATCCTTTGCCACCGATCCGGCCACCTTGCGCGTGGAGCGCGGTGATCGCACCGTCACGATGTGGCGCGTTGGCCCCGAGCGCGTGGGGCGGTACGAGGGCCGAAATGTCAGCGCGCAGAGGCACGGCAAGTCGCTGCAACTGAGCTGGCTGGATACCAACACCGGCAAGACCGACGAACTCATGTGCGAGGCGGAGTAGGAAAGTGGCCGCATCATCATCACAAAACACCGGCCTGTGGTTCGCGCGCCTGAGCGGCGCGGCTTGGCTGGCGCTGATCCTGTTTGCACTGGCCGGTGTGCTGGTGCTGGGCAAGTTGCCCGCGTGGATGTTTGCCCTGGTGCTTGTGGCCGGTGCCGTGCTGGGGGCACTGCTGTGGCTGCCTTGGTGCTTGGTCAGGCGGCGCGCCCCGACCTTCAGAGGCCGTCGCTCGTTCCTGGCCTGGGCTTTGGCCGGCATGCTGGGCATGCTGGGCCTTGTTTCGCTGCCGGTGTGGTCTCT
Source organism: Roseateles sp. (assembly GCF_046300915.1). Taxonomy (GTDB): domain Bacteria; phylum Pseudomonadota; class Gammaproteobacteria; order Burkholderiales; family Burkholderiaceae_C; genus Kinneretia. The sequence goes on along the minus strand of NZ_JBKCLH010000185.1, from coordinate 32,025 downwards.
GGCCTTCTTTGTGCAGGGTGGTCCGACGGCTGTGCCGCTGGCCACCCTTTCCAACGGCAAGAAGACGGTGGTCTTCCAGGGCATGCAGCATGTGGGTTCGGAGGACTTCTACAAGTCGGTGGTCTTCGACCTGCAGCAGGCGCTGACCGACGGCTACACCTTGTTCTACGAGGGCGTGATGCCGGTGCCTGGGCGCCCTGACCTGACGGACTGGTTCAACCAGACCTTGCGTGGGACCAAGCAGGACTTGAGCGCGAGCTATGCGCAGATGGCCGAGCAGTGTGGCCTGAGCTTCCAGCTGAATTACTTCGATGCGATCAAGGCGGATATGGCGCTCCACCCCTCACGCCACATCACCGCGGACGCCAGTTTTCTTGAAATGAAGACCGAGTACGAGCGCCTGCTGCGCGAGGAGCCGGGCTTTGCGGCAGCGATGGCCGCCAAGGCGACCAAGGCCCGGAAAGAGGAATCCGAGCTCGGCGATCCTTTCGGCGGCATCCTGGGGTTCATGACACACGCCACACCCGAGCAGAGAAAGCTTGTCGGGATCATCTGTCGCGGCGTGCTTGGCATGGCGATATCGGGCGCATTGGGTGAGGAGAATGACCCGGCCAAGCGTGTCATTCTCGACTACCGTAACAGGACCCTGGCTCGCTTTGTGACCGACTCGCCCCATGACAAGATCTACATCACCTACGGTGCGGCGCACTTTCCAGGCTTTCTGGCCGAGTTGCAGAAACGCGACCCGGCCTTCGTCCTGCGCTCGGTGAAGGGTGTGCGGCCCATGACCCTGCCCGACGAGCCCAAGCTGGCGACCCTTGCTCGCACATCCCCCGCGAAGTGACGCAGGGCCGTCCCCGCTCATTCGCCCTGATTGCCAACCTGGAGACTGCCGAGATGACGCTGCTGAACATGGGGTTCAAGGGCCTGCTATCAATCGCGCTGGCGCTGTTCGCGCTGCTGGCGAGTCCGGCGCAGGCTGCGGGAGCCAAGTTTCCGGCCTACAACGCCAAGGCCGGCATGCTGAAGATCGGCAAGGACCCCGAGCGGCCCGACGCGGAGATCTTCCACGTGGCCTACACCCTCAAGGATGCAGAGCTTTCCAGGCGCCCGGTCACCTTCGTTCTGAACGGCGGCCCCGGAGGCGCCAGCATCTACCTCCACCTGTCCGCCATCGGGCCCAAAGTGATCGTGACGCCAGGGGACGGCAGCTTTCCTGCGGTACCGGCGCGCCTGGAGGAGAACCCGGACAGCTGGCTCAGATTTACCGACCTGGTGTTCATCGATCCGGTGGGTACCGGTTACAGCCGGATGCTGCCGGGGCCCGACGGCAAGCCGGCCGACCCTCGACCCTACTATGCGGTGGAGAGCGATGTGCACTCCATCGCCGTCTTCATCCAGCAGTGGCTGACGGTCAACAAGCGCTGGGGGTCACCCAAGGGCATCGCCGGTGAGAGCTATGCCGGGCGACGGATTGCCGCGCTGGTGCCGGTCCTCGCGCGCCAGTACGGCATCAATCTGAACCGGGCGGTGCTGATCTCTCCGGCGATGAGCGTGCCCTCCTTGATCGAGCCATTCCCTGCCTATGATCTGCTGCATGCGATGACCCTCTTGCCCACGCAAGCCGCGACGGCAGCTCACCATGGGCTCAGCACGATCACGAACGATGCCGCGGGCCACAAGCAGGCAGAAGACTTTGCGCTATCGGGCTATCTGACGGGGCTGGCCAGCCTGGGCCGCATGTCTCCCCAGGAGCAGGCAGCCTTCTATGCGCGAGTGGGCGGTCTGATCGGACTGGATCCGGCGCTCGTGGCCCTGCATCGGGGGCGTGTCGGAGAAGCCGTCTTTGCGACCAGCCTGCTCGCGGCGCGGGGCAAGGTCCTCGACCTCTATGACGGTACCCAGCCCAGTGACAACCCGAAACCCGAGGTTCGCGACGGGTTCGGCGCCATGCCTCGCACGCTCGAAGTCTTCAGTGGCGTGCTCTTGCCGCCGTTCATGGACTATGTGCGTCAGGATCTGGGCTACGTGACGGACCGCCCCTACATCGTGCTCAACCTCGAAGTGGCGGCCTTGTGGGATCGGAAGTCCCCCATGGGCTCGCCCGAAGACCTCGCAGTCGCGCTTGCTCAGAACACCGACGTGAGAGTGTTGGTGGTTCACGGCTACCAGGACCAGGCGGCGAACTACTTCCTGTCGCGATACCTGCTGGAGCAGCTGGTCGTGATGCCCTCGGCCCGGGAACGGCTCTCCTTCCGCAACTACCTGGGCGGCCACATGTTCTACCTGCGCGCCCAAAGCCGGGCACAGCTGTACAAGGATGTGAGCCGCTTCTATGAAGCGGCGCCCTGAGGCCGGATCAGGGCTGTGCCGCTGAAGTTGCCGACATGAAGCAGCGGGGCCGATCTCGAGTCAGCCCAGCTTCTTCTTCAGCAGCTCGTTGACCAGGGCCGGATTGGCCTTGCCCTTGGTGGCCTTCATGGCCTGACCCACCAGGGCGTTGAAGGCCTTGTCCTTGCCGGCCCGGAACTCGTCCACCGACTTCTGGTTGGCCGCTAGCACCTCGTCCAGGATGGCTTCGATGGCGCCGGTGTCGCTCATCTGCTTCAGGCCCTTGGCTTCGATCAGCGCGTCCACCTCCGAGCCCTCGCCGCTCCACAGGGCTTCGAAGACCTGCTTGGCGGCGTTGTTGGAGATGGTGCCGTCGGCAATGCGGGCGATCAGCTGGGCCAGCAACTGCGGGCCCACCGGCGCGGCAGCGATCTCGATGCCCTCGCTGTTCAGGCGCTTGCTGATCTCGCCCATCACCCAGTTGGCCACCAGCTTGGGGGCGGCGCCCGCGGCCTTGGCGGCCTCGTAGTAGCGCGCGGTGCCCTGGCTCTGGGTCATCATGCTGGCGTCGTACTGGGGCAGGCCGTGGGCCTGCACGAAACGCTTGGCCATCACCGAGGGCAGTTCGGGCATCTCGCCGCGCACCTGCTCCACCCATTCCGGCGCGATCACCAGGGGCGGCAGATCGGGGTCGGGGAAGTAGCGGTAGTCGGCCGAGTCTTCCTTGCTGCGCATCGCGCGGGTCTCGCCGGTGTCGGGGTTGTAGAGCACCGTGGCCTGCTGGATGGTGAGGCCGTCCTCGATCTGGTCGATCTGCCAGTTCACCTCGTAGTTCACGGCGTCCACCAGGTAGCGGAAGCTGTTGAGGTTCTTGATCTCGCGGCGGGTGCCGAAGGGCTGGCCGGGCTTGCGCACCGAGACGTTGACGTCGCAGCGGAAGCTGCCTTCCTGCATATTGCCGTCGCAGATGCCCAGCCACATCACCAGGGCGTGCAGGGTCTTGGCGTATTCGGCGGCCTCGGCGCCCGAGCGGATATCGGGCTCGGAGACGATTTCCAGCAGGGGCGTGCCGGCGCGGTTCAGGTCGATGCCCGACTGGCCGTGGTAGTCCTCGTGCAGGCTCTTGCCCGCGTCTTCTTCCAGATGCGCGCGGGTCAGGCGCACGGTCTTCTTCTCCTCGCCCAGGAAGAACTCCACCGTGCCGCCCTGCACCACCGGGATCTCGAACTGGCTGATCTGGTAGCCCTTGGGCAGGTCGGGGTAGAAGTAGTTCTTGCGCGCGAAGATGGACAGCGGCGCCACCTTGGCGCCCACGGCCAGGCCGAAGCGGATGGCGCGCTCCACCGCGGCGCGGTTGAGCACGGGCAGGGTGCCGGGCAGGGCCAGGTCCACGGGGCTGGCCTGGGTGTTGGGCGCGGCACCGAAGGCGGTGGAGCTGCCGCTGAAGATCTTGCTCTGGGTGGAGAGCTGGACGTGGTTCTCGAGGCCGATCACGACCTCGTAGCCGCGGATGAGTTTGGCAGTGCTCATAGATTGCATTCTTGTGGGGTCAGCCACTGGTGTAGGGGCCGTGGCCGGGCAAGGCCCAGGTCAGGCCACGTGCGGCGAGCGAGGGGAACACGGTGAAGTGGTCCTCGTCCGCGATCACCTGGCTGTCAATTGCAAGGGATGGGTAGCGCCGGCTGCGGAGCTGGCGCTCGAAGGCCTGCATGTCGCCGACCAGATCGGTGGTCTTGTAGTGCCGTGGTGTCTTGCCCAAGGTTTCGAAGCCGCCGGCATACATCCTGACGCGCGCCGGCAGGTCCTTGCGCCGGCCGGCCGTGGCCTTTTCCATATCGAACATCACGCGCTGATCGAACCACAGGCTGGGGCTGCCGAGAATGTAGTGGCTGAACAGCGCGGGCTGGCTGAGCAGCACATGCAGTCCCAGCAGCGAGCCGTAGGAGTGGCCGATGAAAACCTGGCGCCTGGTGTCGCAGCGGTAGTGCTGGGCGACGAAGGGCAGCACTTGCTCAGCGAGAAAGCCCTGGTAACGCGCCGCCTCGCCGTAGTGCAGCGAGCCATAGTCCTGGCTGCCCTTTCTCGGGCGACGTCGGGGATCGCTGGGCGTGTAGTCGCGTGCGCGGTAGTCGAGGTGGCTGAGACCCTGCTCCGGCGCCAGACCGATCAAGATGAAGTCTTCGATGTTCTGGCCGCGCCGGCCCACAAAGTTGCGGATGGTGCGCAAATAGGCGTGGCTCCAGGGCGCGTCGGCAGCCACCACAAGCGGATAGCGGCGTCGGGCCGACTCCGGCTCGCCGTAAGAGCGGGGCAGGTCCACCCAGACCGGGTACACCCGCTCACTCTCACGCGCGGTCAGCAGATGGACGGCCGTGTTCTCCAGCACCAAGGGCGCGGCATCTGGCTTGGACACCACAGCCGGCTGCGCCCAGGCCTGCACCGAGTGCAGGCCGGCGGCGGCACCAGCAGCAGCGCACAGCAGGCCACGTCGTTTCATAGCCTGGGTGCTTGGCTGTGCCAGTCGCTGGCCTGCTGCAGCGCATGGGCCGTGTGCAGCAACTGGCCTTCCTTGAAGTAGTTGCCCAGCAGCTGCAGACCCACCGGCATGCCGCCCTCGCCAAAGCCCACCGGCACGCTCATGCCGGGCAGGCCGGCCAGGGAGCCGGGCAGGGTGAAGATGTCGGCCAGATAGGCCTTGACCGGGTCGTCGCTGCCTTCGCCAGCCTTCCAGGCCACCGAGGGCGCCACCGGACCGGCGATCAGGTCGCAGTGGGCGAAGGCCTGCTGGAAGTCGTCGGCAATCATGCGGCGCAGCTTCTGCGCCTGCAGGTAGTAGGCGTCGTAGTAGCCATGGCTCAGCACATAGGTGCCGATCATGATGCGGCGCTTGACCTCGGCGCCAAAGCCCTGGGCGCGGGTCTTCTTGTACATGTCCAGCAGATCGCTGTACTCGGCCGCGCGGTGGCCGAACTTCACGCCGTCGAAGCGGCTCAGGTTGGAACTGGCCTCAGCCGGGGCAATGATGTAGTACACGGGAATCGCCAGCTCGGTGCGGGGCAGGCTCACATCCACCAGGGTGGCGCCCAGCTTCTCCAGCTGGGCCAGGCCCTCGCGCACGGCCTTGGCCACATCGGCCGAGAGGCCGGCGGGGAAGAACTCCTTGGGCAGGCCGATGCGCAGGCCCTTGAGCGGCTGGGCCGCCGTGGCGCCTTCGCGCGCGGCCAGCATCTGGGCGTGGAAGTCCTGGGCGGGCTGCTGCACGCTGGTGGCATCGCGCTCGTCGAAGCCGCTCATGGCGGAGAGCAGCAGGGCGCAGTCTTCGGCCGAGCGGGCCATGGGACCGGCCTGGTCCAGGCTGGAGGCGAAGGCGATCATGCCGTAGCGGCTGCACACACCATAGGTGGGCTTGATGCCGGTGATGCCGGTGAAGCTGGCCGGCTGACGGATGGAGCCGCCGGTGTCGGTGCCGGTGGCGGCGGGCACCAGGCGGGCCGCCACCGCGGCAGCCGAGCCGCCCGAGGAGCCGCCGGGCACGCGGCTGCTGTCCCAGGGGTTGGCCACGGGCTTGTAGGCCGAGTTCTCGTTGGCCGAGCCCATGGCGAACTCGTCGCAGTTGAGCTTGCCCAGGGACACGGTGCCCGCGGCCTTCAGGCGCGCCACCACGGTGGCATCGAAGGGGCTCAGGTAGCCGTTCAGCATCCGGGAGCCGGCGGTGGTGGGCATGTCCTGGGTGACGAAGATGTCCTTGTGCGCCAGAGGCACGCCCAGCAGGGGGCTGGTCTCACCGGCGGCGCGGCGGGCATCGGCCGCATCGGCCGCGGCCAGGGCGGCCGGGCCATCGACATGCAGGAAGGCGCCCAGGCGGCTGTCGTGGACGGCTACTCTTGCAAGCAGCTCTTGGCTGAGCTCGCGGCTGGAAACGGCCTTGTCGGCCAGTGCGCGGCCCAGCTCGGCCACGCCCATCTCGTGCAGGGATTTGGGGCTCATCACTCGATCACCTTGGGGACCAGGAACAGACCGTCCTCGACGGCGGGGGCGCTGCGCTGATTGAGCGCGCGCTGATCGGTCTCGGTGACCCGGTCCTCGCGCAGGCGCAGCTGCACCTCCTGCACCGCGGACAGCGGGGTGTACAGCGGCTCGACGCCGCTGGTGTCCACCGCGCTCATCTGCTCGACGATGGAGAAGAAGCCATTGAGCTGACCCAGCATGGCGGTCTGCTCTTGCTCGGAAAGCTCCAGCCGCGCCAGATTGGCGATGCGGCTCACATCTTGGGGGGTCAGGGCCATGGGTCGGCGGTATCGAAAAGTGGCAAATTCAAAGCCCCGATACGGGCTTGCGCTACCCGGAAAAGCAGGGGTGATCGGGTATTATCTCCGCTTATCTCCATGGCAACGGGGCTGCACGGCCTGCCCAGGTCGAGCAGCCTCTTTGCACATGGGACGACGAACAAGTCCGGCGGCAGCCGCCAGCCCCTTCTGAGGCTGCCGTTTTTTTGAACCGACGAGCCCCTAGCCCGCTTTCAGCGCGATCCCCATTCCGGCCTCGATGCCCTGAAGGCTTCTCCCGACACACCATGTTCGCTTCCCTGCGTCGCTACATCTCGACCGACCTCGCCATCGACCTCGGCACCGCCAACACCCTGATCTACGTCCGCGGCAAGGGCGTGGTGCTGGATGAACCCTCCGTGGTCGCCATCCGCCACGAGGGCGGCCCCAACGGCAAGAAGACCATCCAGGCCGTGGGCGCCGAGGCCAAGGCCATGCTGGGCAAGGTGCCCGGCAATATCGAGGCCATCCGCCCGATGAAGGACGGCGTGATCGCCGACTTCGTGGTCACCGAGCAGATGATCAAGCAGTTCATCAAGATGGTGCACGACACCAAGCTGCTGCGTCCCTCGCCCCGCATCATCATCTGCGTGCCCTGCGGCTCTACCCAGGTGGAAAAGCGCGCCATCCGTGACGCCGCCCTGGGTGCCGGCGCCTCCGAGGTCTATCTGATCGAGGAACCCATGGCCGCCGCCATCGGCGCGGGCCTGCCGGTCTCCGAGGCTTCGGGCTCCATGGTCATCGACATCGGCGGTGGTACCACCGAGGTGGGCGTGATCTCGCTGGGCGGCATGGTCTACAAGGGCTCGGTGCGCGTCGGTGGCGACAAGTTCGACGAAGCCATCATCAACTACATCCGCCGCAACTACGGCATGCTGATCGGCGAGCCCACGGCCGAAGCCATCAAGAAGCAGATCGGCTCCGCCTTCCCCGGCTCCGAGGTCAAGGAGATGGAAGTCAAGGGCCGCAACCTCAGCGAGGGCGTGCCGCGCAGCTTCACCATCTCCAGCAACGAGATTCTGGAAGCCCTGACCGACCCGCTGAACCAGATCGTCTCGGCCGTGAAGAACGCGCTGGAGCAGACCCCGCCCGAGCTGGGTGCCGACATCGCCGAGCGCGGCATGATGTTGACCGGCGGCGGCGCCCTGCTGCGCGATCTGGACCGTCTGCTGGCCGAGGAAACCGGCCTGCCGGTGCTGGTGGCCGAGGACCCGCTGACCTGCGTGGTGCGCGGTTGTGGCATGGCGCTGGAGCGCATGGAGCGTCTGGGCTCCATCTTCACCTCGGAGTAAACGCCAGCAAGGGGGCCTGCGGGCCCCTTGTTCATTGCCTGGATCTTTGTCTGAACGCGGTCTGACTCTTTTTACGCCATGTCCCTGGGCACCCTGGATCGCACCCCGCCCCCTTTCTTCCGCCAGGGCACGACGGCCCTGACCAAGCTGTTGCTGTGCGCCGCCCTGGCCATCTTCTTGATGGTGGCGGATGCGCGCTTCAAGCTGGCCGCGCCGGCCCGGGCCGCCCTGGCCCTGGCCCTGCATCCCCTGCAGCGCGCCTTGCTGGCCCCGGTCGACGCCTGGGAGCGTGCCGGCGACTATCTGCGCGGTACCGAGCGCGCCATGGCCGCCGAGGACCTGGCCCGCCGCCAGCTGGTGCAGCAGGCCGAGCGGCTCTCGCGTGCCGAGCAGCTGCAGCAGGAGAACCAGCGCCTGCGCGCCCTGCTGGACCTGCGGCCCGCCCTGCAGGTGCCCTCGCTGGCGGCGGAGGTCTTGTACGAGGCTTCGGATCCCTACTCGCGCCGCGTCGTCATTGACCGCGGCAGCCGCCAGGGCGTGACCCTGGGTGCGCCCGTCATCAATGACGCCGGCGTGCTGGGCCAGGTGACGCGGGTCTATCTGCTCTCGGCCGAGGTCACCCTGCTGTCGGACAAGGACGCCGCCATTCCGGTGCTCAACACGCGCAGCCAGCAACGCGGGGCCGCTTTCGGCGGGGCCGAGGGCGGCGCCATGGAGCTGCGCTTCATGGCGGCCAATGCGGATCTGCGCCAGAACGATCTGCTGACCACCTCGGGCCTGGACGGGGTGTATCCGCCCGGCCTGCCCGTGGCGCGCATCGCCAGCGTGGAGCGTCGTGGCGACACCAGCTTTGCTCGCGTGCGTCTGCAGCCGGTGGCCCAGCTCGATGATGTGCGCCACGTGCTGGTGCTGGGGCCCTTGCAGGAGCTGGAGAAGATGCGGGCCCAGGCCCAAGCCGCCTCGGCGGCGGCTGCGGCCTCGGCGCCCGCTCGCAGCGCCAAGGCCTCGGGAGGCAAGCCATGATCATGCCGCGTGGCCACCAGCTGCTGCTGCCGGCCAATCCCCTCTTCATCGCCTTCAGCCTTTTGCTGGCTCTGCTGGTGGACATGGTGCCCGTGGGGCGTCAGGCCTGGATGCCCGATGTGCTGGCCCTGGTGCTGGTGTTCTGGAATGTGCATCAGCCCCGCCGTGTGGGCGTGGGCTGGGCCTTTGTGTTTGGCCTGCTGGTGGATGTGCAGCATGGCGCCTTGCTGGGCCAGCATGCCCTGGCCTATAGCGTGCTGAGCTTCGGGGCCATTGCCCTGCACCGGCGTCTGCTCTGGTTCGGCCTGCTGGGTCAGGCCGTCCAGGTGCTGCCGCTCTTCCTGCTGGCCCAGGCCATTTCCGTGCTGGTGCGCCTGATGGTGGGCGGCATGTGGCCGGGCTGGACCCTGTTGCTGGCACCGGTGCTGGAGGCTGCACTCTGGCCCCTGGCCAGCTGGCTGCTGCTCGCGCCCCAGCGCCGTCCGCCCGATCCCGATGCCCATAGACCGCTGTGACCGTTCTCAAGAACCTTGAGCAGGAGCTTTCGCGCTTTCGCCTGCGGGTGCTGGCGGCGGCGGTCTTCGTGCTCTTCTGCTTCGGGCTGCTGGTGGCGCGTCTGGTCTATCTGCAGGTGCTGCAGCATGACAATCTGGCGGAGCGGGCCGAGAGCAACCGCGTCACCGTGGTGCCCATCGTGCCCAACCGCGGCCTGATCAAGGACCGCAACGGCATTGTGCTGGCCAGCAACTACTCGGCCTACACCCTGGAGATCACGCCCAGCAAGGCCGGCAATCTGGAAGCCACCATCGACGCCCTGTCCCAGGTGGTGGAGATTCAGGCACGCGACCGCCGGCGCTTCAAGCGCCTGATGGACGAGAGTAAGAATTTCGAGTCCCTGCCCATACGCACCAAGCTCAGCGATGAAGAGGTGGCCCGCTTCACCGCCCAGCGCTATCGCTTTCCCGGCGTGGAGATCAAGGCACGCCTGTTCCGTCACTACCCGCTGGGCGAGGTGGGTAGCCATCTGATCGGCTATATCGGCCGCATCAACCAGGCCGAGAAGAAGGCCATGGATGAGTGGGACGAGGAGGACATCGCCAATTACCGCGGCACCGAGTACATCGGCAAGCTGGGGCTGGAGCAGGCCTACGAGCGCGAGTTGCATGGCATCACCGGCTTCGAGCAGGTGGAAACCAGTGCCGGCGGGCGTGCGGTGCGCCGCCTGGCCCACAAGCCGCCCACGCCCGGCAACACCCTGGTGCTGTCCATCGATATCCGCCTGCAGGCCCTGGTGGAGGAGCTCTACAAGGACCGCCGTGGCGCTCTGGTGGCCCTGGACCCACGCAATGGCGAGGTGCTGGCCTTTGTGTCCAAGCCCACTTTCGACCCCAACCTCTTCGTGGACGGGATCGATGTGGAGAACTGGCGCGAGCTCAACGAGAACCCCGACAAGCCCCTGCTCAACCGTGCCCTGCGCGGCACCTACCCGCCGGGCTCCACCTACAAGCCGCTGATGGCCATGGCCGCGCTCACCAGCGGCAAGCGGGCGCCGGGCACGGTCATCATGGACAACCTGACCTTCAACTTCGGCGGCCGCACCTTTGGCAGCCCGGAGACCGACAGGCCGGGTCCCAAGGACATGCGCCTGGCCATCGTGGGCTCCAGCAATGTCTACTTCTACACCCTGGCCAATGAGATGGGCGTGGACCTCATCCATGACGAACTGGCCCCGTTTGGCCTGGGCGAGCGCACGGGCATCGATCTGCAGGGGGAGGTGACCGGGGACTTGCCCTCCACCGACTGGAAGCGCAAGAAGTTCAGGCGCCCGGAACAGCAGAGGTGGTACGCCGGCGAGACCATCTCCCTGGGCATCGGCCAGGGCTACAACAACTTCACCATGCTGCAGCTGGCTCAGTCCTACGCCGTGCTGGCCAGCGGTGGGCAGCGCTTTAGGCCACGCCTGGTCCGCGAGATCGAGGATGTGGTGCGCCATGAGCGTCGCCATATCTCCAGTGACGCCCTGAGTCCCCTGCCGCTGCGGCCCCAGGATGTGACGGTGATCCGCGATGCCATGTTTGGCGTGACCCAGGAAGGCACCTCGCGCCTGGTGTTTGCGGGCGCACCCTATACCAGCGGCGGCAAGACCGGCACGGCCCAGGCCGTGGGCCTGCGTGCCGGCGAGAAGTACAAGGATGTGAAGGCCGACGAGCGCAAGCGCGATCACTCGCTCTACGTGGCCTTCGCGCCCGCGCAGCAGCCCACCATCGCCCTGGCCCTGATCGTGGAGAACGCGGGCTGGGGCTCGGCGGCCGCCGCGCCGATTGCGCGCCGGGTGTTTGACTTTGTGCTGGCGGGGCAGCTGCCCAGCGAGGAAGATATTGCCCTGACCCAGCAGGGGCGCAGCATGGCTCCGATCGGGGTGCCGCGCCCCATCTCGGCCCTGGCCCTGCCGGGCATGGCGGCCTCGGCGCCGCCGCCTGCGGCAGCGTCGGCCCCGGCCCCGGCCCCGGCTGCCGCCGCCTCGTCCGCCCCAGGAGTGCGTCCATGAATGCCGTACTGAGCAAGCCGCCGCTGCGACAGCGGCTCAAGCCATTGCTGGAGGGCTTTGACATCCCCCTGCTGCTGGCCATGCTGTGGCTGGCCGGCCTGGGCCTGATGAGCATGTATTCGGCGGGCTTTGACCATGGCACCCGCTTTGTGGACCATGCGCGCAATATGGCCCTGGCGGCTGGCATCATGTTCGTGGTGGCCCAGGTGCCGCCGCAGCGCCTGATGGCCCTGGCCGTGCCGCTCTACACCGTGGGCGTGGCCCTGCTGGTGGCCACGGCCCTGTTCGGCATCACCAAGAAGGGCGCGACGCGCTGGCTCAATGTGGGCATCGTGATCCAGCCCTCCGAGATCCTCAAGATCGCCACGCCCTTGATGCTGGCTTGGTGGTTCCAGCGCCGTGAGGGGCAGCTGCGCCCGCTGGACTTCGGCATTGCCCTGGCGTTGCTGGCCGTGCCCACGCTGCTGGTGGCCAAGCAGCCCGACCTGGGGACCTCCATTCTGGTGTTCGGCGCCGGCTTCTTCGTGGTGTTCTTTGCCGGCTTTCCCTGGCGCATCATCCTGCCGGCCATGATTCTGGGGGTGGCCGGAATCACCGCCCTGGTCATGAGCGAGGAGAAGATCTGTCAACCCGATCTCGAGTGGCCGGTGCTTCGTGAGTACCAGAAGCACCGGGTCTGCACCCTGCTGGACCCGCACAAGGATCCGCTGGGCAAGGGCTTTCACATCATTCAGGGTGAGATCGCCATCGGCTCCGGGGGGCTGACCGGCAAGGGCTTCATGAAGGGCACGCAGACCCATCTGGAATTCATTCCCGAGCGCACGACCGACTTCATCTTTGCGGCCTATGGCGAGGAGTTCGGCCTGATGGGCGCGCTGGCGCTGCTGGCGGGTTTCACGGCGCTGATCCTGCGCGGGCTGATGATCGCCTCCGAGGCGCCCACCCTGTTTGGCCGGCTGATGGCGGGGGCCATCACCCTGGCCTTCTTCACTTATGTGTTCGTGAACATGGGCATGGTCAGCGGCATCCTGCCGGTGGTGGGTGTGCCCCTGCCCTTTATCAGCTATGGCGGTACGGCCATGGTCACCCTGGGCCTGAGCCTGGGCATTCTGCTGGCCATCGCCAAGAGCCGGCGCGGCAAGAAGGGCTGAGGCGGGGCGGCGCTCAGGGCTCCAGGCCCGCATCGCCCTCGGCGCTGCGTCCCTCGGCGCGTGGCCTGGCGCCGAAGCGCATGGTGAAGCGCGCACCCGGCCCCTGTCCGTCCTCCGTGCTCTGGCCGGGGCGCAGGCTGCGGGTGTCGTCCAGGGTGATTTCCACCTCATGGGCCTGGGCGATCTCGCGCACGATGGCCAGACCCAGGCCCGAGCCATCCACATCGGTGCCCAAGGCGCGATAGAAGGGCTGGAACACCTTCTCGCGCTCGCTCTCGGGAATGCCGGGGCCGGAGTCCTCCACCTGGAGCACGACCACCTGGCCGAAGGGGTCCTCCACCACCCGTACGGTCACCGTGCCTCCGGCCGGGGTGTAGAGCAGGGCGTTGTCCACCAGATTGCGGATCAGTTCGCGGATCAGCAGCGGATGTCCGTGGACGCGCAGCGCACTCTGGCTGGCATCCGGCCCTTCGAAGCCCAGGTCGATGTGCTTGTCCAGGGCGCGCGGCACGAAGTCCCGCACGGTTTCCACGGCCAGGCCGGAGAGGTTGACATCGCTGCGCCGCTGGGCGTGCTCCTGGTCCTCGGCGCGGGCCATGGCCAGCAGCTGGTTCACCATATGGGCCGCGCGCTGGCTGGACAGGGCGATCTGCTTGAGCGAACGCTTGAGCTCGGCCGGCGAGCTGCGGCCCTCGTCGATCTCGCGCTGCGCGAGCTCGGCCTGGGTGCGCAGGCCGGCCAGCGGGGTCTTGAGCTGATGGGCCGCATCGGCCAGAAAGTGCTTCTGCGCGCTGATGGACTGGTCCAGCCGGCCCAGCAGATCATTGATGGCGCGCACCAGGGGGGCCACCTCGTCGGGAATGCGGCGCTCGTCGATCGGGCTCAAGTCCGAGCTTTCGCGCGAGCGGATGCGGCGCTGCAGATCATTGAGGGGCGCAATGCCGCGCGCCAGCGCCATCCATACCAGCAGCACGGCCAGTGGCAGGATCACGAACTGCGGCAGGATCACGCCCTTGATGATCTCGCTGGCCAGGCGTGAGCGCTTGCCCAGGGTCTCGGCCACCTGCACCAGCATGGTCTGGGTGCTGCCGGCCATGCCCTCGGGGGCGACCCAGAGGTAGGCCACGCGCACGTTCTCACCACTCACCTCGTCATCGCGGAAGTGCAGCACCCAGGGCACGATGGGCGCTTCAGCCTCCGGCACGGGCAGCTGGCGGTCGCCGCTGAGGAACTCGCCGCGCAGGCCCAGCACCTGGTAGAAGACCGTGTCAGCCTCGTCGGCGCGCAGCAGGGCGGCGGCCTCGGGCGCCAAGGCGTAGCGCGAGCGCCGGCCCTCGGGCGCCTGGGCGGCAGCCACCTGCAGGCCCAGATTGCGGGCCATCTCCCCGAGCTCGCGGTCATACGGCCGCCCGGCAATGCCCTGGGCCACCAGCCAGGTCAGGGCCACACTGATGGGCCAGATCACCAGCAAGGGGGCAAGCATCCAGTCCAGGATCTCGCCAAACAGGGAGCGGTGCTCGCGCTCGGCCATCTAGTCTTTCCGGATCAGACGCGCGTGCATGCCGGGCTCCGGCGGGCTGAGGCCATCATCCGGGAATCTTCTCCAGGCAGTAGCCCAGTCCCCGCACCGTGGCAATGCGGATGGGGCCCTGCTCGATCTTCTTGCGCAGGCGGTGGATGTAGACCTCGATGGCGTTGTTGCTCACCTCTTCGCCCCACTCGCACAGGCGCTCCACCAGCTGGTCCTTGCTGACCAGGCGGCCGGCGCGCTGCAGCAGCACCTCCAGCAGGCTCAGTTCGCGGGCCGAGAGCTCCACCATCTGGTCATTGATGTATGCCACGCGCCCGGTGGCGTCGAAGCTCAGTGGGCCATGCTTGATCACCGAGGAGGCGGTGCCCAGGCCGCGGCGGGTGAGGGCGCGCACCCGCGCCTCCAGTTCCTGCAGGGAGAAGGGCTTGGCCATGTAGTCATCGGCGCCCCGGTCCAGCCCCTTGACGCGTTGCTCCACGCTGTCCGCGGCCGTCAGGATCAGCACCGGCATGGTGGCACCGCGGGCGCGCAGCTTGCGCAGCACTTCCAGGCCATGCAGCTTGGGCAGTCCCAGGTCCAGGATCACCAGATCGAATTCATGCGAGGCCAGGGCGGCATCGGCCTCGGTGCCGGAACTGACCTGGTCCACGGCATAGCCGGAGGCGCGCAGGGCGCGCAGCAGTCCATCGGCCAGCACTTGGTCGTCTTCCGCGATCAGGATGCGCATGCTTGTCCCCAGTTCTTTTCCGGCAATGGACCCACATTCTAGGGAGACCGGGACTGCTGACATTGAATGGCAGCAGGGCTTGCCTAAACTACTGTACGCATATACAGATTGCGCCATAATGCGCACAGCCGAAACAGGAGATAGCCCATGGACGCCCCCGTCAAGAACGCCAATACCGAGAAAGCCAAGGCCCTGCAGGCCGCACTTGCCCAGATCGAGAAGCAATTCGGCAAGGGTTCCATCATGCGCCTGGGTGAGGGCGAGGTGATCGAGGACATCCAGGTGGTCTCCACCGGCTCCCTGGGGCTGGATATCGCCCTGGGTGTGGGCGGCCTGCCGCGCGGCCGTGTGATCGAGATCTACGGCCCGGAATCCTCTGGCAAGACCACCCTGACCCTGCAGGTCATCGCCCAGATGCAGAAGCTGCAGGGCGTCTGCGCCTTCATCGACGCCGAGCATGCCCTGGACGTTCAGTACGCCCAGAAGCTGGGCGTGAACCTGCAAGACCTGCTGATCAGCCAGCCCGACACCGGCGAGCAGGCGCTCGAAATCGTGGACGCCCTGGTGCGCTCCGGTTCGGTGGACCTGATCATCATCGACTCGGTGGCCGCCCTGACGCCCAAGGCCGAGCTTGAGGGCGAGATGGGCGACGCCCTGCCCGGCTTGCAGGCTCGCCTGATGAGCCAGGCCCTGCGCAAGCTGACCGCCACCATCAAGAAGACCAATTGCACCGTGGTCTTCATCAACCAGATCCGCATGAAGATCGGTGTGATGTTCGGCTCGCCCGAGACCACCACCGGCGGCAATGCCCTCAAGTTCTACGCCTCGGTGCGCCTGGACATCCGCCGCATCGGCTCGATCAAGAAGGGTGAGGAGGTGATCGGCTCCGAGACCAAGGTCAAGGTCGTCAAGAACAAGGTCTCGCCGCCCTTCAAGACCGCCGAGTTCGACATCCTTTACGGCGAGGGCATCAGCCGCGAGGGCGAGATCATCGATATGGGCGTGGTCGCCAAGGTGGTGGACAAGTCCGGCGCCTGGTATGCCTACAGCGGCGAAAAGATCGGCCAGGGCAAGGACAATGCCCGTGAGTTCCTGCGCGAGAACCCCGACATCGCCCGCGAGATCGAAAACAAGATCCGCGAGTCCCTGGGCGTGCCCTTGCTGGGCGCGGTGGACGCCGATTAAGACCGGCGTCGTTCAGGCTGTGAGCCCGCCGCACAGCATGCCGGCGCCGGCCACCGGGCCCGAGGCTGAGGAGCGTGCCCTGGTGCAGCGCTTCTGGGCCTTGTACCAGGCCCGACGCTGGGGCGAGGCGCGCGAGTTGCTGCATCCCCAGGCCTGCTGCCAGTGGTGGGCCACGGCCGAGCGCTTTGTGGGTGCGGCCGCGGTGGTGCATGTCAACGAAATCTATCCCGAGGGCTGGAGCCTGCACCTGCTGGCCCTGCACAGCCTGGCGCCTGGCCAGGTGCTGAGCCTGTTGCGCGTGGACCAGGATGGCCGTTCCTTCTACGCCAATAGCTATTTCCAGCTGAAGGGCGGCCGTATCACGGCGCTGGACGAGTACTGGAGCGATGTGCAGGCGCCGCCCGCCTGGCGCCAGTCCGGGCTGCCCGGCCGGGAATTGCTGCCGCCGGATCGCCGCCAAGGTTTGAGCCTGGCCTTGCCGGAGGGCTGATGAAGCCGCTCTCGCTCAAGATGCGCGCCATCGCCCTGCTGGCCCAGCGCGAGCACAGCCTGATGGAGCTGCGCGGCAAGCTGCTGCGTCTGGCCCGCGCTCGGGCGGCCGAGCGGGCGGCGCAGGCCGAGGCGGCTGCCGCTTTCGCTGAGGAAGGGGGGGCGCAGACGCCGGCGATGCTCGAACCTGAATCCGGCGCCGCCTCGCCCGACCTCGAGATCGAGGTCGATACCTTGCTGGTCTGGCTGCAGGCCCAGGGTTACCTGGACGAGAGCCGTTTCGTGGAGTCGCGCGTGCATGCCCGTGCCGCCCGCTATGGCAACCGTCGCATCCAGCAGGAGCTGTCCCAGCATGGGCTGAGCCTGGATGCCGAGGCCCATGCGCGGCTCAAGGACAGCGAGCTGGAGCGGGCTCGGGAAGTCTGGCGGCGCAAGTTTGGCGGCGCGGCGCCCGAGGACGCGTCAGCGCGGGCCAAGCAGACTCGCTTCCTGGTCGGCCGAGGGTTTTCGTCCGAGGTGGTGCGTCGTGTACTGCGCGGAGATCACGACTGAATCGCCGGATGCTTGCAGGCGGGAAGCTGACCGGGGCAGAATCGACCGGATGGTCGATTTTGTGGCTCCACAGTGGGCGCTGACAGCCTGGCGAAAGGCTTGCGGCAGCGCAGCATGCTACATTGATGGTCTTTGGCAGTCGTGCCCGCCCCCCATTGTTGGGGTTTGGCGGGCTTGATTGCGCGCTAGTTTCAACGCTCCATGTCCTTGCTCAATCCTGTTGCCGAGCGCCGCTTGCTGCACCGTCGCGCGATCGATGTGCAGGTGTTTGCGCGCGAGGACGGCTTGTTCGACGTTGAAGCGACCTTGCAGGACATCAAGACCCGCGACATCGCCTTGGCCTCGGGCTTGCGCCGCGCTGGCGAGCCGGTGCACGACATGCTGCTGCGCTTGGTTGTGGACCGGACCCTGAATGTGCTGGCCGCGACGTCGACCACCATGGGCATGCCCTATCCCGGCTACTGCGGGGAGCACGGCGATGCTTATGCCGGCCTTGCCGGACTCAATCTACTCAAAGGCTTCCGCGCCGGCGTGAAAGAGCGCCTGGCCGGTACCCGGGCCTGCACCCACCTCACCGAACTGAGCCAGGTTCTGCCGACGGCGGTGATCCAGGCTTTCGCCGGTGTCGTGCTCGATACCCAGGAGGGCGACGCCGGTTCCGGCCGTGCGCCTTTCCAGATCGACAAATGCCATGCCCTGCGCAGCGATGGCCCTGTGGTGCAAACCCATTACCCGCGTTGGTATCGCCCGGCTCCGGCCGCCGCGCTGACCACATCCCCTTCCTGACTTTTCCCTCTAAGCGAGACCCCTATGAAGATTCACGAGTACCAGGGCAAGGAAATCCTGCGCCAGTTCGGCGTGCCGGTGCCGCGCGGCATTCCCGCGTTCACCGTGCAAGAAGCGGTGGAAGCCGCGCAGAAGCTGGGCGGCCCGGTCTGGGTGGTCAAGGCACAGATCCACGCCGGTGGCCGTGGCAAGGGCGGCGGCGTCAAGCTGGCCCGTTCGATGGATGATGTGAAGACCCTGTCCGAGCAGATCCTGGGCATGCAGCTGGTCACGCACCAGACCGGCCCGGCAGGTCAGAAGGTCCGCCGCCTCTACATCGAAGAAGGCGCGGACATCAAGAACGAGCTGTATGTCTCGCTGGTCACCGACCGCGGCACCCAGAAGGTGGCCTTCATCGCGTCCAGCGAAGGCGGTATGGACATCGAGGAGGTCGCCCACTCGACCCCCGAGAAGATCATCACCGAGATGATCGATCCGCTGGTGGGTCTGACCGCCGAGCAGAGCAAGAAGATCGCTGCGGCCATCGGCCTGACCGGCGCTTCGATCGACCAGGCCGTGGACCTGTTCGCCAAGCTCTACAAGTGCTACATGGACACCGACGCGTCCCTGGTTGAGATCAACCCGCTGAACTGTGATTCCAAGGGCAATCTGATCGCCCTGGATGCCAAGTTCAACTTCGATGCCAACGCCCTGTTCCGTCACCCCGAGATCGTGGCCTACCGCGATCTGGACGAAGAGGATCCGGCCGAAGTCGAAGCCTCCAAGTTCGACCTGGCTTACATCAGCCTGGACGGCAATATCGGCTGCCTGGTGAACGGCGCCGGTCTGGCCATGTCCACCATGGACACCATCAAGCTGTTCGGCGGCGAGCCGGCCAACTTCCTGGACGTGGGCGGTGGCGCCACGGCCGAGAAGGTGACCGAGGCCTTCAAGATCATGCTGAAGAACCCGGAAGTGAAGGGCATCCTGGTCAATATCTTCGGCGGCATCATGAAGTGCGACACCATCGCCGAAGGCGTGATCACCGCCTGCAAGGCCGTGAACCTGTCCGTGCCGCTGGTGGTTCGCATGAAGGGCACCAACGAAGAGCTGGGCAAGAAGATGCTGGCTGAATCCGGCCTGCCCATCATCGCCGCCGACACCATGGCCGAAGCCGCGACCAAGATCGTCGCCGCCGTCAAGTAAGCCCTGCTGCAAGGAAAGAAATCATGTCGATCTACATTAACAAAGACACCAAGGTCATCACCCAGGGCATCACGGGCAAGACCGGTCAGTTCCACACCCTGGGCTGCCAAGCCTACGCGAACGGCAAGAACGCCTTCGTCGCTGGCGTGAACCCCAAGAAGGCGGGCGAGAAGTTCTCCGAGATTCCCATCTACGCCACGGTCAAGGAAGCCGCTGCCCAGACCGGTGCCACTGTTTCCGTGATCTACGTGCCGCCCGCCGGCGCTGCCGCCGCCATCTGGGAAGCCGTTGAGGCCGATCTGGATCTGGCGATCTGCATCACCGAAGGCATCCCCGTGCGCGACATGCTGGAAGTGCGCAACAAGATGAAGGCCAAGGAAGCTGCCGGTGGCAAGCGCACCCTGCTGCTGGGCCCCAACTGCCCCGGCCTGATCACGCCCGACGAGATCAAGATCGGCATCATGCCCGGCCACATCCACAAGAAGGGTCGCGTCGGCGTGGTTTCGCGTTCCGGCACCCTGACCTATGAAGCCGTGGCGCAGCTGTCCGAGCTGGGTATCGGCCAATCGTCGGCTGTCGGTATCGGTGGTGACCCGATCAACGGCCTGAAGCACATCGATGTGATGAAGGCTTTCAACGACGACCCGGACACCGATGCCGTCATCATGATCGGTGAAATCGGCGGCCCGGATGAGGCAGAAGCCGCCCGTTGGTGCAAGGCCAATATGAAGAAGCCCATCGTCGGCTTCATCGCTGGTGTCACCGCCCCTCCGGGCAAGCGCATGGGCCATGCTGGCGCGCTGATCTCCGGCGGTGCTGACACGGCCGATGCCAAGCTGGCCATCATGGAAGAGTGCGGCTTCACCGTGACCCGCAATCCGTCCGAGATGGGCCGCTTGCTCAAGGGCCTGCTGTAATCGACCCGCCGCGGGGCTCGGTCCCCGATGCGTAAATCCACGCATCGGCGTCCGGCCTGCCGCAGCGCACAATTTGGTCGCAGTCTTTGCGGCCAGGCAAAAAGGGGCTTTGGCCCCTTTTTGCATTGGCGCACCCCATGCGCAAGAGGCCCGGCTATAGTCCGGCACGGGCCGTGGTAACCCCTTATTACAAAGCTCCTCACATGGACATGTTCACCAGCCCCGAGTTCTGGCTTGCCGTCGGCCAGATCATCATGATCGACATCTTGCTGGGCGGCGACAACGCGGTCGTGATCGCGCTGGCCTGTCGCAAGCTGCCCGAGGCCCAGCGGCGCCTGGGCATCTTGTGGGGCACGGCCGGAGCCATCCTGCTGCGCGTCGTGCTCATCTTCTTCGCACTCACCCTGCTCAAGCTGCCCTTCCTCAAGCTGGTGGGCGGCCTGCTGCTGCTGTGGATTGGCATGAAGCTGCTGGTCCCAGAAGACGAGGACGAGCACGGCAATATCCAGGCCAGTGACAAGCTCTGGGCCGCCGTCAAGACGGTGATCGTGGCGGACTTCGTGATGAGCCTGGACAATGTGATCGCCATTGCGGGCGCCGCCGAAGGCGCGGGCGGTGGTCATCAGATGCCGCTGGTGATCTTCGGTCTGCTGGTCTCCATCCCCATCATCGTTTGGGGCAGCCAGCTGGTGATCAAGCTGATGGATCGCTTCCCCATGGTCATCGTGCTGGGCGCCATGCTGCTGGGCTGGATTGCCGGCACCATGATGGTGGGCGATCCTGCGTTCTCGGCCTATGTGCCGATGGTCGAGGGCGACAAGCCGGGCAGCAGCCAGGTCTTGCCCGCCCTGTACTACGGATGCGGCGTTGCCGGGGCACTGCTGGTGCTGGCCTTGGGCAAGCTGGTCGCGGCCCGCCAGGGTGGAGGCGGCGGCAGCGCCGCTGCCTGATCGCACCATGGCATCCGGCTTCTGGAAGCGCACCCTGGACCGCCTGAGCGGTGCCGGTCGCGCGGCGGAGGCCGAGCCGCTCGCAGAAGGGGCCAGTACCCGTGTCGCAAACCCCTCCCGCCAGCTTGCGGGGCAGGAGGGGGCGGGTGACCTCTCGGCCTACACCCTGGGTGCCGAGCTCGGGCGTGGGGCCATGGCCGTGGTCTGTATGGCCACCGAGAAGTCCAGCGGCCGCCAAGTGGCCATCAAGCGCCTGGCTCTGCAACGCGAGTTCGCTGCCGAGGATTTGATCGATGTGCGCCAGCGCTTCATGCGCGAGGCGCGTGCAGCGCGTCAGCTGCAGCACCCCGACATACTCGGCGTTCTCGATGCCGGGCAGTCCGGTCAGGATGCCTGGATCGCCATGGAGTACGCGCCCGGCCGCGACCTCAGTCACTACGCGGTGGCGGGCCGACTCCTGCCGGTGCGTGAGGTTTTGGCCATGGGGGTGCGCCTGGCACGGGCCTTGGCCTATGCCCATGCCCACGGGGTGGTGCACCGCGACATCAAGCCCAGCAATGTGATGTACGAGCCCGTCTCGGGCTCGCTCAAGATCATGGACTTCGGCGTTGCTCGCCTGGCCGACGGCAGCCGCACACGCACCGGCCTGGTCCTGGGCACGCCGTCCTTCATGTCGCCCGAGCAGCTGGCGGGCCTGCATGTGGATGGGCGCAGTGATCTTTACTCACTCGGGGTGATGCTCTACCAGCTGCTCACGGGGCGCCTGCCGCATCAAGCAGACTCCATGGCCGCGCTGATGCAGCAGATTGCCAGACAGGCTCCGCCGGATGTGCGGCATTACCGCCCCGGTCTGCCCGAGTCCCTGGCCTTGGTCCTGGCCCTGGCCCTGGAGAAGCGACCCGAGCTGCGCTATGCCACCGGCGACGCCATGGCCGAGGACCTGGATGCCGTGCTGGCCCAGGTGGGGGCTGAGTGGCAAGACCCGGCACCAGCCGCTCAGGATTTCACGTCTGCCGCGGCCTTCGATCGGACCGCGCGACTTGATCGCGGTGAACCGGGGCACAATGCCTGAGCTCTTCGTTCCGACCTACTATCTCAGCCCATGACCGTGGAGATCTACAGCGCTACCGATGTTGGCCGCGCCCGCGACAACAACGAGGACTCGGTGGCCGTGGAGGCGGACGTGGGTCTGGCCGTGCTGGCCGACGGTATGGGCGGCTACAACGCCGGAGAGGTGGCCAGCCAGATGCTGACCAGCTTCATCAAGGCCGAGCTGGGCCGCTGGCTCAAGGAAACGGGCGGCAAGGCCGGGCCTGCCGATGTGCGCCGGGCCATGGACATCTGCGTGGACAATGCCAACCGCGCCATCTTCAATGCCGCCAACACCAACCCGCGCTATGCGGGCATGGGTACCACCCTGGTGGTGGCCGTGTTCCGCGAGGATGGACTCCTGCTGGGCCATGTGGGTGACTCACGCGCCTACCGCCTGCGCGGCGGCCAGTTCACCCAGCTCACCCGTGACCATTCTCTGCTCCAGGAACAGCTGGATGCGGGCCTGTTGACGCCCGAAGAGGCGGCCTTTTCTGCCAATCGCAATCTGGTGACCCGCGCCGTGGGGGTGGAAGACACCGTCATGCTGGAGCTGCATCAGCATGAGGTACAGCCGGGCGATCTCTTCCTGCTCTGCTCCGACGGCCTGTCCGACATGCTGGACGACGACGCCCTGGCACAGTTGTTGATAAACCACCCTTCGCTGTCCGAAGCGGCTCAGGCACTCATTGCCGCCGCCAATGACATGGGCGGCAAGGATAATATTGCGATCGTGCTGGCTCGTGCCGAGGGGCGCGTCAAGCCCGTCAGCCGGACCTGGTGGCCTTTCGGTCGGCGCTGAAGGCGCGGCCGGCGCCCTCCGTTCCGGGCGGCACAACAATGAGATAACAGGACTGAGGTCAAGCATGGGCAAACTGGTGGTTTCGCTCGACGGCGTGGTGATCAAGGAGGTGCAGATCACCAAGGACAAGACCACGCTCGGGCGGCGGCCTTACAACGACATCGTCATCGACAATCTGGCGGTCAGTGGCGAACACGCCGTGCTTCAGATGGTGGGTAACGACGTCTTCATTGAAGACCTGAACTCCACCAACGGCACTTACATCAACGGCACGGCCATCAAGAAGCAGCTGCTCAACAGCAACGACGTCGTTGAGGTCGGCAAGTACAAGATCAAGTTCCTGCTCGAAGACAGTGCCGACTACGAGAAGACCATGATTCTCAAGCCGGGTGCCACGCCCAGTGGTTTCGGCATGCCCTCGGCCTTCGGTCCCCTGGGCACCCCCGCAAGTTCAGCCAGCCCGGCCTCCATTCGCGTGCTCACTGGCGCTGCTGCCGGCCGCGAGGTCAGCCTCACCAAGGTGGTCACCACCGTGGGCAAGCCCGGCGTGCAGGTAGCCTCCATCACCAAGCGGCCCAGCGGCTATGTCTTCGCTCATGTGGAAGGCGGCGCCCGTCCTACGGTGAACGGCGCACCCTTGACGGGCGAGTCCATCGCCCTCAAGAGCGGCGATGTGATCGAGCTGGCGGGCACGCAAATGCAGTTCGTTCAGCCGGGCTGAACCCCTGCGGGTCGGCGCCCGCCGCCAGTTACACCGCGTGCAGCAAGTCACGCTCTGACGGGCTTCTCCCATGAAGTCGGGACAATCTCACAGCATCAGGCTTCGCGCTGGCGGCAGGGCCGCGTAAATTGGGAGCCCTGCTGAACGAGCCCCGGGCTCAAGAAAACGCCGCGCATGAAGATCAGAGTCCTGGGGTGTTCCGGCGCCATCGCCGCCGGTTACAAGACCACCGCCTTTTTGCTGGACGACGATGTGCTCATCGACGCCGGCACCGGCGTGGGCGATCTGGACTTGTCTGCCCTGGCGCGGGTGGACCATGTGCTGCTGAGCCACTCCCATCTTGACCATGTGCTGGGCCTGCCTCTGTTGGCCGACTCGGTGCTGCGCCTGCGCGCCCAGGCCGGCCGGCCGCCCATCCAGGTCCATGCCCTGGCGCCCACGCTGGAGGCGCTGCGTCAGCACCTCTTCAACGGCGTGATCTGGCCCGATTTCACTCGCCTGCCCAGCGCCGAGCGACCCGTGCTGACCCTGCAGCCCTTCGAGGTGGGGCAGCGCCTGGACCTGGGCGGCCGCATGATCGAAGTGCTCAGCGCCGCCCACACCGTGCCGGCCTGCGGCTTTGCGGTGGACACGGGGGCCGCCCGGGATCACGCCCATTGGGTCTACACCGGGGATACCGGCCCCAACCCCCTGCTCTGGCAGCGCCTGGCCCAGTTGCGGGTCTCGCATCTCGTCATCGAGACGGCGTTCAGCGACGAGGAGCAGCAGCTCGCGGCCATCAGCCGCCACCTCTGCCCCGCGGCGCTGGGCCGGGAGCTGGCCCAGCTTCAGGGTGAGCCGCACATCCACATCACCCATATCAAGCCGGGTGAGGTGGAGGCGGTCATGGCCGAGATTGCCGCCCTGCCTGGCGCTCACCGCATGGCTGCCCTGCGTGCCGGCCAGCTCATCGAGCTGTAAGTCCTTGTTACACAAGGGCTTCTTCCGCGTCTGACAAAATTTGTCAGATCCAGCCGGGGGCAACAAATCGCGCCAGCGGGGCTGACAAAAAATGTCAGTCACCGGCCCCGGAATGGGAAATATCCGTGATCTGTGTCACGTGGCGAGCGGTCTGCCGGGCTGGCACGACCCCTGCATTCAGGGGGGATGTCTCTTCCCCAACCTCTCTTTCCGCAGGAGTCTGACATGAGCATGAAGCGCAAAGTCCAAAAGGGTTTCACCCTGATCGAACTGATGATCGTCGTGGCGATCGTTGGTATCCTGGCCGCTGTGGCGTTGCCCGCGTATCAGGACTACACCACCAAGGGCAAGGTGTCCGAGGCATCTTCTTTGGCTTCCACTGCAATTCGCAATGCGCAGGTGATGTTCAACGAGGGAGCGCTGGCAGGAGGTCTGTCGAACGCTGCCTTTGGCTTGGACGCTACGCCGACCAACATTAATGGTAAGTATGTTGCATCCGTAACCGCGGCGGGCGTGGATGCTACCACCGCTACGATTACCATGCGTATGCGTGCCACTGGTAACAGTTCCGTTGATGGTAAGGATATCGTTTATACGGTCACCTGCACGGCTGGAGCCTCTTGCAAGACCTCGGTGGGTGGCGACGTGGCTTCGAAGTTCATGCCTAAGACCTAAGGATATCATTTAGATATTCTTTGAGTATGATGGGGCGCCTTGATGGCGCCCTTTTCTTTTGGTGGTGATATTTGACTGACGACTTACTCTGCCGTCGGCGTACATCTGCGTTAGTTTGATGTTTTCGGTGCCTCATGGTTCTATACGGCGGCATTATCTATAGACACGGGGATTTCTTGCAGCGACTAGCAGTCGTCGTGGCCTGTGCAAGCCCTCCTATGATTGGCTTCGTCCAAGCACCAATCAGTAGTGCGCTTCATCAGCTCGCGGCCCTATTGTGCTGGGGAATAGTCATTGCACTGGCTGGGTTTGAACGGCAAGTAAGGGCAGCTGAGTTGCCTAATCAGGTATTTGCCCCGCTGTCTCTTTGGTCTTTGCTGCTGTTCGGTGTTGTGTGGTCGGTTGTCTACAGAGACCTGCCCATTGCCATTGGCCTGATCAGTGCAGGATTTTTGCTGGCTGCGGCGATTTCGTTTCTTGCTGGCTGCGCGATAGGGCAGGCTGGTGAAATGGAGAAATGGGTTGAATTGATCTGTGTTGGGTGGCTTATTCTTGGGCTGATGCTCGCAGTTGTCAGTGTCATTCAGGTGTTCTTTCCCGGGGCTGCTGACGGAGACTGGATTGCGCGCACGAGCGATGCGGGTCGTGCAATTGGGAATATGCGGCAGCCGAATCATACGGCGTCATTTCTTTGCTTGGCTTGTATCTCTGCCGTTTGGCTCGGGTGCTCGCGCGCAAAGTTCGGTTTTGTAATGTGGCCGGCGCTCGTCGTGTTGTCGTTTGCGATTGCACTGACGGCTTCGAGGACGGGGGTGCTGTGTTTGGTGCTACTGTTTATCTTGGCTCAATTTGATCGGAGAATTGTTGATCGTGCAAAACATGGGCTCCTAGTTGCGGTTTTGGCTCTTTTTGTTTCTATGGCGGTGATGGCCATATTGGCGCGATGGGGGGGCTTTGCGGTTGGAAGCGCTACCAGGCTTAGTGAGGGCGTTGGTTCACCTACCCGAGTCGCAATATGGCATGATGCTTTTGTGCTGTTGCTGCGGGAACCGTGGACTGGAGTCGGTTGGGGGGAGTTTAATCGTGCTTGGGCGCTTACTGAATTTAAGCGACAGTCGGCTGAATTGCCGGACCATGTGCACAACTTGCCTCTTCACGTTCTGACTGAGCTAGGTCTGCCGCTTGGTGGTTTGGTAATAGTATTTTTGGTTGTCACATTGATATATGCCATAAACCCTAAGGAGTACTTGTCGAATCGCCTGCCTTTTGCATACAAGTGTGCCGTTGCTCAGCTAGTTATTGTTCTGATTCACAGCATGCTCGAGTACCCGCTTTGGTATCTCTATTTTTTGTTGCCAAGTGCTCTTCTGCTTGGCATTTGTTTGGCTTTTCGGGCTGTGCCAGAGAGCGATAGTGATCCAGCCAAATCTGATGCGCGGACGATCAGGAAAAGAGGAGGTTCGTTTGCTTTGGCGGGGTTGCTGATGATCGTTTGTAGCTTGACTGCTTGGCTTGACTATCAGCGAGTGGCCTCTTTATATCTAGATGAGGCTCTCCCGATGCCCCAAGAGATTGGGCACGGGCAACGATCAGTATTGTTTGGCCCTTGGGCGGATAGGATCTATGCAGATCTGATGCCCGAATCAGAGGCGAAGTTGCAGGCCATAGAGCGGACCGCGCATGTGCTTGTTGACCCACGGCTGTTAATGCGCTGGTCCGAGACTCTGGCTAGCGAAGGTGACGTCGATAGGGCCAGATATCTTGCTCGGCAAGTGGTGACTCACTGGGAGCCCGCGACCACATCGTGGCGATCTCGTTGCGATGTGGTTGCACTTGCCCATGCCACCCCATTGTGGTGCGACAGCCCTGCGCAAAGTTACTTGCCGCAAGACTTCCGTTAGCGCGTTGTTCGTGCTGGCTCAATTGGGGGCACGTGCGCCATGCCATCATTCGCCCCCATGCAATCCATGTCTCAAGGTCAGGGCCGCCCGGCTTGGGGGCCGCTGCTGGCCACTGCGCTGCCGCCCCTGCTGGCCTACAACCTGACACCCTCGGCCACCCTCTTCAATCAACTCCTGGCCCTGGGCGCCTGGGGTGCGGCGCTGTGGCTCTGGCCGGTGGCGTCTGTCGGTCAATCGCAGCGTGGCGGCATCGCCGCCATGCGTGCGGCGGTGCTGGCTCTGCTGCTGCTCCTGGGCAGCGCCCTGCTGTCGCCCTGGCTCAATGACCTGCCCATGAGCCTGGCTTGGCAGGCCGGGGCCCTGTTGGTGGCGGCCTTGCTGGTGTTGCAGTACGGCGCGCGCCTCGGCCCGGGCGGGACCGGCTCGGCGCCCAGCCTTTGGGCGGGCTTCTGCTGGGGCTTGCTGGCGGCGGGCCTGCTGTCCCTGCTCATCGGCGTGATTCAGGTCTTCGCGCCTCAGCTGGCCGACGGCAATCTCATTGCCCGCTCCGGCATTGCCGGTCGGGCCGTGGGCAATCTGCGCCAGCCCAATCATCTGGCCAGCCTGCTGATGTGGGCCTGCGTGGCCGCGGTCTGGTTGTCTGCCGCTGGGCAGCTCGGTCGCCGCAGCCGGCCCTGGCTGCTGCCTGTGCTCTTGTTCGCCCTGGTGTTCGGTGTGGTGCTGAGTGCTTCGCGCACCGGCATGCTGGGCGTGGTGCTGCTGGCGCTTTGGGGCTTGCTCGACCGGCGTCTGCCGCGGGCCGAGCGCTGGGCGCTGATGGCCACGCCCCTGATGCTGGCCCTGAGCTGGGCTGCGCTCTCCGGCTGGTCGCATGCCAGCGGTCAGGCCTTCGGGGCCGAGTCCCGTCTGGCCGAGGGCGCGGGCTCGCCCTCGCGCCTGGCCATCCTGGCCAATGCCTGGACCCTGCTCAAGATGCATCCCTGGACCGGCGTGGGTTGGGGTGAGTTCAATCTGGCCTGGAGCATGACGCCCTTCCCGGATCGGCCCGTGGCCTTCTTCGATCACACGCACAACATCGTCATGCAGCTGCTGGTGGAGCTGGGCTGGCCCCTGGGCCTGCTGGTGCTGGGTCTGCTGGCAGGGGCGGTCGCCGCGGCCTGGTGGGCCAGCCGTTGCGCCCAGGGCGAGTTGGCACTGATCAAGCGCTGTGCCTTCATGGTGGTGCTGATGATCGGCCTGCACAGCCTGCTGGAGTACCCGCTCTGGTATGCCTACTTCCTGCTGCCCACGCTGTTCGCGCTGGGCGTCTGTCTGGCGCCGGAGCCGGCACGCGAGCCGGCTCTGGGGGCAAGACCCGGCACCGCGCCAACCCTGCTGCGTCTGGGCGGTGTGCTGATGCTGGCCGGCAGCACGCTGGCGGTCTGGGACTATCTGCGTGTGGTGGACATCTACATGCCGCCAGCCAAGGCAGCGTCGCTGGAGTCGCGTATCGAGCGAGGGCAGGGCAGTCTGTTCTTCTCCACCCAGGCCGACTATGCGGCAGCCACCACCTGGATCCCGGGGCCCCTGGCCCTTGAGGCGGCCCAGCGCACGGCCCACAACCTCATCGACGTCCGCCTGATGATGGCCTGGGCCAAATCGCTGAACGCCAGCGGCGATGTGGAGCGAGCCCGTTATGTGGTGGCGCGCCTGCGCGAGTTCCGCAGCAAGCAGGGCGAGGAATGGCTGCTCGAGTGCGAGGCCCTGCGGGAGGCAGGCATCCGCGACCTGCCCTTCCAATGTGAGCCCCCGGCCCGCGACTTCGGCTATCGCGAGATGCGCTGAGGCGTGGCGCGCCGCGGCCTAGATCTCCGCGTGCCAGGCCCCGCTCTTGCCGCCCTGTTTCTCCAGCACGCGGATCTGCTCCATCACCATGCCGCGGTCGGCGGCCTTGCACATATCGTAGATGGTGAGCAGACCGATCTGCACGGCGGTCAGGGCCTCCATCTCCACGCCGGTGCGGCCCAGGGTCTCGACCTGGGCGCTGCAGATCACGGCGCTGGCGGCTTCATCCAGTTCGAATTCCACCGCCACCCGGGTGATGGGCAGGGGGTGGCACAGCGGGATCAGATCGGATGTGCGCTTGGCCCCCTGAATGGCGGCAATGCGGGCCACGCCCAGCACATCGCCCTTCTTGGCCGAGCCCTGGGCGATCAGGGCCAGTGTGCCCGGCTGCATGCGGATGCGACCGGCCGCGCGGGCCACGCGATGGGTCTCGGACTTGCCGGCCACGTCCACCATATGGGCCTGGCCCTGGGAGTCGAAATGCGTCAGCGGTGAGCTCATGATGATGGCGGCTGGAAACAATCGAGCAATCAAAGGTCTGTCATCATAGTGACCTTGTTTTCCGGCTCCGTGCCTCGGGAGTGACGCCCTTGACCCGCATGATGAATCGGCCGCGCCGTCTCGCGGTGGCCCTGGTGGCTGCCCTGAGCCTGTCGGCCACGCCCCTGACGCAGGCCCAAGTCAGTCTGCCGGCGCTGGGGGATTCGGTCTCGCAAGACCTGGATGTGAATGACGAGCGCCGCTTCGGCGATCAGATCATGCGGCAGATCCGTGTCGACCCGGACTATCTGGATGACCCCATGCTGCTCGAATACGTGCAGCGTCTGTGGGCACCGCTGGTGGCCTCGGGGCGTCAGCTGGGTCATATTGGCGAGGACACCAGCACCCGCTTTGCCTGGGAAACCTTTCTGGTGCGCGACCGCAGCGTCAATGCCTTTGCGCTGCCAGGCGGCTTTGTGGGCGTGCATCTGGGCCTGATTGCGATGACCGGCGCGCCGGACGAACTGGCCTCGGTGCTGGCGCATGAGCTCTCGCATGTGAGCCAGCGCCATATCGCCCGACGCATGGCGGGCGACTCGCGCAACAGCCTGCTGGCCACGGCCGGCATGATTGCCGCCGTGCTCGCGGCCTCGCGTTCGGGCAATGCCAATGCGGTGCAGGCGGCCATCGTGGGCAGTCAGGCCGCGGCGGCGGCGGCATCGCTCAGCTTCTCGCGCGATATGGAGCGCGAGGCCGACCGCGTGGGCTTCAATCTGATGGGCCATGCGGGCTATGCACCGGCCGGCATGATGAGCATGTTCGAGCGCATGGAGCAGGCCTATCACCTGATGGACTCGGGGGCCTACCCCTATCTGCGCTCACACCCCCTGACCAGCGAGCGCATTGGTGAGGCGCGTTCGCGTCTGGGCGCCGTGGCGCCGGTGCGTCCCCAGGGGTTGGCCGAGCATGCCCTGATGGCGGCACGGGCCCGCGTGCTGATGGACGGCCGCGCCGAGATCCTGGCCCAGCAGCAGGGCCTGGATGCCGGCACCCGCGGAAATGCCTATGAGCAGCTGGGCGCGCGCTATGCCAGCGCCCTGGCCTCCATCAAGCTGCGCAACTGGCCCCGTGCCGAAACGGCCTTGCAGAGCGCGGAGCAGCTGCTGGAGCTCATCGGCGATGAGGCCCGAGCTCGCCGTGCCTTGCGCCTGCTGCGGGCCGAGCTGGCCCAGGCTCAGGAGCAGTCCGCGCGCGGCTATGCCGCCCTGGCGCCGCTGGCCCAGGACCGTTCACGCCCACTGATGATGCAGCGGGCCCAGCTGGCCATTTACGACGCCGATCTGCAGCCGGCCCGCGAGGCGGCCGAGACCTTGCAGACCCATGTGAGCCTCAACCCCCGCGACGCGCTGGCCTGGAATCTGCTGGCCCAGCTGTGGCAGAAGCTGGACCGACCCCTGCGCTCGGTGCGCGCCCTGGGCGAGGCGAGGGCGGCTCTGGGCGATCTCAATGGCGCCATCGACCGCCTGCGCTCCGGGCTCAACCAGTCGCGCGGGCCCCAGGTCGACCAGATCGAGGCAGCCGTCATCGATGCCCGACTGCGCAGCCTGATCTACGAGCGCCGCCCGCTGCTGGCCGAGCTCTACCCGCGCGGCGCGCCACCCGGCGCCGAGCTGCCACTGCGCAGCAGCGCCGCGCCCTGAGCAGGGCGGCTGCAGCGCCGCAACTCAGTCCGTCTCGGGGAACAGGCGCTCGATGATCACATCGATGCCCATGCCGCACAGGCTGTAGATCAGCGAGCCGATCAGGGCCGCTCCGAAGCTCGTGACCGCCAGCCCGTCCAGTACCGAGGCGGCGGCCCAGAACATCAGGGCATTGATCACGAAGAGGAAGAGGCCCAGGCTCAGCACCGTGACCGGCAAGGTCAGCAGCACGAGGATGGGGCGCAGCAGGGTGTTCAGCAAACCGAGCACCAGGGCGGCGATCAGGGCCGCGCCATAGCTGGTGACCTGTACACCGGGATAGAGACTGGCCACCAGCAGCAGGGCGCCCGCCAGCAGCAGCCAACGCGTGAGAGTCTTGATCATGGGCGCGAGCATACAAGCGCGGTGCGCATGCCGCGCGGCTGTTGCACGCCGTGCACATGATCGGCCGCAAGCCATCCTGATTTATGAACTACTAATAAGAATAGTTCGCATTAGTGTTACTATTTGGCTTGCCGTGAACCCTGTGGCGCCGCTGGCGCAGCAAGCCCGTGACCCAAGCCTCCCCGGCCCTTCTTCAGGCCACCGACCACCCGACATCGCCCCGCTCCCCGGCGCCGCCTTTTGGCGGTGGCTTCGGGTTGGCGCCTCTGCGTGCCGTTCAGCGCGATGAGCTCGGGCCGCTGGCGCGGCGCCTGCTGACGGGCGGCGTGCTGTCCGCCCATGTGCTGGGGGTCTGGGCCCTGCTGCAGGTGGACGCGGTGCGCCAAGCCGTGGTGGAGGCTGCGCCCATCATGGTCAGCCTGATCCAGGCGCCCGAGCCGCCCAAGCCGGCTCCGCCGCCGCCGCCCGCGGCCCAGCCCGTCAAGCCGCGTCCGGCG
>NZ_JBKCLH010000184.1:0-3816 GCF_046300915.1 Roseateles sp. | reverse complement strand
CCCCTGCCCGGCCCGCCGCGCCCAAGGGGCCGGCTTTGTGGCTGGTCTACTGGCCCGTCTGGCTCTGCCTGCTGCTGAGCCTGCTGCTGGGCCTCTGGCTGCAAGGCCAGGAGCAGATCAGCCGGGCCCTCGACGAGCGCCGGCAGGTGGAACAGCGCCTGACCGCGCTGCGCGACCGCCTGGAGGCCACCGGCCAGTCCACCTTCGCGCCCACCCTGAACCTGAGCACCATGATCCAGGTGGACGGCGGGCTGAACGAGCAGCGCTTCGAGCTCATGCTGCAACGCACCATGCCCTTGCTGCCCCATCTGCGCAGTGTGGTGGCCGCACCCGATGATGTGGCCCGCCATGTCTATCCGCGCTCGGGCAATGAGGCGGTGCTCAACCTGGACTACCGCAGCGTGCCGGCCCAGTGGGCCCAGGTCGAGGAGGCTCGGCGCCTGCGTCAGCCCCTGCTGCGCGCCCCGGTGAACCTGGTGCAGGGTGGCCAGGGCGTGATTCAACGCAGCCCCGTGTTCCTTCGTGACGAGCGTGGCGAGTCGCGCTACTGGGGTGTGGTCTCCGTGGTCGCCGATCTGGGACGATTCATCGCCGCCGCCGGCCTGCCCCATGAGGCGGGGCTGGAGATGGCCTTGCATGCCAGCAATGGCGGGGGCCAGCCCGGTGCCTTGATCTGGGGCTCGGCCGAGTTGCAGCGCCTGTCCGCGGCGGAGCGCGTGATCCTGCCCGCCCGGCTGCCCGGCGCCGACTGGCTGCTGCTCGCTCGCCCCGTGAACGGCTGGGGTGGCGGTGCGGGGCTCAGCACCAGCTTGCTGGCGTTGTGGGGCGGCTGTGGTCTGGTCACCCTGCTGGTGGGCCTGCTGACCCGCATGTGGCGGGCCCAGTGCCGGGACAACGAAGCCCTGAGCCGCGAGATCGAGCAAGGCCGGCTGATGCGGGCCGAGCTGGAGGAGTCGCAATCGCGCTTTCGCACCCTGGCGGCCCTGGCCAGCGACTGGGTCTGGGAGCAGGACGCCGACTTGCGCTTCACCTACATCTCCCGCGTGGCCGAAGAGGCCACCAACACCTCCTCCGATCTGGTACTGGGCTTCAAGCGCTGGGAGTCCCCCGTCCTGGTACCCGGTACGGACTGGGAGGCCCACAAGCGCAGCCTGGAGCGCCGCGAGACCTTCAAGGATTTCGAGTATGCGCAGATCGCGGCAGACGGCCGCAGACGCTACCTGAGCGTCTCCGGCGCCCCTTTCTTCGATGCGGAGGGCAACTTCTGCGGCTACCGTGGCACGGGGCGAGACATCACGGTACAGCGCCAAGCCGAGGCAGAGCTTCAGGCGGCGCGCGACGGGCTGCAGGCGGTGCTGGATGCGGCCATGGAAGTGGCCGTCATCGCCACCGATGCCCAGGATCGCATCACCGTCTTCAACCGGGGTGCCGAGCGCATGCTGGGCTATCAGGCCCAGGATGTGATGGGGCACAGCCCCAAGGCATGGCATCTACCCGAGGAGATCGAGGCCCGCGCCGCGGCGCTGAGTCGGAGTCTGGGGCGCAGGGTCGACAAGAGCGAAGCCTTTGCCGCCCGTGCGCTGCTGGAGGGCAGCGACACGCAGATCTGGACCATGGTCCGCCGGGATGGCAGCCGGCTCGAAGTCTCCCTGACGGTGAGCGTGGTGTACTCGCGCCAAGGCGAGCTGATCGGTTTCCTCGGTGTGGCCCGGGACATCAGCGCCCAACTGCAGGCGGAGCGTGAACTGCGCGCGCTCAATGCGGAACTGGAGTCGCGTGTGACGGCCCGTGCCGCCGAACTGGCCCAGACCCGTGACACCTTGCAACATGCCCAGACCGAATTGCTGCGCGCCGAGCGCATGGCGGCCTTGGGCTCCCTGGTTGCCGGCGTGGCTCACGAACTCAATACCCCGCTGGGCAACTGCCTGACCACGGCCTCCACCCTGGAAAGCCGCAGCCGGGAGATCGCGGCCCAGTTGGCGGCCGGCAATATGCGGCGGTCCACCCTGGAGGCCTACCTCAACGATACGGCCGTGGCGAACGGCATTCTGCTGCGCGGCCTGAACAGCGCCTGCGCCCTGGTGCAGCACTTCAAGCAGCTCTCCGTGGACCAGACCAGCGAGCAGCGTCGCCGCTTTGCCTTGCACGATGTGGTGGGTGATGTGCTGGGGCTGGCCCATGCGCGCTGGAAGACCACGCCCTACCGCATCGTGACCGAGTTGCGGCCCCTGCCTCAAGAGCTGGACAGCTACCCTGGCCCCCTGGGGCAGGTGCTGTCCAACCTGCTTCAGAACGCCCTGATGCATGCGTTCGAAGGGCGTGCTGAAGGTCATCTACGCATCGCAGCGAGCCCCCTGGACGATCAGCAGCTGGAGTTGCTGGTCGAGGACGATGGCCTGGGCATGAGCGAAGACGTGCGTCGTCGCGCCTTCGACCCCTTCTTCACCACCAAGCTGGGCCGCGGCGGCACGGGTCTGGGACTGAACATCGTCTACAACATCGTCCATGATGTGCTGGGCGGACGACTGGAACTGCTCGAACGCCCGGGTGGCGGGACCCGGTTTGTGATCATCCTGCCTTATGCGGCTCCGCTGCTGCAAACCCCGGCCGGCGATACCGCGAGCACCCGTCGCCCAGGCGCTGCTTAGGGCCAAGCCCATACCGCCACATCGTTGGCGCCTTGAGCCTAGACTGCGGCCACCATGTCGCAGATACCACCCCTGTCCGTTCTGGACCTTGCGCCCATCGTGGCCGGCAGCGATGCCGTCACCGCCCTGCACAACTGCCTGGCCCTGGCCCGCCACGCCGAGGCTCTGAGCTACCACCGCTTCTGGGTGGCCGAGCATCACAATATGGACGGTGTGGCCAGCGCCGCCACCGCGGTGCTGATCGGCCAGATCGCGCGCGCCACCGAGCGCATCCGCGTGGGCTCGGGCGGCATCATGCTGCCCAACCATGCGCCGCTGACGATTGCCGAGCAGTTCGGCACCCTGGCCAGCTTCTTTCCCGGCCGCATCGACCTGGGCCTGGGCCGCGCGCCGGGGACCGACGGCCCCACCATGCGAGCCCTGCGCCGTCATCTGAGCAGCGCGGCCGAGGACCGCTTCCCGCAGGATGTGCAGGAGCTGCAAGCCTATCTGGGCCCGGCCCGCGAGGGTCAGGTCGTGCGCGCCATTCCCGGTCAGGGCACCGAGGTGCCGATCTGGCTGCTGGGCTCCAGCCTCTACAGCGCCCAGCTCGCCGCCTACCTGGGCCTGCCCTTCGCCTTTGCCTCGCATTTCGCACCGGAGCTGCTGATGCAGGCCCTGGACCTCTACCGCAGCCAGTACCGGCCCAGCACCCGTCACCCCAAGCCGCACGCCATGGTGGGGCTCAATGTGATCGTGGCCGACAGCGATGAGCAGGCGCAGCGCCTCTTCACCTCCCTGCAGCAGCGCTTCCTGGGCATGCAGCGCGGCCAGCGCGGCCCCCTGCCGCCGCCGGTCGACGATATGAAAACGCGCTGGACCCCGCCCGAGAAGGCTGGCGTGGCTCGCATGCTGGCCGAATCGGTGGTGGGCTCGCCGGTCACGGTGCGTGCCGGTCTGCGTGCCACGGCCGAGCGCACCGGCGCGGACGAGTTCATCGTGGCCAGCGCCCTGCACGACTTCGGCGCCCGCCTGCGGTCCTACGAGCTGCTGGCGCAACTGGCGGCCTGAAGGCGCGCGCGGCCGGGGCGCGCTCGGGAAATTTGTCAGCAGCCTCAGGCGAGACGAGGGCCCGACGGGTCACGCCGCCCAAATTACTGTATATTTATACAGCATCTTGAGCAGCACG
>NZ_JBKCLH010000183.1:0-2707 GCF_046300915.1 Roseateles sp. | reverse complement strand
AGTCGTAGAGGCGGCGGCCTTGCTCGGCTCCGGCCGCGCCGGTGAAGCTGGGACGATTGCCGCTGCTGCAGTCGGCGGCCAGGGTGAATTGCGAAACGATCAGCAGGCCGCCGGCGATGTCTTGCAGGCTGAGGTTCATCTTGCCGGCCGGGTCGCTGAAGATGCGCAGCTTGAGCACCTTGGCAATCAACTTGTCGGCCTGTGCCTCGCTATCGCCGGGCTCGGCGCAGACCAGCATCAAGAGGCCCGGCCCGATGGCGCCGGTGATGCGGCCTTCCACCTCCACCTGGGCGTGTTGCACCCGTGGCAGCACGGCGATCATGCGTGCTTCTCCATGATCGGTTCATCGTGTGGGTCATCGAAATGCGCCTCCACATCGCTGGGCAGCAGCTGGATGCTGGCGCGCAGCCCCGGCACGGCGGCCATCAGCGCACGCTCCAGCGCATTGCGCTCGGCCGCGGCCTGGCCCAGGCTCCAGCTGGCGGGCATGTGCATATGCAGGTCGAGATAGCGGCGCTGGCCGGCGCTGCGGCTGGCGATGTGGTCGAAGCGGATGTGCTGGGCCTGGGCGAAGCGGTCCAGCACCTGCTGCACCGCTTGCAGTTCTTCGGGGTCCAGGGCCTGGTCCATCAGGCCGTGGCTGGACTTCCAGACCAGGTGCACGCCCTCGCGCAAGATGTTCAGGGCCACGACGGCGGCCAGCAGCGGGTCCAACCATTGCCAGCCGGTCAGCATGACGCTGACCAAGCCCAGCACCACGCCGGCCGAGGTCCAGACATCGGTGAACAGGTGGCGGGCATCGGCCTCCAGGGCCATGGAGCGGTGCTCGCGCGCCTTCTTGAGCATGGCCCAGGCCAGGCCGCCGTTCAGGGCCGAGCTGATGATGGCCAGGGCAACGCCCAGGCCCAGGCCCTCGACCGGCTGCGGGTCCAGCAGGCGGTGGACCGAGGCCCAGATGATGCCCAGGCCCGCGGCGATGATAAGAACGCCTTCGAAGCCGCTTGAGAAATACTCGGCCTTGTGGTGGCCAAACGGGTGTTCTGCGTCCGGCGGCTTGGCCGCTACCGTGACCATGGCCAGGGCGAAGATGGCGCCGGCCAGGTTGACCAGGGATTCCAGCGCGTCGGCGGCCAGGCTGACCGAGTCGGTCCACCACCAGGCGCCGGTTTTCAAGGCGATGGTCACCAGGGCGACGGCGATGGACAGTTTCAGGTAGGAGGCGACTTGCATGGCGGCATTGTCACCTCCACCTCAGATGCTTAGGGCGTGTCCAGGCCTATGGTCTTGGCCACCTTGCCTTGCTCGTCGAGCATCTGGATGCTGGGCTTGCCATCGGCGCTGACGATCAGCAGCATGCGGGTGCGGCCCTGGGCGTCTGCCAGGGACAGGGCCGAGGCCTTGTCCCGCGTGGTGCCCAGGCGCACCCGGTTGGCCGGCATCACGCCCTTGTCGCGCATCTCCTGCATGGCCTGGCGGCGCTCGGGCGCCTTCATCTTGTCGATTTCGTCAAAGCGCTCCATGCGCTGCTTGACGTCCATCAGTTCATGCGAGGGCTCGTCATTGATCAAGAGGTGGGTCATCGCCTGGCCGCCTTGTTCGGCATGCCGCAACTGCAGCACCTGATCCTGGCGGAAACGGTCGAAGGTCAGGCTCAGGCCGGCATCGGCCTTTCCGGTGGCGCCGACGCTGCCTTTCTGGATCAAGCCACCGCTTTCCGTTCCCTCGTCGTTGACGAAGAGCATGCCGGCAAAGCTGCGCCGGTCCGGGCGCGGGATCTCCTGGCCTTTCCAGGGCGCGCCAGGGAACTGAGTGCGATTGGAGATCACCAGGCGCAAGGTGCCGTCCGGTTCGCGCACATTGATGCGGCCAACGTCGATCTCCTCGAACTTGGTCGGAGGCGCCTTGGCGCCGGTCAGCAGGGTGATGGCGATGATGGCGGTCGCGGTGGTGGTGCATCCGCTCAGAAAGGCGGTCAGCTTGGACATGGTTTCAGGCTCCTCGGGTTTCGATGTCAGGGTCGCCCTCTCGGGGGCGAGGCGCGATTCTGTACCGACTCGCGCCTTGGCCTGGGCGCGCCGCGACAGACCGACGCAGCGGCGGGATCAGATGCAGGGCCACCCTACAATCCGCGTCAGAACCTGCCCTCTTGAACCCATAGCCGAGCGACGCTGTCCACCATGAAATCCGAGCCCGCCACCAACGCCACCGACATCGGCCACATCAGCCCGCGTGAAAAGGCCGAGATCCTGTCCCAGGCTCTGCCCTACATCCGCAAGTACCACGGTAAGACCATCGTCATCAAGTACGGTGGCAATGCCATGACCGACCCGGAGCTGCAGAAAGACTTTGCCGAGGACGTGGTGCTGCTCAAGCTGGTGGGCCTGAACCCGGTGGTGGTGCACGGCGGCGGCCCGCAGATTGAAGGCCTCTTGAGCAAACTGGGCAAGCAAGGACATTTCATCCAGGGCATGCGCGTCACCGACCAGGAGACGATGGATGTGGTCGAGTGGGTGCTGGCCGGCGAGGTGCAGCAGGATGTGGTGGGCCTGATCAATGCCGCCGGCGGCAAGGCCGTGGGCCTGACCGGCCGCGACGGCGGCATGATCCGCGCCAAGAAACTCATGATTCAAGACAAGGACGATCCGAGCAAGGAGCACGACATCGGCCAGGTCGGCGACATCGTCTCCATCGACCCCAGCGTGGTCAA
>NZ_JBKCLH010000182.1:0-16291 GCF_046300915.1 Roseateles sp. | reverse complement strand
GGAGTATCAAGAGTTCGTCAGCATCGATCTGAAGGCCGGCTATGCCTCCATCTTTGGCGATGGCAACCACGTCCAACTCGACCTGTGCCAGCACTGCCTCAAGGACGTTCTCGGACCGTGGCTGCGGATCGACGACCCGAGTGCCAAGAGCCTAGGCCTGTTCGACCCGAAACGGCACGGCGGCGAGTTTCCGAATGCTGCGGACGCTTCGCTGCAGGAGCCGGACGACATGCAGGTTCAAGACCGCATGCCACTCCATGAGCCGCCTGCGCTTCGGCGGCGGTTGTCCTCGCTCCAAGCCTTCTTCGGCCACAGCGTTCGGCTCTACTTCGCGCCGCTGACCGGCGCCGTGAGGGGCATCCGCTGGGAGTACCGACGACTCGAGTGGGCCGAAAGGCAACGCCTGCGGCGCCAAGCCGAGTTCGAGCGGCGCGGACGAGATGCCATCAAGCGCTCTATCGCCGCGGGCGACTGGATCCCGGCCGAAGAAGTCATCGAGAAGTTGAGAGCCAAAGTCGATGCAGCCCGAAAGCGCCGCGCCATAGGAATGCTGAGCGGGAAGTTGGATGTGCCCGCAAACTTTGATGCCCCTCTGCCTGAAGAGGTGCTTCAGGACTTCGAAGGGCGCTTGACGACCGATACCACGCTGACCATGACGACGCGCGCCAAGGACGATCCGGGCTTTGTTGAGGCGCTGCTGAGTGAAGCGATCGAGTTGGCCGCCAATGGGGAGCCTGAGCTCGCCAAACGGGTGCTGCGCGACTTGATCGTCGGAACCAAGCGTTGAGCGGTCCTTTACCGTTCAGAGGAGAAGTGATGATTGAGCTTGTCCGACATCTTGCCGCGGTTTGCGCGATAGGCCTCGGCTTGGCGGTGCCGGCATGGGCTGACGAACCGCTGCACGGTCAGGTCATTGGCGTCGTGGGTGGCGACATCATCACGTTGGTCGACGTCCGGCAGCGTGAACACCAGTTGCGCCTGGCCTTCATCGACGCGCCCGCGCCCGGTCAGCCCTTCGCCGATGAAGCGCAATCAGCCCTGTCTGCCATGGTGCTCGGCCGGCAAGTGACGGCACAGATTCGCGGTAGGGACCGAGACGGCATCACCCTAGTCGAGGTGGTCGAGCCGCATGGCCACATCGTGAACCTCGAGTTGGTTCGCCGCGGCCTGGCTTGGCGCGACTATTTCGATGAGCAGAACCATCCCGACCGCGAGCAGTATCAGGCCGCCCTGTCCAAAGCTCAGCGGGCGCGACAGGGCTTGTGGTCTCAGGATCGCGTGGAGGCACCTCGGGACTTTCGGGCTCGGGTCAGTCAGTACACGCGCTGGTGGCTGTATGCAGTTGCTGGTCTGGCTTGCTTCACCCTGCTTGGGCTCGTCTTCTCCATCTATGAGAAGCGGATCTCGGCCTGGCTCGAACGGCAAGACGAGATCACCAAGGCATCGGCTGAGGCCTACCGCCAGGCGCGCATACAGGCCGAGGCAGAGCAAGCAGAGCGGGACCGGACGCGGGAGATCGCCAATCAGGAGATGGATCGACTCGCGGCCGAGCGCCGGCGTCGAGAGCTCGCGTAGCGCCCGCCGCGGTCACAATGGCACCCCAGACCGCACCTCCCCTTTGATCGGTGACCAGCCCGTCAGCGGGGTATGCTTTTTTAGCTCTTTGCTCTTTGCTCTTTGCTCATTGGTTGTTGGTGAGCTCAAACGACAACTGCCAGAGCGAGGAATGGTGCGAGCTGGCGCGGAGTTTGGGCGGACCGGTCGATGGCGAGGACCCAGCCCAGGTAGCTGGCCAGGTAAGAACGGGCCACGCCCTTGAGGCGGCGCATCAACAACTACGATGCAAACCCTTGGCCCTGGATCGAAGAGCTATGAATCCTGGGGCCGCGCAATCGGAGTAGGCCGCTCCACGGTCGAACAGCGCTATTGCGACAGAGCCCCAACGCGTCCACGGGAGCTGACTCTAGAAGTCCCAGCTGAAAGTCCTGCCACTGTCCTTGTGGGTGACGATCACCCGGGCGCGGGTTGCGCTGCAGACCCATTCCTGCATGTCGAAGGGGGGAACTGTGCGCAGTGCCCGCGGGCTAAGAACCGCTGCGCAGTGCGTCCCTGGACAGCGCACCGACTCGTATCGAATCCACTCGACGCCATGAACGCGTGCCTCGGTGGCGACGGCCTGTGTGCTGCTGTAATTGGCGCCGTGTGTCCACTGGGCGCGCCCAGCATCCCAAGGTGCCTCCGTCAGGTTCATGGACTGACCGTGGACGCGAGTCTGAAAGAGCGTGTGCATCGTCAGCAGTCCGTCGGCATCCTTGGACAAGCCGGCCGAGTCCAAGATGAAGCGGTGGCGCCAGTAGGCCAGCTCGGCGCAGACGGTCTCCACCGATTCGGCGCCGTACCAGATGCCCGCCTCGTTCGGGCGCCGAAACCGCGACGGGTAGGGTGAGGTGTATCGAAACGGTGTGAACAGCAGGTAGTGGAGGCCCTCGCAGCCTTCAGGCAGCGGGGGCTTCGAAACCTCCAGCATTTCTTCCAATGCGTCGTGTTCGGCGCCGGAATCGACAAGCCGCCATGTGGCGACTTGCGCTTGGCTCTCCACACCTCGCCAGGCTGTCATCTCGGCCAGCGCGCAAGCCTGGAACCATGCCGGGTCCCAGGCGAACTGAGTTTCCATTGGCGCGGAGGCCATCAGATCGGAGCGCGCATGCCGTCGAGGTAGGCCAGCGTGCGGCCCAGGCCTTCGGCCGTGAGGATAAGTGCCGCCGGCACGCCGTTCAGGGCCGAGTTGTGCGACGTCATCCAAGTCTGGCGCTTTGCGGCGTCGCCGCCCACCAGTGCGTCGAGCGAACGAAACACGCGCACCAGCATGAGGCTGAGTTGGCCTTCCTTGGAGGCGGGGTCAATGCCACGTTCGCCTTTCAGGATGCGTGACACCGTCGGCTCACTGAACCCGACGGTCTGTGCCAGCTCGCGGCCATTCAAGCCCAGGGCGTCAGCAGCACGTTGCGTGGCCTTGCCCAGCACATAGGTGCGGTCGACTTCCATCACAGGGCTGGCTTGCATGGCTCTTCCTCGGCTGCTTCAATTTCTGTGGAAAGAATAATACCGCAGAGTCGAATTCTTCGATGCACAGAGGCATAACGAGAGTCAGATGGCGCTCTCCACCGCGCTGTGCGCCGGGCGCGCGCCCTCGCGATGCGACAACCACCGTCGGCGCTAGCCCGCACCATTCCTCGCTCTGGCCATCGGCGTCTAATCTCATCAACAACTAGTGAGCAATGAGCCTATTTT
Source organism: Roseateles sp. (assembly GCF_046300915.1). Lineage (GTDB taxonomy): Bacteria > Pseudomonadota > Gammaproteobacteria > Burkholderiales > Burkholderiaceae_C > Kinneretia. The sequence goes on along the minus strand of NZ_JBKCLH010000182.1, from coordinate 13,000 downwards.
TTCATCTCGTATGTTTTGCCATGCGGCGCGGAGTCCAACAACATGCTGACTGACAGCTTCAACTCCAACGGGGCGCAAGCGGATCTACTGACCTTGGCGTCCGACGTGTTTGCTACGGTGGACGAGGCGATCAAATGGATGGATCGCCCGCATCAGAGTTTGGCCGGCGCAACTCCCAAGTCCGCATGCGAAACCCAGGCCGGCGCCGAGGCCGTCAGAAGGATCCTGGTGGCGGTGAAGTACGGCGGGGTCGTCTGAACTGCTGTCCCCAGCATCTCGCCGCCCGCTCAAGGTGTCCAACGGCCTGCCGCTGGTGGCAGCCTTATGAGGATCGAACTGGTCGTCATGAGTGCCAGCACACTGCGCTACCGACCGTCGCGACGACGGCAACGGCAAGCTGCGTGAGCGCTTGATGGAACTTGATGGCGCAATTCATTTGGTCCGGGCGGCCTGCTCTGGGTCGGCGATTGGGTCGCCTCACATCAAGGCGGATCTCGTGCTTCGAGCGCCTACTGCCTAGAGTCGAACGGCCCCTGGACGATCTCAACACAGCTAGGCTCGCTTGCAGGCTGAGGCAGAGCAAGCAGAGCGGGACCGGACGCGGGAGATCGCCAATCAGGAGATGGATCGACTCGCGGCCGAGCGCTGGCGTCGAGAGCCCACGTAGTGCCCGCTCACTTCCCTTGTTCGGTCGCTGTGGCCAGGCTCTCACCGACCCGAGGCCACGCTCGGTTCAGGGCATCCAAGCCAACGTCCAAGGCCTTGCGCCAAGCCGGGCCGCGTGCACGCGTCGAGACGACCATCTCGACGATGGTGTCAGGATCGCGCTGCACGAAGTAGTCAATCAGCGCAGCGGCCTGAGCGATGTCCTTTTTTGTCTTTGATCGGCTGTCCCCGGTCCGTTCGGCGGCCACGAGCAGTTTGCCCACGGCGTAGGTGGCCGGCGCCGGAAGGTTCACGACGATGGCCGAAGTGCTGCCCAGCAGGGCCGCCGGGATGGGCGCTTCAAGCGCCAGCTCCATGAAGCGTAGCGGCTGCAGGGTCACGTTCAGCGCACGGCATTCGACCGGCGCGTCACCGGTTCGCGTCCGGGAGGTTAGCCAGTCCAGATCGAAGTCCGGCTCGTCCGGCTTGACGTAGCGTGTTCGAGAGTTCACCGGCACAAAGCCCATCTGCAGGGACTCGATCGCCGAGTGTGCATCGACGCGGGCGTTCGGCGCCACAGCCAATGAGAGGTTTCTGCCCGCGTGGGCGAAGTCAAGGTCGACTGTCTGGCCAGGATCACCCCAGAGCACGCCCAAGACGTTCTGGTAGGCGAGGAAGGCGTGCGTGCCCACCACGAGGGCGCCGGCCGAGAACACGCCGTGATCAGCGAGGCGCTTCAGCACTCGGAAATGCTTCGGTGCGACCGTGTAGCAGCCCAAGGCTGCAGCTGCGTTGGACAGCTTGCGCAAGTGCGCCTGGTTCGCAACCGCCGTCTCGTCGTGAGCGGCTTCGATGAGCGCGCGGGTTGCCTCGTCATCCGGACCGACATAGATCTGCTCGAGGCCGGCCGGGCCCTTGCGCTGGTAGTAGTGGTACCGCTTGCCGTGAATCAGCTTCGACGCGAAGCCACCTGGAAGGTCGGCGGGCGATCGATTGAGCTGCGCCATCCGGGCTGCGGAGAGCACGGAGGAGTAGGCGGCCTGAGCTGCCAGGCTGTTGTCGACGAACATGCTTATATACTACCTTTTTACAAGACGTAGTACATCAACTTCTGACCATCGCTTCCGACTCGTCGGTATTTGCTGGTGGGCCTTCCAGCAGCGACTGCACAGTAGTTACGGTAATTACCGTAATGAGCCAGAAGGTCGTCGCAATTGACCACTCTTTGCGAAGCTGGCGGGGCCTGAGGATGGAGGGGCCGCTATGCCGTCGCGTGCACGGTGATTGGCTTCGCAGCAGTTTTGACGTGGTTCACCCGTACGGCATGGTGCAGTGTCCTGATGAAGAACCTTGCCACGACGTTCCTCGGTATCGCCGTGCCCGTTGTAAGCAGTTGGCTCATTACGACGACATGGGTCGCAACAGCTTCAGGGCAAGTTAATCCAACCCAAAGGATGAGACCATGAGCGCAATATGGGTTATCGACTTCAATACGTATCCGGCCAACAACGTCATGAGCACTTCGTTCGCGATTGCTCAGTCTTCGGTTGAGCCGCAACAGCTGGATCGTCCTGCGACCCTAGCGTGTAGTAAAAAGTAAATACCCACTCTCAATCTACATCGCGAATTCATATCGCTTAGGTCATGCGCATCAATTGCCGGACGAATGCGTAGTCTGCGCATCAATTGCCGGACGCCATCCCGGACTTAGGCGGGTTTGTCGAAGTTTTCGGCAGCAAATGCGTCTTGTCCGGTGAGCAATTGCCGGACAAGGCGACAAACAATTGCCGAGTTCCACACTCGGGTGGCGTTTGCGTTTTTTGGCGCCCCGGCCGGGACCGAGCCCGGGGCCAGTTCTTGCCGCGAGCTCGCTCAGACGCGCCTGCCGGCCATTGGCGCGGAGCTTTGCGCTGGATCAAGCCGCCTGGCGCAGCCGGCGCCGCTATACGCACCGGCTTGTTGCGCCCCAGCCACCCTCAGCGGCTGGCCGCGGCCCGCATGGCGCGGCCCACATAGAGGATGGCGCCGCTGATGATGAGCAGGGCCGTCAGCACCGGCGGCAGCCACTGATCCAGGCGCAGCACCTCACCCTTGAGCAGCTGCATCATCTGCTGGTACTGGCCCAGGCCGGGCAGCCAGTAGTGCCAGGCCGCGTCCGCGCCGGGATTCATGATGGCAAGCAGGGGCATGAGGCTGAAGACCATGATCACCAGATTGGCGCTGGCCTGAGCCTCCTTGAAGGTCTTGGTGCGTATGGCCACTGCCATCAGCAGGGCGCCCATGGCCGCGGCCACCGGCATCAGCAGCAGGGCGAACAAGGTGGCATCCATCCAGCCAAAGCGGAACTGGGCGGCCAGCGCATCGCTCTTGATCAGCAGCTGGGCTGGCAGAAAGCTGAAGCTCGCCAGGGCCGCCACCACCGCCCCCATCAGGGCCACCGCCAGCCATTTGCCCAGGACCAGGGCGCCATGCGGCACCGGGTTGGCCAGCAGGGGCTCCAAGCTCTGGCGCTCGCGCTCGCCGCTGGTGGTGTCCAGGGCCGCGGTGAGCGCGCCATAGAGCACGGCCATGATCACGAACATGGGAATGATGCCGGTGATGCGGGCGGCGCGCGCGCCGGGGCTGGCCAGATCGCGCTCGGTGAGGCTCACCGGGCTGAGCAGCTCGGGGCTGACGCCGCGCAGCATCAGATGCAGGCGGGCACGCTCGTCGTTGAAGCCGCGCACCCGGCGCGCCACGCCACCACCGCTGGCACTGGCCCGGGTGTTGGCGCTGTCGGTCACCACCTCCAGCTCGGCCTCATCGCCACGCGCCAGGGCCTGCTCAAAGCCGGCCGGCACCACCAGCACGGCGCTGGCCAGGCGCGACTCGCGCAGCTGACGCTCGTAGTCGGCCGGCGCCTCCTTGACGCTGTAGTTCTGACGCTGCAGATAGTTCACCAGGCTGGGCGCCTGGGCCATGCCGGCGACCACGATCTCGCGCTGCTCGGCCTGCTTCTCGAACTGGGCCACCAGCATGGAAAGCGCAAACAACATCAAGGGCCCCATCAGTAGGCCCGGCAGCGAGACCCGCAGCAGGGTGCGGCGGTCGCGCAGGGCCTCACGCAGCTCCTTGAGGAAGACGACGAGCACATGGTTCAGGACCGAGGGATTGGGCATCATGTTCATGCGGCCTCCTGGGCCGGCGCGAAGGCGAGGGCCACAAAAGCGTCCTCGACGTTGCGGCAGCCGGCCTGCTGCTTGAGCTCGTCCACGCTGCCGCGGGCCACCGAGCGGCCCTGGGCCACCACCACCACCTCGTCGCAGAGGTACTCGACCTCCTGCATGATGTGGGTGGAGAAGACGATGCACTTGCCCTGCTCGCGCGCCAGGGTGCGCAGGGCGCCACGCAGGCTGCGCGTGGCCAGCACGTCCAGGCCGTTGGTGGGCTCGTCCAGCACGATGTTCGCCGGGTCATGCACCAGGGCGCGGGCCAGGGCGGTCTTCATGCGCTCGCCCTGGCTGAAGCCCTCGGCACGCCGGTCCAGGATGGCGCCCAGCTCCAGCAGCTGGGCCAGCTCCTCGGCACGGCGGCTGGCCACGGCAGCGCTCAGGCCCTGGAGCTGTCCGAAATAGACGATGTTCTCGCGCGCCGTAAGCCGCGGGTACAGGCCATGGGCATCACCCAGAATGCCCATGCGGGCCAGGGCCTGGCGGGGCTGGCGCAGCACATCGATGCCGTCCACCGCAATGGCGCCGGTATCCGGCCGGAACAGGCCGGCCAGCATGCGCAGCGAGGTGGTCTTGCCCGCGCCGTTGGCACCCAGCAGGCCGGTGATGCGGCCATCGCCCGCGCTGAGCGAGACCTCGCGCACGGCCTCCACCCAGCCGCCCTGGCGGCGGCCCAGCCAGCCGGCCAGGCCGGGCTGGCGCTGCGTGGCGGTCTTGAAACGCTTGCTGATACGGTCGATGCTGATCACGGACGCTTCTCCGCAGTGGGACGGGCCGCCGGCGCCGGCAGCTCGGGATTGGGAGGCACAAAGGCCGGTGGCAGGGGCATGCGGGCGGCGCAATCGGTCTTGAGCGCCAGGGCCTGCTCATCGGTCTTGGCCTCGATGAAACGGGCCAGGGTGTCACGCATGCAGGGCAGGCCCATCACGCCATGGCCGGCACCGGGCACCAGCTCATGACGAGCCAGCGGGCCCAGGGCCTGCAGCACGCGCTCGCCATGGCGCGGCGCGGTGGCGGGGTCCACACCGCCGCTGAGCAGCAGCACCGGGCTTTGCGCCTTGGGCAGCTCGTAGAAGGCGGGCGGCACCTCGCCGCGTGGCCAGTCGCGGCAGACCCGGACGTAGAAGGCGGCCGGCCCGCTCAGGGCCGCCGCGTCCCGGGTGGCGAGCCGCGGATAGTCCTCGCTGCAGATCACCGAGAAATGCATGCCCGTCGAGAGCTGGCCGCCGCGTCCGCCCGACATGCCGCTGGCCACACCCAGCAGGGCGTCGAAGTTGCCTTGAGCCGCCTGGGCGATGGCGGCCGGCAGCGCGCTGCGCAGGCTGGGCACATAGAGCGGGCTGCGCAGGCGCATCACCAGGTCCTCGGCCTGCAGGCGCACGGTCTCGCTCTTGCCGGTAAGGGGGTGACGCAGACTCAGCTCGCGCGGCAGGCTGGCCAGCAGCCGCTCCCACTGGGCTCTCAGCTCGGGGAAAGCCCGGGCACAGCCGGGCTCGGCGGCGCATTCGTTCAGCAAGGTGTGCAGCGCCTCGTAGCCGTCCTGGCTCAGGCTCAGGGGCAGCACGCCATCCGGTGGGGCCAGGCCGTCGAGCACGGCGCGGCGCACCGAGCCCGGGAACTGGCGCAGATAGTCCAGGCCGGCGCGTGTGCCATAGCTGCCGCCGATCACATTCCATTGCTTGACACCCAGGGCCTGGCGCACCGCGTCCAGGTCCTGGGAGGCGATCCAGGTGCTGAAAAAGCGCAGATCGCCATGGGGCCGCTGCTGCAGCTCGGCGCGGCACTGTTGCAGCTCCTGCAGCATGGCCTCGCGGTCCAGCTGCTTGCTCAAGGGCAGATGGCGCTCGTCGCGGCAGGCCAGTGAGGCGCTCTTGCCCGTGCCGCGCTGGTCCACAAAGACCAGATCGCGGCGCTGGTTCAGCCGGTCCATGCGGCCGGCCAGCACCGGCAGCAGCTCGATGGCCGACTGCCCCGGCCCGCCGGCCAGAAAGACCACGGGGTCGGGCAGCTTGTTGCGCGCCAGGGCTGGCACCACGGCCAGCTGCAGCTCGATCTGCCGGCCCTGGGGCTGGGCGGGATCGAGCGCGCGCTTGAGCACGCCGCACTGCAGCTCGGTCGGGAAGCCGGGCAGGCGGCAGGGCTTGAGTGCCAGCTCGGCCTCGGCGCGGACGGGCGCGTGGACGGCCAGGCCGGCCAGCAGGACAGGCAGCAGGGACGAAGCCGCACCTCTTGCGTGCAGTCGGCGCAGCCACAGGGGCAGATTCATGGTGGATGACAGCGGGTTGGAACGATAGGGATTGTGCTCAGCCCGGGCGGGTCAGGTGGCCGCCCATGCGACGAATGGCCGGCCGGGCGGATGAATGGCAGGCCCATCCGGCAGACCCATGCGCCGCACCAAGACAGCGCAGGCCCGCGTGCACTGCGGCGGTGCCTCCCGTTTCAGGCACCATACCAGGGCGTTTTCGGTGTCAGAGACTGGGCACGGGGCTTGCGTCTGCCCCATCTGACACGCTGTTGGAGTGCGACCGATGCATGCCCTGACCCTCCCGCCCTCGGGACACCATGACGAGATGCTGCTGGCCAGCGGGGCGATACGCCCGCACTACCAGGCCTTTGCCCACTGGCTGCAGGCCCAGACGCCCGAGGCCCTGGCCAAGAAGCGGGCCGAGGCCGATCTGCTCTTCCACAAGGTGGGCATCACCTTCGCCGTCTACGGCGACGAGGCCGGCGCCGAGCGCCTGATCCCCTTCGACACCGTGCCGCGCATCGTGCCGGCCGAGGAATGGCGCCTGCTGGAGGCCGGCCTGCGCCAGCGCGTCAGCGCGCTGAACAAGTTCCTGTGGGACATCTACCACGATCACGAGATCATCAAGGCCGGCCTGATCCCGGCCGAGCAGGTCTTTGCCAATGCCCAGTACCAGCCCGCCATGCAGGGCCTGGACCTGCCGCTGGGCATCTACGCCCACATCACCGGGGTGGACCTGATCCGCCACTCGGACGGCGGCTACTACGTGCTGGAAGACAATCTGCGCGTGCCCAGCGGGGTCTCCTACATGCTGGAGAACCGCAAGATGATGATGCGGCTCTTCCCCGAGCTTTTCGAGCGCTACCAGGTGGCGCCGGTGGCCCACTACCCCACCCTGCTGCTCAACACCCTGCGCCACGCCAGCACCGTGGACAACCCCACCGTGGTGGTGCTCACGCCGGGGCCCTTCAACAGCGCCTATTTCGAGCACGCCTTCCTGGCCCAGCAGATGGGCGTGGAGCTGGTGGAGGGGCAGGACCTCTTCGTCAAGGACGACTACCTCTATATGCGCACCACGGTGGGGCCGCAGCGGGTGGACGTGATCTACCGCCGCATCGACGACGCCTTTCTCGACCCCCTGGCCTTCCGCGCCGACTCCATGCTGGGCGTGCCGGGCCTGCTCTCGGTCTACAAGAAGGGCCATCTGATCCTGGCCAATGCCATCGGCACCGGGGTGGCGGACGACAAGTCCATCTACCCCTATGTGCCGGACATGATCCGCTTCTACCTGGGCGAGGAGCCCATCCTGCACAACGTGCCCACCTGGCAGTGCCGCAAGCCCGCCGATCTGGACCATGTGCTGGCCCATATGGCCGAGCTGGTGGTCAAGGAGGTGCATGGCGCCGGCGGCTACGGCATGCTGGTGGGCCCGGCCGCCACGGCCGCCGAGGTGGATGCCTTCCGCGAGCGCGTGCGCGCCAACCCCAGCAACTACATCGCCCAGCCCACGCTGTGCCTGTCCAGCTGCCCCACTTTCGTGGAGAGCGGCATCGCCCCGCGCCATATCGATCTGCGGCCCTTTGTGCTGACCGGCCGCGAGGTGCAGATGGTCTCGGGCGGTCTGACCCGCGTCGCGCTCAAGCAGGGCTCCCTGGTGGTGAACAGCAGCCAAGGCGGCGGCACCAAGGACACCTGGATTCTGGAGAACTGAAATGATGCCCCCACGCTCACTGTGTTCACTGCCCCCCACGGGGGCGCAGGCCTCCCTTGGGACGGCCCGGCGGGAGGCCTGATCATGCTGTCAAGAACCGCAGCCCAGCTCTACTGGATGAGCCGCTATGTGGAGCGTGCCGAGAACCTGGTGCGCATGCTGGACGTGACGCACTCCCTGTCCCTGCTGCCGCAAAGCCGCGGCGCGCTCACCGAGCTGGCTGCGCCCCTGGCCGTGACCGGCGCGCTGGAGGCCTACAGCGCCCGCCACCCCAAGCTCGATGCCCAGGCCCTGTTCAATTTCATGGCCCTGGACCTGGAGAACCCGGCCTCGGTGCTGAGCTGCCTGAAGCTGGCGCGCGAGAACGCCCATGCGGTGCGCGGCCAGATCACGGCCGAGATGTGGGAGGCCATCAACAGCACCTGGCTGGAGGGCCGCCAGTTCCCCAAGCGCGGCATCCCCAGCGTCTCCAGCTTCTTCGACTGGGTCAAGGAGCGCTCCCACCTCTTTCGCGGCGCCACCTACGGCACGCTGCAGCGCAACGACGCCTACTGCTTCATCCGCCTGGGCACCTTTGTGGAGCGGGCCGACAACACCGCGCGCCTGCTGGACGTGAAGTCCCAGCTGATCGAACCGGCTGTGGACTCCCTGATGCCGGTGGACGCACCCAGCGAGAGCGCGCCCGACTTCTACGCCTGGAGCGCGCTGCTGCGCTCGCTCTCGGCCTTCGAGGCCTACCACGCCGCCTACCGCGACAGCCTGGACGGCCGCCGTGTGACCGAGCTGCTGATCCTGCGGCCCGATGTGCCGCGCAGCTTGCGCGCCTGCTGCGTTGATTTCGTGGCCATCCTCCCCCAGATCGAGGCCAACCCCGGCGCCCAGGACGCCGGCCGCCAGGTCAAGCTGCTGGCCGGCCGCCTGGCCCTGCGCCTGGAGTATGGTCGGGTGGACGAGATCCTGGACGCCGGCCTGCACCGCTGGCTGACCGGCTTTCTGGACGAATCGGCCGGGCTGGGCGAGGCCATACGCAGCGCCTACCTGGAAGCCAACTGAGCCTGGGAGGCAAGGCTATGCATCTGGTGATCTCCCACGAGACCATCTACCGCTACGACGCCCCGGTGGCGCGCAGCACCCAGTACCTGCGCCTGACGCCGCAAAGCGATGCGCGCCAGCGCGTGCTGCGCTGGCAGCTGGACCTGCCCGCGCGTGCCAGCGAATCGCGCGATGCCTATGGCAATGTGATGCATGTGCTGACCCTGGATCGCCCCGGCCTGGAGATCCATCTCTACGCCCGTGGCGAGGTGGACACCGCGGACGGCCCGCCCCAGCCCGATGCGCAGGACGGCCTGCCCGCCCCGCTCTTTCTGCGCGAGTCGCCCCTGACCCAGCCCGACGCGGCCCTGCGCGAGTTCGTGCAGCGCTGCACGGGTGCGCCCGGCAGCCTGGAGCCCCTGGCCGCCCTGCACACCCTGATGCAGGCCCTGGGCGAGCACATGCCCTACACCCCCGGCGTCACCGATGCCGCCACGCCCGCGGCCCAGGCCTTTGCCTCGCGCCTGGGTGTGTGCCAGGACCATGCCCAGGTCTTTGTCACCTGCGCGCGCCTCCTGGGCCTGCCGGCGCGCTATGTCTCGGGCTATCTGGCGGCCGATGCCGAGCATGTGGCCAGCCACGCCTGGGCCGAGGTGCGCCTGCCCGGCCCCGCGGGCGGCTGGCTGGGCTTTGATGTCAGCAACCAGTGCCTGGCCGACGGCCGCTATGTGAAGCTGGCCATCGGCGCGGACTACCTGGACGCCTGCCCCGTGCGCGGCATGCGCCTGGGCGGCGGGGGTGAAGTGCTGCACACCCTGGTGCAGGTCAGCCTGGCCGGTGCCGCGGCCCAGCAGCAATAATCCGGCCTCATGACGTACTGCGTTGCCATGCGGCTCAAGGCGGGCCTGCTCTTCGCCTCCGACTCGCGCACCAATGCCGGGGTGGATCACATCTCCACCTTCCGCAAGATGAATGTGTTTGAGGCGCCGGGCGAGCGCCTGATCTGCGTGCTCAATGCCGGCAATCTGGCCACCACGCAGAGCGTGATCAGCCTCTTGCGCCAGCGCTGCGGCCATGAGGGCCGGCATCTGCTGAATGTGGAATCGCTTTACGAGGCGGCCGAGCTGCTGGGCCGCACGCTCAAGGAGGTGGTGGCGCGCGACGCCAATGACGCCACCCTGGGCCAGGGCGTGGACTTCGGCGCCAACTTCATCATCGGCGGCCAGATCCGGGGCGAGGCGCCGCGCCTCTTCCACGTCTACCCGCAAGGCAATTTCATCGAGGCCACCGAGGACACGCCCTACTTCCAGATCGGCGAGTCCAAGTACGGCAAGCCCATCATCGACCGCGTGATTCGCTACGGCTCCAGCCTCAACGAGGCGACCAAGTGCACGCTGATCTCGTTTGACTCCACCATACGCAGCAATCTCTCGGTGGGCCTGCCCATCGATATGCTGATCTACCGCAGCGACAGCTTGGCCCCCGCGGCCCCGCACCGCGTGGAAGCCACCGACCCCTACTTCCTCAAGCTCAGCCGCGGCTGGGGCGAGGGCCTGCGCCGCGTGTTCGCCAAGCTGCCGGACGAGGACTGGTTCGGCGGCTGAGCGCTGAAGCCGTTTAAACCGGCCCCAGCACCCGCATCGAGTAGTCCACCGCCCGCACATCCTTGGTCAGGCGGCCGATGGAGATGCGGTCCACGCCGGTGGCAGCAATCCAGCGCAGCTGCTCCAGGGCCACGCCGCCCGAGACCTCCAGCAGGGCCGGGCGGCCACGCGCTTCATTGAGGGCCACGGCGGCCTTCATCTGGGCCTCGCCGAAGTTGTCCAGCAGCACGCTGCTGGCGCCCGCGTCCAGGGCCTCGCGCAGCTCCTCCAGATCTTCCACCTCGATCTGGATGTCCACGCCCGCGTTCAGGGCCTGGGCCGCGCGCAGGGCCGCGCCCACGCCACCGGCGGCGGCGATGTGGTTTTCCTTGATCAGGATGCCGGCATAGAGGGCCAGGCGCTGGTTGGCGCCGCCGCCCACGCGCACCGCGTATTTCTGCGCCAGGCGCAGGCCCGGCACGGTCTTGCGCGTGTCCAGCACCGCACAGCCGCGCGCGTGCGGGCTGGCGCCCTCGATGGCGTCGGCATGGGCGCGGGTGATGCTGGCCGTGCCCGAGAGCAGCTGCAGAAAGTTCAGGGCCGGGCGCTCGGCCGAGAGCAGAGCGCGACCATCGGCCTCGATCTCGCAGACCAGGGTGTCGGCCACCATGCGCGCGCCCTCGGCGTAATGCCAGTGGATGCGCGCCGTGGTGTCCAGCGCCGCGAACACGCCCTCGAACCAGTCGCGCCCGCACAGCACCGCGGCCTCGCGCACCCGCACCTGGGCCTTGACGCGGCGGCCGGCCGGCACCAGCTGGGCGGTCCAGTCGCACACGCCGATGTCTTCCATCAGCGCCTCGCGGATATTGCGGGCACGGGCTTCTTCGAGGGTTTCGTTGTGGTCGAACATCGGCACAAGCGGCAGGGGTCGCGGTTTACTCGGGAGCCGTGATTGTCAGGCTCAAATCGCCCAGGCCCTCGATATGGCCCGTGATGCGGTCGCCGGGCTTGACCGCGCCCACGCCCTCGGGCGTGCCGGTGTAGATCAGATCGCCGGGCTGGAGGTGATAGAACTGGGAGAGATTGGCCACGATCTCGGGCACGCTCCAAATCATGTCCGAGAGGTCGCCGCGCTGCTTCTCCACGCCGTTCACCGCCAGGGTGATGGCGCCGGCCTTGAGCTCGCCCGTCTGGGCCACGGGCACCAGCTCGCTGATGACGGCGGACTGCTCGAAGCCCTTGGCCGTGTCCCAGGGCCGGCCGGCGGCCTTGGCCTCGGCCTGCAGATCGCGGCGGGTCATGTCCAGGCCCGCGGCATAGCCCCAGACCGCCGCGCCCGCGGTCTCGGGCGAGGCCTTGAAGACCGGTGCGCCAAGGGCGATCACCAGCTCCATCTCGTAGTGCAGGTTCTGGGTGCCGGGCGGATAAGCCATGTCCGAGCCCGAGGGCAGCAGGGCATTGGCCGGCTTGCTGAAGTAGAAAGGCGCCTCGCGCTCGGGGTTGCCGCCCATCTCGCGGGCGTGAGCCGCGTAGTTGCGGCCCACACAGAAGATGCGGTGCACGGCATAGCGCTGCGCGCTGCCGCGCACGGCCACGCTGGCTTGTTCCTGGGGCGGGAAGACGTAATCGGTCATGATGTGGCGTAGCTCCGCAAGACTGAACAATGCGCCAGCATAGCCAAGCATGCGGGCCCGCTCGTCGGGCTTGTGCGCAATGCGCAGACGCTACCATCGCGCCCATGCGCATGCCCTCGCCACTCCTGCTGCCCCCGCTGCTGCTGGCCCTGCTGGCCGGCTGTGCCAGCCGCGCGCCTCAGCCGGGGGAGGCCCCCGCGGGCACGCCACGGCCGGTGCAGAGCTGGCCCGACAAGGACGGCCCCGACGCGGTCGTCCCGCCCGATCTGCACAAGGTGCCCGACGCCCAGCCGCGCCTGGAGCCCATCCGCAGGGGCGGGCCCAACAAGCCCTACGAGGTGCTGGGCCAGCGCTACGAGCCCATGACCGAGGACCGGCCGCTGGTCGAGCGCGGCTTGGCCTCCTGGTACGGCCGCAAGTTCCATGGCCGCCCCACCTCGACCGGCGAGGTCTACAACATGTACGCCATGTCGGCCGCGCACCCCACCATGCCGCTGCCCAGCTATGCGCGGGTGCGCAACCCCAAGAACGGGCGCGAGGTGATCGTGCGCGTCAACGACCGCGGCCCCTTCCACAAGGGCCGCGTCATCGACCTCAGCTACACCGCCGCGCTCAAGCTGGACCTGCTGCGCGGCGTGGCGCCGGTGGAGGTGGAGCGCATCACCTACGATGACATCCGTACCGGCGCCTGGATGCGAGGCGGCACGCCGCCCGATGGCACGGCCCTGGCCGCGGCCGAACCGGCGCCGCTCTTCATGCCCAGCGGCGCCGCCGGCGCACCGGAGTCAAGCAGCACCGCGCTGCTGCGCAGCCCACGGGATTCGGCACCCGCGCCCGCCCCCAGCGTGGTGGCCGGCGCCCGGGCCGACCCCGCCGCCCTGCTGGCTGGCGGCAACGGCGACTCCATCTTCAAGCGACTGATGGCGGCCATAGGCCGTGAG
>NZ_JBKCLH010000181.1:0-16259 GCF_046300915.1 Roseateles sp. | reverse complement strand
GGCCAACCCGTGGGAAGAGTTCGCCGAGAACGTCAAGCGCGGCGACAAGGTCAAGGGTCCGGTCAAGTCCATCACCGACTTCGGCGTGTTCGTGGGCCTGGCCCAGGGCATCGACGGTCTGGTGCACCTGTCCGACCTGTCCTGGCAAGAAACCGGCGAAGCTGCTGTGCGCAACTTCAAGAAGGGCCAGGAAGTCGAAGCCATCGTGCTGGCCGTGGACGTCGAGCGCGAGCGCATCTCCCTGGGCATCAAGCAACTGGACGCCGACCCCTTCACCAGCTACACCTCGGTCAATGACCGCGGCATGTCGGTGACTGGCAAGGTCAAGACCGTTGACGCCCGTGGCGCCGAGATCGAGCTGGCCGACGACGTGCTGGGCTATCTGCGCGCTTCCGAAATCAGCCGCGACCGCGTCGAAGACGCCCGCAATGTGCTGAAGGAAGGCGACGAAGTGACGGCCATCATCGTCAACATCGACCGCAAGACCCGCAACATCCAGCTGTCGATCAAGGCCAAGGACAGCGCTGACCAGCAAGAAGCCATGCAGCGCCTGTCCGCGACCAACGAGCGCGAGAACGCCGGTACCACCAGCCTGGGCGCCCTGCTGCGTGCCAAGCTGGACAACCAGAACAACGGCTGATAACCCTGTTCTGAGGGCGGCGAGGCTCTGCTAGCCTTGCTGCCCTGGTGACGCCCAAGGCTCGCCACTCTCACCGAGGGCGAGCCTTCTTTCTTCCCCCGCCAAAATTCCCGTCATGACCCGATCCGATCTTGTTGCCCACCTGGCCGAACGTTTCAGCCAGCTGAACCAGCGCGACACCGAGTTCGCGGTCAAGACCATCCTGGACGCCATGTCCGACGCCCTGTCCAAGGGCCACCGCATCGAGATCCGCGGCTTTGGCAGCTTCTCGATCAACCGCCGCCCGCCCCGCATGGGCCGCAACCCGCGCAGCGGCGCCCAGGTGCTGATCCCCGAGAAGCTGGTGCCCCACTTCAAGCCCGGCAAGGCCTTGCGCGAGGCCGTGGACGCCCAGTTGCCCGTGGACGACAAGTCCGAGGCCTGAGCCTCGCGGTGCCGCCGAGCCGGCGCCTAGAATCCCGCAATGCGTGTGTTCGTCTGGCTCCTGCGAGCCTTCATCTTCTTCGCCCTCTTCGCCTTCGCGCTGAACAACAGCCAGGAGGCCGAGGTGCATTGGTTTTTTGGCCATGAATGGCGCGCGCCCATGGTCATCATCGTGCTGGTGGCCTTTGGCTGCGGCGCGGCCCTGGGCGTGCTGGCCATGGTGCCGGCATGGTGGAAGCACCGCCGCGTGGCCCAGCGCCAGCAGCAGCTGACGGGCGAACCCGGCGACGTCCCCAGCCCCGAGGCCACGGCCCCCAACGCCAGCGTGGTGCGCGATGGACTTTGACCTGCGCTGGCTGCTGATCGCCCTGCCCGTAGCCTTTGCCCTGGGCTGGCTGGCCTCCAAGCTGGACACCCGGCAGTGGAAGCGCGAGCAGCGCGATGCGCCCAAGACCTTCTTCAAGGGCCTGAACCTGCTGCTCAACGAGCAGCAGGACAAGGCCATCGACGCCTTCATTGAGGCGGTGCAGAACGACCCCGACACCTCGGAGCTGCACTTCGCCCTGGGCAATCTCTTCCGCCGTCGCGGCGAGTACGAGCGCGCGATACGCGTGCACCAGCACCTGCTGCAGCGCGGTGACCTGCCCCTGACCGAGCGCGAGCGCGCCCAGCACGCCCTGGCGCAGGACTTCTTCAAGGCCGGACTCTTCGACCGCGCCGAAGAAGCCTATGCCGCCCTGCGCGGCACCGCCTTCGAGACCGAGGCCGAGCTGGCCCTGCTCTCGCTGTACGAGCGCTCGCGCGAGTGGCGCAAGGCCGCCGATGTGGCTCGCCATCTGGAACAGGGTGGCAGCGGCAGCTTTGCCGGCCGCATTGCCAACTACCTGTGCGAGCTGGCCCAGGAGGCCCAGGCCCAGGGCAATGGCGCCGAAGCGCAGAAGCTGCTGGCCGAGGCGCGCAAGGTGGCGCCGAGAGCGGCCCGTGCCCATGTGCTGGCCGGCCAGATGCTGGCCCGGCAAGAGCAGCCCGAGCAGGCCATGGCGGCCTATGCCGGCCTGCTCAGTGCCAGCCCCGAGGCCTTCCACCTGATCGCGCGCGACTATGCGGACGCAGCCCTGGCTGCCGGCTTGGCGCCACAGGCCCTGGCCATCCTGCAGGCCCAGTACCAGCGCAGCCCCGGCATGCAGTTGCTGGCCGCCATCGCCCGCCTGGACCCGGACGCCACGGCCCAGCGCCAGCGCTTGGTCGAGCATCTGCGAGCCGAGCCGAGCCTGTCGGCCGCTCGTGCTCTGGTGCTGCAGAGCGGGGCTCGCCTGAATGAGGAAGAAGCCCCCCTGCTCGCTGCCGCCCTGGACAAGGCCGTGCGTCCGCTGCAGCGCTACCGCTGCGCCGCCTGCGGCTTCGAGGCCCAGCACTATTTCTGGCAATGCCCGGGCTGCCTCAGCTGGGACAGCTATCCCCCGCGTCACGTCGAAGAGTTATGACCCACCCCCTACCGGCTTCGCCGGCCCCCTCAAGGGGGCGCACCCGACGGCCCGGCCGAGCCGGTTCCGTGGGTGGCGCGCGGGAATACAGAAGCGTTGCTGAGTCGCTCCAATGAGAATCGTCATCTGCATGAAGTGGGGCACGAAGTACGGCCCCGAGTATGTCAACCGCCTCTACGCCATGGTGCGTCGCCATCTGCGCGGCGAGTTCCGCTTCGTCTGCCTGACGGACCGCCATGAAGGCATACGCGCCGAGGTCGAGTGCCGCCCCATTCCGCCCCTGGACCTGCCCCCCGGCAGCCCGGAGCGCGGCTGGACCAAGCTCACCACCTTCAGCGATGACCTGGTCGAGAAATACGGCCTGAGAGGCACCGCCCTCTTCCTGGACCTGGATGTGGTGATCGTGGACGACATCACGCCCTTCTTCGAAGTGCCGGGCGAGTTCCTCATCATCCACGACTGGAAGCGCCCCTGGCGCATCACCGGCAATTCCTCGGTCTACCGCTTTGAGCTGGGGCGCCACCCCGACATCCTGGCCAAGTTCCGCCGCGAGTTCGACGCCATTCGCAAGCGCTTCCGCAACGAGCAGGCCTACCTCTCCGACGAGATGCAGCAAAAAGGCCTGCTCAAGTACTGGGACGCCGCCTGGTGCGCCAGCTACAAGTACCACTGCATTCCCGGCTGGCCGCGCAACTACTGGCAGGCTCCGCGCATCCCGGCGGGCGCCCGCATCCTGATCTTCCACGGCGTGGTGAACCCGCCAGACGCCCTGGCCGGACGCCATAACGGCAACTGGCGCCGCCCGCTGCCGGCGCCCTGGATTGCCGAGCATTGGCGCGAGTGAGCCCCCGATGAATGCGGACCATGGGCAAGCTACTTCTTTACGCGCACTACAGCGGCACAGCCTCGATTGACGGCTATGTCTTCCACACCTTGCAGCACTTCCGGGCCCTGGGCTATGAGGTGGTAGTCGCCAGCACCTCCGAAGTGCGCGACAAGGCGGCGCGGGCACGGCTTGAAGCCCTGGGTTGCCAGCTTCGACTCATCCCCAATATCGGCTACGACTTCTATGCTTGGCGCTGCGCCTTGCTAGAGCAGCGCGAGGCCCTGGGCACATTGGAAAGCCTGGTGCTGCTCAACAGCAGCGTGCACGGGCCTTTTTTCAGTCTGGCCGACTTCCTGAGCTTCTGCGAGTCCCAGGCCGCCGACGTTGTTGGGGCCACGCTCAGCCACGAGCCCCGGCCACATCTGCAGAGTTACTTCTTCCATTTCAAGCCTCGGGTTTTCCGCTCCAAGGCCTTCCTGGACTACTGGGACACGCTCAAGCCCTATGCAGACCGGCAATCGACCATCGATCACCACGAACTGGGCTTCAGCGACTACCTCAAGGCCTGCGGCTTTGATCTCGCCGCCTTCCATACCGCGCATGACAGCCAAAACCCTGCGCTCAAGCATCCCTATCTCCTGATGCGCAAGCGCCTGCCCTTCCTGAAACTGCGCAAGCTGCGCAAAGCCCGTCACCTGCTGCTGCAAGCGCGACTGCGCCTGCACGCCCTCCTGCTGCAGCCCGGCTGCTGACTGCAGCCTCTTACACACGCTTCCATGCTGCCCCTGATCTACATCAACTTGCAAAGGGATGCCGAGCGACACCGGCGGATGCAGTCGGAGTTCTCCCGGCTGGGCCTGCATGCCGATCGGCAGGAGGCCGTGCTTTGGACCGCCTTGAGCCCGGCCGAGCAAGCACGTCTTTACAGCGAAGAACTCAACAAGCGACAGTTCCACAAGACACTGAGCAATGGGGAGAAGGGCTGCTATGCCAGCCATCTTCAAGCCTGGAAAGACCTGATCGACTCCACACATGAGGCGCTGGTCGTGTTGGAAGATGATGTCCGGCTCGAACCGCAGTTCGCGGAAGTCATCACCGCCATCGGATCGCTTCCTCGTGGCTGGGACATGATCAAGCTCATCGGGCACCTTGACGCCAGGAGCGCTCCAAGCAGGCAAGGTCGCGCACAGCCCCTGTGCCCGGGGTACCAGCTGGTCGAGTACAAGCGTGTTCCAAGCCTCACCGCGGGCTATGTGATCAGCCGTGCCGGGGCTGCCAAGCTCTTGCAAGGGCGCATCCCCTTCGGCCGCCCCATCGATGTCGATTTGCGCCATTGGTGGGAGACCGAACTCTGCATACAAGGTGTCAGCCCGGCCGCGATTGCGCTGGACGAGACCAGCGAGCAGAGCTCCATCGGCGCCAAGACCCCCGACACCCTGGCCATGACCTGGCGAAAGTTCCGCCGCAAGGCCCGCTACACCCTTCTGAACTACTGGCATCGTCGATGAGCAAGAAGCCCTTGGTGCTTGTATCTTGGGACGGCAGCGCCACGCCCCTGGCCATGATCCATCTGGATGCCGCCGCCGAGTTCGACTGGGTACTGTTCGACTACACGGGACGGCATCCTGCAGGCGAACTCCAGTTGCGGCATCAGTCCTGCACCGTGCTGTCGGCTCGGACCGAGTGCAAGGGGGAGATCTACCAGGCTCTGGCCGAGCACTTGGCCATGCAGGGCCGCTGCCCCGAATATGTCGGCCTGATCGATGACGATGTGCTGCTGAGCGTCAGCGACATCAACCGCGCCTTGCACCTGGGGCGTTGCGAAGGCCTGGACAGCTTCTCGCCCGTGCTCAGCCACGACAGCGTCTTCACCCATCGCTGGACCCTGCAGCAGCCCCATCGCTTCTACCGCCCGGTGGACTGGATCGAGGTGATGATGCCCTTCTACCGCGGCGAGCTCTTCCTGGCCGGGCGTCCTCATTACGCGGGCAACATCTCTTCCTGGGGCATCGACAAGTACCTCATGCCCACCCTGCAGCAGATTGGCGACTGGCCCCGCACCGCCCTGATCGATGCGGTGGTGGCGAGCCACCGGCGCCCCGTCACCAGCGGGCAGAAGATCTACCGGAATGGACGCAGCGCCGGCGAGGAAAGCGCGGCCATGCGGGCGCTGTGCCTGCGCCTGATCGCAGAGCAGAAGCCCGAGCTGCTGGGCAGCGACTGGCACCGCCGCATCTTCCTGCAGCGCCATGCACGCACGCGCTGGCAGCAGCTGGCCTACGGGCTGGGCCGCCCGCTTCGCCGCTGGCTGGACCAGA
Source organism: Roseateles sp. (assembly GCF_046300915.1). Taxonomy (GTDB): domain Bacteria; phylum Pseudomonadota; class Gammaproteobacteria; order Burkholderiales; family Burkholderiaceae_C; genus Kinneretia. Next base: position 10,568 of record NZ_JBKCLH010000181.1, on the reverse strand, counting down.
GCACCTGAGCGGGTCTGGACTCAGGTCGGCGCCGAGCCACCCCGTATCACCGCGGCATAGCGGTCGCGCATGAGCGCCAGGCCATGCGCCTGACAGGCCTGATCACGGGCTGCACTGCCCAGCCGCTGGGCCAAGTCTTCGTCGGTGAGCAGGCGCCAGAGTGCCTCAGCCAGCGCATCGGCATCGCCCGGCGGCACCAGCAAGCCGGTACGTTCCGTCTCCAGCACGCCCTCCACCCCTGGTGCCGCCGTGGCCACGCAGGCGCAGGCTGCCGCCATGCCCTCCACCAGGGCCAGGGGCATGCCTTCCCAGCGCGTGGACAGCACAAAGACCCGGCTGCTCATGAGCAGCGACGGCACTTGCGGATGCTGACCGAGAAACTCGACCTGATCGGCCAAGCCCAGGCGCTCAGCCTCACGCTGCGCCGCCTTCAAATGCGAACGACCGCCGCTGCCGGCAAACTTGAGCGGCACCCTCAGCCCGCGTTCACGCAGCTTGGCCAGCGCACGCAGCAAGGTCTGGGGATCCTTCTGCCGGGCAAAGCGCGCCACCATCACGATCTGCGGCACGCGCTGGGCCATGGGCAGCAAACTGGCGGCCGGAAAGCGATCCAGCTGAATGCCATTGGGTATGGCCAAGGTCTTGTCCGACGGCATACCCAGTTGCAGCAGACTGCGACGCACCCCCTCCGAGACGCCGATCATGCGCTCGGTATGCGGCGCCAAGCGACGCGCTTGCCAACGCCGCCAGGGCGTGTAGCGCTCCCGGGAGTTGTGCTCCACCTGTATCAGGCGCGGCACCCCGGCCAGCAAGCCTGCCCAACGACCAAGCAAATGCTCGGGAAAGCCATGTGCCACCAGCACCTGCGGCCGCCAGCCCCGGCAAAGACGCCACAGCGCCAAGACGGTGGCCAGATGCGTCCAGCCCGGCAGCACCTGTACGGCAATGCCTTGCGCGCGCAAGGCCTCAAGCCGCGCCGCATCGGTATTGGACTTGCGGCGCAGAACCAGCAGCACCTCCATGTCAGTCTGATCCTGGGCCGCGCGGCACAAGTCCACGGCCACTTGCGTCGCACCGGAAAACCCGCCGGTGACGAAATGCAGCACACGCTGAACGGGGCGCGCGGTCAGGCCCGCAGCCGAATCTGCGCCTCCCGGCGCCGTGCAAGTTTTGGACATGCGGCAGTGTATCGGCTGCCCCACGCCGAACGTCGCAGCAAACCCGGCGACAATTCAGGCCCAGCAGCACACAGCCCCTAGCCCCATCGTGAGTGAGCCCCAGCCGGATCTGAAGACCACCGCGCGTCAAGTCGTGAGCTTTGTCCGCCCCTATCGCTGGGGCGCCGCACTCACCCTGTTGGCCTATCTGGGCGCCGCGATCACCGAGCCGCTGATCCCGCATCTGATCAAGACCGTCTTCAGCGACGGCTTCAAGCCCGATGCCTTTTCGGTGTGGTGGGTGCCCGTGGCGCTTATCGGTCTCTACATCGTGCGAGGCATCTTCGGATTCCTGGGCTCGTACTTGCTGAGCTGGACGACGTGGCGCACGGTCATGGACTTGCGCCGCGCACTGGCCGACACCCTGCTCAAGGCCGATGCCACGGTCTACACCAGCCTGCCAGCCGGCAATGCCGTCAGCAAAGTCGTCAACGATCCGCATCAGTTCATGACCTTGCTGGCCGGGGCCTCCATCACGGTGCTGCGTGACGGCCTGCCCACCATCGCCACCCTGGGCTATCTGCTCTATCTCAACTGGCAGCTTACCCTGCTCTCGCTGGTCACCCTGCCCCTCATGGCCTATGTGATGAAGCGCATCAACCGGCGCGTGCAGCGTATCGGAGCGCTGAGCTATGACGCCCAGATGCGCTTGGCTGCCAAGGTCGATGATCTGGTGCGCGCCTGGCGCGTGGTGCGCAGCTTTGATGCGGCCGCCCATGAACGGGAGCAGTTTGCCAGCCTGAGCAAGGACGCCCAGCAGCAAGCCCTGAAGAATTCAGCCACCAATGCCACCATCCAGCCCCTGTCCCAGCTGGTGGCCGCCATTGGTCTGTCCTTGATCATCACCATTGCCCTGCTGCAGGCCCGTGAGAACAACACCGGTGTCGGCGAGTTCGCGGCCTTTGTCACGGCCCTGCTGCTGCTGAGCTCGCGTCTGCGCCATCTCTCGGAACTCTCGCAACCCATCGTCAATGGCCTGGTGATTGCGCGTGCCTGCTTCAGTCTTTTCCAGCTGCCCGCCGAGCCCGACACCGGGCAACGCAGCCTCAAGACACCGGTCAAGGGCGACCTGGATCTGCAGGACATCCGTCTGCAGTACCCCGGCGCCGAAACGCCAGCGCTGGAAGGCTTGAGCCTCAAGATCCCTGCCGGCAAGACCACGGCCCTGATCGGGGCCTCGGGCGCGGGCAAAAGTTCGGTCATCCATCTGTTGCTGGGCTTTGCCCAGCCGGATGGCGGCCGCATCCTGCTCGACGGCGAGGACGCCGCGGACATCAAGAAGGCCGAGCTGCGCCGGCAATTTGCCGTGGTCTCGCAGGACATCGTGCTCTTCGACAGCTCCATTGCCGAGAACGTGGCCTATGCCCAGGCCAAGGACCCCGCACGCCTGGAACAGGTGCTGCGCGCGGCTCACCTCTGGGACTTTGTGCAGAGCCTGCCGCAAGGCCTGGACACCCCCGTGGGTGCCAATGGCAGCAAGCTCAGCGGCGGCCAGCGCCAGCGCCTGGCCATCGCCCGGGCCCTCTACAAGGAAGCGCCCATCTGGGTCTTTGACGAAGCCACCTCGGCACTGGACACGGAAAGCGAGCGCGCGGTCCAGCAAGCGCTGGAGCAATGGCAAGGCAAGAAGACCCTGATCCTGATTGCCCACCGCCTGTCCACGGTACGTGCGGCCGATGCCATCCATGTGCTGGCCCAGGGACGGGTGCTGGAGTCCGGCAGCCATGCCGAGCTGATGGCGCGTGGCGGCGCCTATGCCGCCATGGTCCAGGCCCAGGTGGGGGACTGAGTCATGCCGGCGCGCGCGGCTTCGCAGACGCGCCGCCACTGGCTGCAACTGGGCCTGCTGCACCTGCCCCTCTTGCACCCGGCCCTGGGCGCCCAGGCCCAAAGCCCGCTGCTGGAACTCAACCAGGCCGACCGGGCCGAACTCGAATCCCTGCCCGGCATCGGCCCGCAGCTGGCCGAGCGCCTGCTCGCCGAGCGCGCCCGCGCGCTCTTCAATGACTGGCCGGACCTGCTGCGCCGCGTGCGCGGCCTGGGCCCAAGCCTGGCACGCCGACTCTCCGGGGCCGGGCTGCGGATCAATGGCCATGCCTACGAGGCCCCTGCGCCTCAGGAACGCTGAGCCCAGTCGGCGGCTCGCCTCAAGCCTTGGCGGCCTGGGCGAAGCCGGCGCGACGCTTGCGCATCAGCGCCGGGTCCACGCTGGGCGGCTGGGTGGGCCAAGCAAAGAACTGCTGCACCTCGGCACGGCGCGCCAGGGTGTCGGTCATGCCCAGCATGATCAGGTCGCCGGTATAGGAGGGCTCGAAGAGCAGATAGCTGGTGAGGGCCGAGCCGCTGGCCAGCTTGCCCTCGCCAGCCACGCCCACGCTGCGCAGCATGGCCCGTATGGGGGGCGGCAGGCTGCCCTGGTGCTCGGCGGCCATATCGTCCAGGCGCCGGCTCGGCGCAATGACCAGCACGTCCACCGGACGCAAGCTCGTGTTGCGCCGCGCCTCGGGCGAAAGCAGGGACAGGGTGTGGTTGATGCGCTGCATGCGCTCCACATCCACCGCCAGCGCATCCAGGAAGATATTGGAGAGCGCATGACCGGCAATCTGCGCCATGCTGGGATGGCCGGTGTTGAGCACCTGCCGCGAGCCCGCCGGCTCGTGCATGCGGCCGGCGCCGATGACCAGCACACGCTGAGCCCCCAGGTGAACCGCGGGCGAGATGGGCGCGCTCTGCCGCATGGAGCCGTCGCCAAACCACTCCTTCTGCCCTCCCAGCTCAAGCTCCTCGGCCGGAAAGATGAAGGGAATGGCAGAGGAGGCCATCAGATGGGACAGGGTGAGTTCCGTCCGCACCGCCAGCCGCTGGGAGCGCAGCCAAGGTTCAATGGCCTCACGGGTCTGATAGAAGGTGACGTGCTGACCACTGGTGTAGCTGGAACCGCTGATCGCCAGGGCGCGCAGATGCCCCTGGGCCAGCATTTCGTCCAGCCGCTCCAGCCGGGTCCAGCGTGCCAGCAGATCACGCAGCGGCGCGTTATCCAGCAGGCTGCGCGGGCGGCTTCGGCGCCAGCGCGCCAGGGCCCAGCCCAGGCTCATCATGGTCATCCAGCGTGCCCCGGTCCGTATCACGCCCAGGGAGTCGGCCGCATACACCTGATCCACATGGATGTTCTGCCAGATGTGCATGAGGCCGTCGACCGCCGCATCGAAGTCGTCGGCATAGCTCGCCAGGGTGGCCGCATTGATGGCCCCGGCAGAGGTACCGGCAATGATGGGAAAGGGGTTGGGCGCCCCGCTGCCCCCCATGCCGGCATCGCGGCGCAGCTGGGCCAGGGCCGCCAGCACGCCCACCTGGTAGGCCGCGCGCGCACCGCCGCCGGTCAGGATCAGACCGGTGGCCGGTAGCGTGGCATTGTTGGAGGGCGGAACAAGCTGCACACCCGCAGCTTACGTCCACTGCCCCGGCTGCAAGCCATGAACAGGGGCGCAAGCACTGGCCAGTCGCGGCCGCGCGACAGGCCAGCGCATTCCCGCGGGTCCGACTCAGTCGTAGATGATCTGGGCGCCCTGCAGGGGCGCCGCGGGCTGGGCCGGTGCGCCCGCGGTGCCGGCGGGGGGCGCCGCCGGTGGCGCGAAGCGCTGCAGCAGCTGCAGGGCCTCCTCGCAGGGCCAGAAGCGGCTGTCCTCGCCCAGATCCAGCTGGACCTGACCCTGAGCCAGGACGTGATGGGTGCGCACCTTCAAGCCCTGGACCAGGCTGCCCTGTTCGCCCTCCACGCGCTTGGCAGGCCATTGGCGCAGCAGCTCGGCCAGAGGCGGTAGCTCCCGCCGCACCGGCACATAGACATAGCGGCCAAAGCGCGCCCGCGCCGCCGCCAGGCTCCACACCTGCTGGATGTTCATGCGCAGGCCGCCCGAGAAACGGTCGTTCTGGACCTTGCCCGAGGCGATGATCAGCTCGTCTTCGGCTAGCAGTTCCTTGTTGGCATTGAGCAGTTCCTCGTTAACCACGGCCTCGATGGCATCGCTCTTGTCGTCCAGCTTGAAGATGGCCACCCGGCCGCGGTTGCCATTGATGACCCGCATATCGCTGACGATGCCGGCCACCATCACCGGATCGCGGCTGTCCTGCAGCTCGGCGATACGGCGCTTGACCACACGCCGCACCTCCTCGCCGTTCTGGTCGAAGAGATGGCCGCTGAGGTAGTAGCCAATGGCCGTCTTCTCGTGGCTTAGCTTTTCCTTGATGCTCCAGGGCGCCACTTCCACCAGGGGCGGCTCGGCCGTGGAGGAGCCATGGGTGCTGTCGTCGAAATCGAACAGGCCACCCTGGTTGGCATTGGCCTGCAGGTTCTCGGCATAGGTGTAGCCCAGGGCCACGCTGGCCAACAGGCGGGCGCGGTCGGGCTCCAGCACATCGAAGGCGCCGGCCTTGATCAGGGCCTCCACCACGCGCTTGTTCACCTGCTTGCGGTCCACCCGCACGCAGAAGTCGAAGAAGCTCTTGAAGGGCCCGCCCTCATTGCGCGCCGCCACGATGGCCTGGATGGCGCCCACGCCCGTGCCCTTGACGGCGCCCAGGCTGTAGTTGACCTTCTTGGGCCCCAGGGGCTCGAAGCGGTGCACGCCCAGATTGACATTGGGCGGCTCGAACTCAATGCCGAAGAGCTTGGCATCGTTGAGCAGGACCTTGAGCTTGTCGGTGTCGTCCGACTCGATGGTCATGTTGGCGGCGAAGAACTCCGCCGTGAAATGCACCTTGAGCCAGGCCGTGTGATAGGCCAGCAGGGAGTAGGCGGCGGCGTGCGACTTGTTGAAGCCGTAGCCCGCGAACTTCTCCATCAGGTCGAAGACCTCGTCGGCCTTGTTCTGGTCAATGCCCTTCTCCGCGGCGCCCTTGCGGAACATCTCGCGGTGCATGGCCATCTCTTCGGCCTTCTTCTTGCCCATGGCCCGGCGCAGCATGTCGGCGCCGCCGAGGCTGTAGCCGCCCAGCACCTGGGCCGTCTGCATCACCTGCTCCTGGTAGACCATGATGCCGTAGGTCTCGGCCAGCACCGGCTCGGTCAGGGGGTGTGGATACTCGACCACCTCCTTGCCGTGCTTGCGCGCGACGAAGGTCGGGATCAGGTCCATGGGGCCTGGGCGGTACAGCGCGTTCAGGGCGATCAGGTCCTCCAGACGCGAGGGCTTCGCGTCCTTCAGCATCTTCTGCATGCCGCTGGATTCAAACTGGAACACCGACTCGGTCAGGCCATCCGAGAAGAGCTTGTAGGTCTTCTTGTCGTCCAGCGGGATCTTCTCGAAGGCGAAGTCCCTCTGCTCCGGATAGCGCGCGACGATGAAGTCCTTGGCCAGCTCCAGGATGGTCAGCGTGGCCAGGCCCAGAAAGTCGAACTTCACCAGGCCGATGGCCTCGACGTCATCCTTGTCGTACTGGCTCACCGCGCTGGTGGAGCCCGGCTGCTGGTACTGGGGGCAGAAGTCGGTGATCTTGCCCGGCGCGATCAGCACGCCACCGGCGTGCATGCCGATGGAGCGCACCGTGCCCTCCACGCGGGCGGCCAGCTCCAGCAGGCCGGCCACTTCCTCGTCCTCCCGCTCGCGCTCCTCGATCTCGGGCGACTCGTGGCGGGCATAGACCATCTTGGCCTTTTCCGGGTCGAAGTCCGGCGGCAGCTTGGCCAGGGTCACGGTCTTGCCCGGGGGCGCCGGCACCAGCTTGGCGATCGAGTCCACATGGCCGAAGCCCATGCCCAGCACCCGGCCGATATCGCGCAGCGCGCCCTTGGCCGCCATGGTGCCGAAGGTGGCAATCTGGCTCACGGCGGGGCGGCCGTACTTGTCCTTGACGTAGTCGATGACGCGGTCGCGGTTGCCCTGGCAGAAGTCGATGTCGAAGTCGGGCATGGACACCCGCTCCGGGTTCAGGAAGCGCTCGAACAGCAGGTTGTACTGCAGCGGATCCAGGTCCGTGATCAAGAGCACATAGGCCACCAGCGAGCCGGCGCCGGAGCCCCGGCCCGGCCCCACGGGGCAGCCGTTCATCTTGGCCCAGCGGATGAAGTCACCCACGATCAGGAAGTAGCCCGGAAAGCCCATCTTGATGATGGTGTCCAGCTCGAATTCCAGGCGCTCCACATAGCGCGGCCGCTCGGCCTCGCGCTTGGCGGGATCGGGGAAGAGCAGCTGCAGGCGCTCCTCCAGCCCCTCGAAGGAGAGCTGGCGGAAGTACTGCGCCATGGGCATGGGCGTGCCATCTTCCAGCAGCGGCGTGGGGAAGTTGGGCAGCTGCGGCTTGCCCAGCACCAGGCTCAGGCTGCAGCGCCGTGCGATCTCCACCGTGTTGGCAATCGCGCTGGGAATGTCGGCGAACAGCGCCTCCATCTCGGCCTGCGTCTTGAAATACTGGCCCGGCAGGAAACGCTTGATGCGCTTGGGATTGGCCAGGGTCTCGCCATCGGCAATGCAGACCCGCGCCTCATGGGCGTCATAGTCTTCCTCGGCAAGAAACTGAATGGGATGGGTGGCCACCACCGGCAGCTGCAGCTCGGCCGCCAGGGGCACGCTGGCCCGCACCAGGGCCTCCTGGCCGGGCAGGCCGGCGCGCTGCAGCTCGATGTAAAAGCGTCCCGGGTACAGCGCCGCCAGGCGGCGTGCCCAGTCCATAGCGCGGGCCTTGTCGCCGGCCAGCAGGGCCTGACCCAGACCGCCGAACTGCGCGCCCGAGAGGCAGATCAGGCCCTCGTGCAGCTCTTGCATCCACTCCCATTTGAGGCAGGCCTGGTTGCGCTGCACATTCTGAATCCAGGCCCGGGAGAGCAACTCGCTCAGATTCAGATAGCCCTGGCTGTCCTGCACCAGCAGCAGCACCCGGGTGGCGGGCCGGTCCGAGGCCTCGGGCTCGATCCAGCAGTCCGCGCCCAGCACCGGCTTCACGCCGTTCTTGCGGCAAGCGTTGTAGAACTTGACGCCCCCGAACAGATTGGCCAGATCGGCCAGCCCCAGGGCCACCTGCCCGTCCTTGGCGGCCGCCTTGGCCGCATCGTCGACGCGCAGGGTGCCGTCAACGACGGAAAACTCGGTATGGGTACGCAGGTGAACAAAAGCCATCTATCGATTGTACGGAGGGGGGCCGGCGGCTATGCTCCGCCCCCATGAGCAAGACCTGCCCCCCGCTCCGCGCCATGCTTACGCTGCTGGGCTCCGCCCTGCTGAGCCTGGGCGCGACCGCGCAAGCTCAGGCGCCGGCCGCCAAGCCCGCCCGCAGCGCTGCCGACATCCTGGCCCAATCGCCCGCCAGCGACTGGCGCAGCCCGGATCCCCGGGACACCGTGCTGATGGAGTTGCAGACCGCGCGCGGCCCCGGCCAGGTGCTGATCGAGCTGGCGCCACGCTTCGCGCCACGCCATGTGGCCAATATCCGCAGCCTGACACGCGCCGGCTACTACGACGGCCTGGCCGTCCTGCGGGTCCAGGACAACTTCGTCACCCAATGGGGCGATCCCGATACCGACAAGCCGGACAAGGCCCGCCCCCTGGGCGAGGCACAGGCTCGCCTACCTGCCGAGTTCTCCATCGCCTACAAGGATCTGCCCATCAGCCGACTGCCCGATGTGGATGGCTGGGCGCCGGTGAGCGGCTTTGTGGATGGTTTCCCCATGGCCGCCCAGCCCGAGGCCGACAAGGCCTGGCTGACGCATTGCTACGGCATGGTGGGCGCGGGCCGCGGCAATGCACCCGACTCCAGCACCGGCAGCTCGCTATACACCGTGATCGGCCATGCCCCGCGGGGGCTGGACCTCAACATCACCCTGGTGGGGCGCGTGATCCAGGGCATGGAGCTGCTGGCCAGCCTGCCGCGCGGCGGCGGCGCCATGGGCTTTTACGAGCAAGCCGAGCAGCGCAGCCCCATCCAGCGCGTGCGCCTGCTGGCGGACATGCCCGATGCCGAGCGCCCTCGCCTGCAGCTGCTGCGCACCGACAGCAAGACCTGGCTCGAACTGCTGGACGCACGCCGTCACCGCAGCGGCTGGTTTGTGCACAGCCCGGCTCATATCGAGGTCTGCAGCGCCGGCGTGCCCAGCCGTCCGGCCCCCTGAACCAGCCCTCGCCATGGGGCGATGGGCGCTCGACCGGGGCGGCTGACGCACTTTGCCTACAATCCAGGCCCTCGCCATGCTGTATCCCGCCCCCGTTCTCAATATCTCGGCCTACAAGTTCGTAGGGCTGCCCGACTGCGCCGCGCTGCGCGACACCCTGCATGAGCGCGCCAAGCAGCTGGCGCTGCGTGGCACGGTGCTGCTGGCCGAGGAAGGCATCAATCTCGTCCTGGCGGGCGCGCCCGAGGCAGTGCGTGGCTGGGTGGAGGCGCTGCGTGCTGACGAGCGCTTTGCCGATCTGGCGCCCAAGGAGAGCTGGTCCGAGACCGTGCCCTTTCGCAAGCTGCTGGTCAAGGTCAAGCCCGAGATCATCCGCATGAACCACCCGACCATCCGGCCGGACCGCGCCGAGCGCGCTCCCGCCCTGCCCGCGGCCACACTGGCACGCTGGCTGGATCAGGGCCATGACGATGAGGGTCGTCCGGTCGTGACCCTGGACACCCGCAACGCCTTCGAGGTGGACTACGGCAGCTTCGAGCGAGCCCTGGACTGGCGCATCAGCAAGTTCAGCGAATTCCCCGAGGCCGTTCAGCACCACCGCGAGGCCCTGCAGGGCAAGACCGTGGTGAGCTTCTGCACCGGTGGCATACGCTGCGAGAAGGCCGCGCTCTATCTGCAGGAGCAAGGCCTGAGCGACACGCCCATCTACCAGCTCGAAGGCGGCATCCTCAAGTACTTCGAGGAGGTGGGCGGCAAGCACTACCAGGGCAGCTGCTTCGTCTTTGATGAGCGTGAGGCCCTGAACGCCGGTCTGGCCCCGGACACCGAGGTGCAGCGTCCCGCCAGCGAGGCCCACCGGGCGCGCTGAGCCCGGCGCCTCGTCCCATCCACCATGGCTGCCGAAACCACGAGCCCCGCCGCCTGGCTGCTGCGCCTGGCGGGCGTGATGCTGCTGGCCCTGGCCCTGGGTAGCGCCGCCTTCCGGGCGCCGGCCCGCAGCCTGGAAAGCCTGGTCCAGCGCTGGGCCCCGCCGCCCTCGGACTTCGTCGAGCTGGGCGCCCAGCTCATGCACTACCGCGACGAAGGCCCTCGCAGCGATCCCCTGCCCCTGCTGATGCTGCATGGCAGCGCTTCCAGCCTTCACAGCTGGGATGCCTGGGCCGCGGCGCTCAGCGCCCAGGGCCGGCGGGTGGTGCGCCTGGACCTGCCCGGCTTCGGCCTGAGCGGACCGGCCACCGGCGGCGACTATG
>NZ_JBKCLH010000180.1:0-29275 GCF_046300915.1 Roseateles sp. | reverse complement strand
ACACTCACCGACCCCGTCGCCGGGGTCGGTGAGTGTCTGATCGCGGTTGAGGCCTATGGCATCAACCGCCCCGATGTGCTGCAGCGCAAGGGTGCTTACCCGCCGCCCGCCGGTGCCAGCGATCTGCCGGGCCTTGAGGTGGCGGGGCGCATCATCGGTGGCGACGCCGCGGCCCTGGCGGCCGCGGGCCTGCAGCCGGGTGATGCCGTCTGCGCCCTGGTGGCCGGCGGTGGCTATGCCGAGCGCTGCGTGGCGCCCGTGGGCCAGTGCCTGCCGGTGCCCGCGGGCTGGACCATGGCCGAGGCTGCCAGCCTGCCGGAGACTTTCTTCACCGTGTGGAGCAATGTCTTCGAGCGCGCCGCGCTGCAGCCGGGCGAAAGCCTGCTGGTGCATGGCGGCAGCAGTGGCATCGGCGTCACCGCGGTCCAGTTGGCCAAGGCCCTGGGCTCGCGCGTGCTGGTGACCGTGGGCACGGCCGAGAAGGCCGCGGCCTGCGTGCGCCTGGGGGCGGATGTGGCGATCAACTACCGTGAACAGGACTTCGTGGCCGAAGCCAAGGCTGCCACTGGCGGCCGCGGCGTGGACGTGATCCTGGACATGGTGGCGGGCGACTATGTCGCACGCAATGTGCAGTGCTTGGCTGATGATGGCCGGGTGGTGATCATCGCTGTTCAGGGTGGGGTGAAGGCAGAGTTCGATGCGGGCCAGGTCTTGCGTCGCCGTCTGACCCTTACCGGCTCCACTCTGCGACCGCGTTCGCTGGCGTTCAAGGCCGGCATCGCTCGCGCACTGCGCGAGCGGGTCTGGCCCTTGCTTGAGCAGCGTCGCATCGCTCCCGTCATCTACCGCGAGCTGCCGGCCGCCGAGGCGGCCCAGGCGCACACGCTGATGGAGTCGGGTGAGCATGTCGGCAAGATCGTGCTGAGCTGGTAAGCGAAGACAAGAGAGAAGAAGAGGGCGACGCAATGCGCAAGAAGCTTGTTGTTGGCAACTGGAAGATGCATGGCAGCCGCGCCGCCAACGCGGTGCTGCTGGCCGGTTTGAAGGAGGCGGGGCCCTGGAGTGCCGATGTGGCGGTCTGCGTGCCTTTCCCCTACATCAGCGAGACCGCGCTGGCTCTGACCGGCACGGCCATCGCCTTCGGGGCGCAGGACTGCTCGGCGCACGAGCAGGGCGCCTACACGGGCGAGGTGTCCTCGGCCATGCTGCAGGACATTGGCTGCCGCTATGTGATCGTGGGTCACTCGGAGCGCCGTGCCTACCACCATGAAGGTGACCAGCTGGTGGCCGACAAGGCCAAGGCGGCTCTGGCTCACGGCGTGACGCCCATAGTCTGCGTGGGTGAGACCCTGGCCGAGCGCGAAGCCGGCCGCACCGAGGAGGTGGTCAAGCGCCAGCTGGCGGTCGTGATCCACACGCTGACGCACTGCATCGGCGAGATCGTGGTGGCGTATGAGCCCGTCTGGGCCATCGGCACGGGCCTCACGGCTACGCCCGAGCAGGCTCAGGCCGTGCATCATGTGCTGCGCCAGCAGCTTCAGGCGGCCAGCAAGAAAGCGGACGCCATGCGCATTCTTTATGGCGGCAGCGTCAAGCCCGATAACGCAGCGCAGCTGTTTGCTCAAGCGGACATCGATGGGGGTTTGATCGGCGGTGCTGCCCTCAAGGCGGCCGATTTTGCGGCCATCTGCCGGGCCGCAGGCTGAGTGTTCGGCCCAATCTGACAAGAGTTACTGGAGTATTTTGAGATGCAAGTTCTGATGAATCTGGTGTTGGTGCTGCAACTGCTGACGGCCTTGGTCATGATCGGCCTGGTGCTGGTCCAGCATGGCAAGGGTGCCGATATGGGGGCCTCCTTTGGTGGCGGTTCCTCGGGCAGCCTCTTCGGCGCCACCGGCAGCGCCAACTTCCTGTCGCGCAGCACGGCTGTCTGCGCCACCATCTTCTTCGTCTGCACCCTGGCCCTGGCCTTTATGGCCAACCAGCGCAGCACGGCGCCGGCTGGCGAAAGCGTGCTGGATCGTGCTGCACCGGCTAGCGCTGCCAGTTCCGGCGCTGCCGCCGTTCCTGCTGCTGTGGTGCCTGCGCCCATCGCTGCGCCTGCGCCGGCCGCTTCCAAGTAAGGTGGCGCGGGCTGTGGCACGGCAGTGTTGCGTTTCGTGCCTGCCGAGCTGCAAATTTCTGCCGTTTCTCTCTAAGTCCTAGGGAATTTCGGTATAGAATGCGAGGCTGTCTGGGAAGCAAACCTCAAGCGAACAGACAGCAAGCAAAACAAGCCGTCGTGGTGAAATTGGTAGACACGCTATCTTGAGGGGGTAGTGGCGAAAGCTGTGCGAGTTCGAGTCTCGCCGACGGCACCAAAACAATAATCGGCCGATAGCGGCATTCGCGCCCATGGGGTGGATGATCGACCGATGCGCCCCGAAGTAATGCTGACCGAAAGGTCGGCTTGCTGGGGACAGAGCGGGCGCGGTCCGTAAGCAATCTATCATTGCTGGCGGCGCGCCCGTAGCTTTTGGCGAAAGCCAAATGCGATTCATTCTCGATAACTGAGTTTTTCGCCATGAATCTGGAACAGTACCTGCCCGTCATCCTTTTCATTCTTGTCGGCGCGGGTGTTGGAGTGGCGCCTCAGTTGCTCGGCGCTCTGCTGGGCCCGCGTCGCCCTGACGCGGCCAAGAACTCTCCCTATGAATGCGGCTTCGAGGCCTTTGAAGACGCGCGCATGAAATTCGATGTGCGCTATTACCTCGTGGCCATTCTGTTTATCCTGTTCGACTTGGAAATCGCCTTCCTCTTCCCCTGGGCGGTGGCGTTGCGCGATATCGGCGCGGCAGGTTTCTGGGCGATGATGATTTTCCTGGGTATTCTGGTCGTGGGTTTCGCCTACGAATGGAAGAAGGGTGCTCTGGACTGGGAGTGAGTTCGCTTCCCCTCGGATAAGCGCGTCGGCCGCCCTGCCTGGCAAGGTGGCTGCAAATGGGGCGGCCTTGGCCGCCTCGGCAATTTGGGATTCTTGCCATGGGCATTGAAGGCGTTTTGAAGGAAGGCTTCGTCACCACCTCGGTCGACAAGCTGATCAACTGGTCCAAGACCGGTTCTCTGTGGCCGATGACCTTCGGTCTGGCCTGCTGTGCGGTGGAGATGATGCACGCCGGTGCGGCGCGCTATGACATCGACCGCTTTGGCATGCTGTTCCGTCCGAGTCCGCGTCAGTCCGATCTGATGATCGTGGCCGGCACCTTGTGCAACAAGATGGCGCCGGCCCTGCGCAAGGTCTACGACCAGATGGCCGAGCCGCGCTGGGTGCTCTCCATGGGCTCCTGTGCGAATGGCGGCGGCTACTACCACTACAGCTATTCGGTGGTGCGGGGCTGCGACCGCATCGTGCCGGTGGACGTCTATGTGCCGGGCTGCCCGCCCACGGCCGAGGCGCTGCTCTACGGCATCCTGCAGTTGCAGGCCAAGATCCGCCGTGAGAACACCATCGCCCGCTGAGCACCCATGAGCACCAAACTCGACACCCTGCAGGCGGCACTCCAAGCCGTCCTTGGCGACAAGATCCTGGAACTCAAGCGCGAGCTGGGTGAGCTGACCCTGCGTGTGCGCCCCGAGCATTACCTGGACGTGGCTCGCACCCTGCGTGATCACGCCGAGCTCAAGTTCGAGCAGCTGATCGACCTCTGCGGTCTGGACTACAGCGACTACGGCAATGGCGCCAGCGCCGTGGCCGAGGGGCCGCGTTTTGCGGTTGCTTCGCATCTGCTGTCCGTCAGCAAGAACTGGCGCCTGCGCCTGAAGGTGTTCGCGGCCGAGGATGACCTGCCCCAGGTGGCCTCGGTCAACCCGGTTTGGAATTCGGCTAACTGGTTCGAGCGCGAAGCCTTCGACATGTACGGCATCATCTTCGAGGGTCATGAAGATCTGCGTCGCATCCTGACGGACTATGGCTTCATCGGCCACCCGATGCGCAAGGACTTCCCGGTCTCGGGTCATGTGGAAATGCGCTATGACGCCGAGCAAAAGCGCGTGATCTACCAGCCGGTGACCATCGAGCCGCGCGAGATCACGCCGCGCGTCATTCGCGAAGACAACTACGGCGGGCTGTAAACCATGGCCGACATCAAGAACTACACCCTGAACTTCGGGCCTCAGCACCCGGCGGCACACGGCGTGCTGCGTCTGGTGCTGGAGCTGGACGGTGAAGTCATCCAGCGCGCCGACCCGCATATCGGCCTGCTGCACCGCGCTACCGAGAAGCTGGCCGAGAGCAAGACTTATATCCAGTCGCTGCCCTATATGGACCGCCTCGACTATGTGTCGATGATGGCCAATGAGCATGCCTACTGCCTGGCCATCGAGAAGATGCTGGGCATCGAGGTGCCCGAGCGCGCCCAGTACATCCGCGTGATGTTCGCCGAGCTGACCCGCATCCTGAACCACCTGCTGTGGCTCGGCTGCCATGGTCTGGACTGCGGTGCGATGAACATCCTGATCTACTGCTTCCGCGAGCGCGAGGACATCTTCGACATGTACGAAGCCGTCTCGGGTGCGCGCATGCATGCGGCCTACTTCCGTCCGGGCGGCGTCTACCGCGACCTGCCGGACAGCATGCCGCAGTACAAGGTCAGCAAGATCAAGAATGCCAAGGCGATTGCCCAGCTCAACGAGAACCGTCAGGGCTCGTTGCTGGACTTCATCGAGGATTTCTGCCGCCGCTTCCCCAAGAATGTCGACGATTACGAAACCCTGCTGACGGACAACCGCATTTGGAAGCAGCGTACCGTGGGCATCGGCGTGGTCTCGCCGGAGCGGGCGCTGAACATGGGCTTTACCGGCGCCATGCTGCGCGGCTCGGGCATCCCCTGGGATCTGCGCAAGAGCCAGCCCTACGATGTCTACGCCAAGATGGACTTCGACATCCCGGTGGGTACCAACGGTGACACCTATGACCGCTATGTGGTGCGCGTCGAGGAAATGCGCCAGAGCTGCCGCATCGTCGAACAGTGCGTCAAGTGGCTCAAGGCCAACCCGGGCCCGGTCATCACCGACAACCACAAGGTGGCGCCCCCCGGCCGTGTCGACATGAAGTCGAGCATGGAAGAGCTGATCCACCACTTCAAGCTCTTCACCGAGGGCTTCCGCGTGCCCGAGGGCGAGGCCTATGCCGCCGTCGAGCACCCCAAGGGTGAGTTCGGCATCTACATCGTCAGCGACGGCGCCAACAAGCCCTATCGTCTGAAGATCCGTGCCCCGGGCTTTGCCCACCTGGCCGCCCTGGATGAGATGGCCCGTGGCCACATGATTGCCGATGCCGTGGCCGTGATCGGCACCATGGACATTGTGTTCGGCGAAATTGACCGGTAAGCGCAGCGATGAGCAGCAGCAATAACGAATATGTGTTGAGCGAGTCCACGCGGGCCCGCTTTGACCGCGAGGTCGCCAAGTATCCGGCCGAGCACAAGCAGTCTGCCGTGATGGCCTGCCTGACCATCGTGCAGCAGGAGATGGGCTATGTCTCGCGCGCCGCGGAAGACGTGATCGCCGACTATCTGGGCATGCCCGCCATCGCGGTGTACGAGGTCACGACCTTCTACAACATGTACAACCAGCAACCGGTGGGCAAGTTCAAGCTCAACGTCTGCGCCAATCTGCCCTGCCAGCTGCGCGATGGCCAGACTGCTCTGGACCATCTGTGCCGCAAGCTCGGGGTGGAGCAGGGTGGCACGACCGCAGACGGCCTGTTCACCGTGCAGAAGAGCGAGTGCCTGGGCGCCTGCGCCGACGCGCCGGTGATGCTGGTCAACGATCGCCAGATGTGCAGCTTCATGAGCGAGCAGCGTCTGGATGAGCTGGTCGACACGCTGCGTGCGCACGCCGCCGCCGGCAAGAACTGAGGGATGGGGAGCATGCTGGATCTTTCCAAATTCCAGGCCACCGGTGCCGAGACCTGTTTCCATGACCGTCATATCAGTCCGCAGATCTATGCCGGTCTGGATGGCAAGAACTGGGGCATCCAGGACTACATCGCGCGCGGTGGCTACCAGGCCCTGAGAAAGATCCTCAAGGGCGAGGGCACGGCCGATGGCGCGCCGCTGACGCCGGACCAGGTGATCGCCGAGGTCAAGACTTCGGGCCTGCGCGGCCGCGGCGGCGCTGGTTTCCCCACCGGTCTGAAGTGGAGCTTCATGCCCCGCCAGTTCCCGGGTCAGAAGTACCTGGTCTGCAACTCGGACGAGGGCGAGCCGGGCACCTGCAAGGATCGCGAGATCCTGATGCACAACCCGCACATCGTGATCGAGGGCATGGCCATCGCGGCCTTCGCGATGGGTATCACCGTGGGCTACAACTACATCCACGGCGAGATCTTCGAGGTCTACGAGCGCTTCGAGGCCGCACTGGAAGAAGCGCGTGCCGCTGGCTTCCTGGGCGACAAGATCCTGGGCTCGGACTTCAGCTTCCAGTTGCACGCCTTCCACGGCTTCGGTGCCTATATCTGCGGCGAGGAAACTGCGCTGCTGGAGTCGCTCGAAGGCAAGAAGGGTCAGCCGCGTTTCAAGCCACCGTTCCCGGCCAGCTTCGGCCTGTATGGCCGGCCCACCACGATCAACAACACCGAGACTTTCGCGGCGGTGCCCTGGATCATCCGCCACGGTGGCCAGCCCTATCTCGAGATCGGCAAGCCCAACAATGGTGGCACCAAGCTGTTCTCCGTGTCCGGCGATGTGAACAAGCCCGGCAACTACGAGGTGCCCCTGGGCACGCCTTTCGAGAAGCTGCTGGAGCTCGCTGGTGGCGTGCGCACTGGCCGCAAGCTCAAGGCGGTGATCCCTGGTGGTTCCTCCGCCCCGGTGCTGCCTGCGGATATCATGATGCAGTGCACCATGGACTACGACTCCATCGCCAAGGCCGGCTCCATGCTGGGCTCGGGCGCGGTGATCGTGATGGACGATTCGCGCTGCATGGTCAACAGCCTGTTGCGTCTGTCGTACTTCTACGCCCACGAGAGCTGCGGCCAGTGCACGCCTTGCCGCGAAGGCACGGGCTGGATGCACCGCGTGATTGAGCGCATTGCCAACGGGCAGGGCAGGGCCGAGGACCTCGACCTGCTGAACTCCGTGGCCGACAACATCCAGGGCCGCACCATCTGCGCCCTGGGTGACGCGGCGGCCATGCCGGTGCGGGCAATGATCAAGCACTTCAAGCACGAGTTTGTGCAGATGATCGAACAGGCGCAGCAGCGCAGCGCTGCCAAGGCGGCCTGAGCGAGCCAGGACAGAACATGGTTGAAATCGAACTCGACGGCAAGAAGGTAGAGGTCAAGGAAGGCAGCATGGTCATGCATGCTGCCGAGAAGGCCGGCACCTACATCCCGCATTTCTGCTACCACAAGAAGCTCTCGATTGCGGCCAACTGCCGCATGTGTCTGGTTGACGTGGAGAAGGCGCCCAAGCCCATGCCGGCCTGCGCCACGCCCGTGACCCAGGGCATGATCGTGCGCACGAAGAGCGAGAAAGCCATTAAGGCCCAGCAGGGCGTGATGGAGTTTCTGCTCATCAACCACCCCCTCGATTGCCCGATCTGCGACCAGGGTGGCGAGTGCCAGCTGCAGGACTTGGCCGTGGGCTACGGGGGCAGCAAGAGCCGCTACTCGGAAGAGAAGCGCGTGGTCTTCCACAAGAACGTGGGCCCGCTGATCTCCATGGAGGAGATGAGCCGTTGCATCCATTGCACCCGTTGCGTACGTTTCGGCCAGGAAATCGCTGGCCAGATGGAACTGGGCATGGCCCACCGCGGCGAGTTCAGCGAGATCCAGACCTTCGTCGGCCGCAGCATCGACTCCGAGCTCTCGGGCAATATGATCGATGTGTGCCCGGTTGGCGCCTTGACCAGCAAGCCCTTCCGCTACAGCGCCCGCACCTGGGAACTGTCGCGCCGCAAGAGCGTCTCGCCGCATGACTCCACCGGTGCCAACCTGGTCGTCCAGGTCAAGGGCAACCAGGTGATGCGCGTCGTGCCGTTGGAGAACGAGGCCGTCAACGAGTGCTGGATCGCCGACCGCGACCGCTTCTCCTACGAGGCCCTGAACAGCGATGCCCGCGTCCAGCAGCCCATGATCAAGCAGGGTGGCGCCTGGAAAGCGGTGGATTGGACCACCGCGCTGGAATACGTCGCCACCGGCCTGAAGAGCATCAAGAACGACCATGGCGCCGCTGCCATCGGTGCGCTGGGCTCGGCCCACAGCACCGTGGAAGAACTGCACCTGCTGGCCAAGCTGGTGCGCGGCCTGGGCAGCCAGAACGTGGACCACCGCCTGCGTCAGGCCGATTTCGGCAATGTGGCCGAGGCCGGCAAGGCCCTGTGGCTGGGCACCAGCATCGCCTCGCTGTCCGAGCTGGACCGTGCTTTCGTCATCGGCTCGCAGCTGCGCAAGGATCACCCGCTGTTTGCCCAGCGCCTGCGTCAGGCCGCCCGCCGTGGCGCCAAGATCGTGGCCCTGGGCGCGAGCCAGGAAGAGTGGCTGATGCCTGTGGCCGCCCGCGTGGCAGCCGCTCCCAGCGCCTGGGTGCAGAGCCTGGCCGATGTGGCCGCCGCCGTGGCCGCCAGCACCGGCGCCGCCGCTCCGGCTGCCGGCACCGCCAGCGAGGAGGCCAAGGCCATTGCCGCGGCACTGCTCTCGGGTCATAAGAAGGCCGTGCTGCTGGGCAATGCCGCCGCGCAGCATCCGCAGGCCGCCAGCCTGCTGGCCCTGGCCAACTGGATCGGCGCCCAGACCGGCGCCAGCGTTGGTTATCTGAGCGAAGCCGCCAACACCGTGGGTGCCCAGCTGGTGGGTGCACAGCCTCAGGCCGGTGGCCTGAACGCCGGCCAGATGCTGGGCGGTGAGAGCCTCAAGGCCGTGCTGCTGCTCAACACCGACCCGGTGCTGGACAGCGCCAATGCCGCCGCAGCGGCCAAGGCACTGGCTGCCGCCGAGATGGTGGTGGTGATGAGCCCCTTCAAAACCGGTCTGGAGTACGCCGACGTGCTGCTGCCGACGGCGCCCTTCACCGAGACCTCGGGTACCTTCGTCAATGCCGAAGGTCGCGCTCAGAGCTTCGTCGGCGTGGTCAAGGCCCTGGGCGAGACCCGTCCGGGCTGGAAGATCCTGCGCGTGCTGGGCAATCTGCTGGGCCTGGAAGGCTTCGCCCAGGAGAGCTCGGAGCAGGTCCGTGGCGAGGCCCTGGGTGCCGACTTCGCGGACCTCTCTGCCCGTCTGTCCAACGTCAGCGGCGCTGCCGTGCAGATCGCAGCTCCGGCCGCCGGTCTGGAGCGTCTGGGCTCGGTGCCCATCTATGCGGCCGACAATCTGGTGCGCCATGCCAGCTCCCTGCAGCTGAGCAATGACGGCCGCCAGGCCGCCGTGGCCGGTCTGCCCCAGGCCCTGTGGGACCAGCTGGGCCTGCCGGAGCAGGGCGCCCGTGTGCGCATCACCCAGGAAGGTGCCGGCGCTGCCGAGCTGAATGCCAAGCTGGAAGCAGGCTTGCCCGCCCATGTGGTGCGCGTGCCGGCCGGCGTGGCCGAGACCTCCGCCCTGGGCGCGCTGTTCGGCGCCCTGAATGTGAGCAAGGCCTGAGGACGCGAGCGACAACACCATGATCGAAACCCTCTACACCTCCGGCGCCTCGCTGCTGGGTGGCCTCTGGCCCCTGGTCTGGAGCCTGCTGAAGATCGTTGCGGTGATCCTGCCGCTGCTGGGCTGCGTGGCCTATCTCACGCTGTGGGAGCGCAAGGCCATCGGCTGGTCGCAGATCCGACCGGGCCCGAACCGCGTCGGACCCTACGGTCTGCTGACGCCCATCGCCGATGCGGTCAAGCTGATCTTCAAGGAGATCATCGTCCCGACGGCGGCGAACCGGGGCCTGTTCTTCCTGGGCCCCATCATGACCATCATGCCGGCCCTGGCCGCCTGGGCCGTGGTGCCCTTCGGCCCCGACGTGGCCGTGGCCAATGTCAACGCCGGTCTGCTGTTCCTGATGGCCATTACCTCGCTGGAGGTCTATGGCGTGATCATCGCCGGCTGGGCCTCCAACTCGAAGTACGCCTTCCTGGGCGCGCTGCGCGCCTCGGCGCAGATGGTGTCCTACGAAATCTCCATGGGCTTTGCCCTGGTGGTCGTGCTGATGGTCACCGGCAGCATGAACATGACGGAGATCGTCACTTCGCAGGAGAAGGGCACCTTCGCCGCGATGGGTCTGAACTTCCTGTCCTGGAACTGGCTGCCGCTGCTGCCCGTATTCGTCGTGTACTTCATCGCCGGCCTGGCCGAAACCAACCGCCACCCCTTCGACGTGGTGGAAGGTGAATCGGAAATCGTGGCCGGTCACATGATCGAGTACTCTGGCATGTCCTTCGCCATGTTCTTCTTGGCCGAGTACGCCAACATGATCCTGGTGTCGGCCCTGGCGGTGGTGATGTTCCTGGGTGGCTGGAGTGCCCCGATCTCCTGGAGCGTGCTGGGCATGGAGACGCCGGCCTTCATCCAGAACACCATGGCCTTCTGGAACTGGTTCTGGCTATTTGCCAAGACCTTCGTCGTGGTGACGATGTTCCTGTGGGTCCGGGCCACCTTCCCGCGCTTCCGCTATGACCAGATCATGCGTCTGGGCTGGAAGATCTTCATTCCCGTGACCCTGGTCTGGCTGGTCGTGGTCGGACTGTGGATTCAGTCTCCCTTCAATATCTGGAAGTGATTGGCATGAGCGTCAGCCATTTCTTCAAGAGCTTCATGCTCACCGAGCTGTTCAAGGGCATGGCCCTGACCGGCCGGCATTTCCTGTCGCGCAACATCACGGTCCAGTTCCCCGAGGAAAAGACCCCGCTGTCGCCGCGCTTCCGTGGTCTGCATGCGCTGCGCCGTTATGACAACGGCGAAGAGCGCTGCATTGCCTGCAAGCTCTGCGAGGCGGTGTGCCCGGCGATGGCCATCACCATCGAATCGGACGTGCGCGCCGACGGCTCGCGCCGCACCACGCGTTACGACATCGACCTGACCAAGTGCATCTTCTGCGGCTTCTGCGAAGAGAGCTGCCCGGTCGACTCCATTGTCGAGACCGACATCTTCGAATATCACGGTGAGAAGCGGGGCGACCTCTACTTCACCAAGGACATGCTGCTGGCCGTCGGCGACCGCTACGAGACGCAGATCGCAGCCAACAAGGAGGCCGACGCCAAGTACCGCTGAAGCCCCGGCCCGGTCATCCGGGCCGATCTTCGTGTGAGCTTGCTGGAACCGCATGGACACCATCACCGCGCTCTTCTACGTTTTCTCGGCCGTCCTGCTCGGCGCCTCGTTCCGTGTGATCACGGCGCGCAGCACCGTGCATTCGGCCCTGTTCCTGATCCTGGCCTTCTTCAACGCATCCTGCATCTGGATGTTGCTCAAGGCCGAGTTCCTCGCCATCACCCTGGTGCTGGTGTATATCGGCGCCGTCATGGTGCTGTTCCTCTTCGTCGTGATGATGCTGGACATCAACTCCGACAAGGTGCGCGAGGGCTTCTGGAAGCATCTGCCCCTGGCTGGCCTGGTCGGCGCCCTGATCGCGCTGGAGATGGCGGTCATCCTGATGGGTGGCTTCCAGGTCTCGCAGGCGCCCGAGCTCTCGGCCGAGGCCGTGAAGATGGGCAATACCAAGCTGCTGGGCATCGAGATCTATACCCACTATCTCTACCCGCTTCAGGTGGCCGCTGTGCTGCTGCTGGTGGCCATCATTGCCGCCATCGCCCTGACACTGCGCCGCCGCAAGGACTCGCGCTACCAGGATCCGGCCGAGCAGGTCAAGGTCAAGAAGGCCGACCGCCTGAAAATCGTCAAGGTGCAGCCCAGCATCGACACGCCGGCCGCCGCGGCCGCCGAGAACAACACGCAAGGAGGCGCTTGAGATGGCTGCGCTGACCCTGGGACATTTCCTCACGCTGGGCGCGATCCTGTTCGCGCTGTCGGTGATCGGCATCTTCCTGAACCGCAAGAACCTGATCGTGCTGCTGATGGCCATTGAGCTGATGCTGCTGGCGGTCAACCTGAACTTCGTGGCCTTCTCCCACTATCTGGGTGATATGGCGGGTCAGGTCTTCGTGTTCTTCATCCTGACCGTGGCGGCCGCCGAATCGGCCATCGGCCTTGCCATCCTGGTCGTGCTGTTCCGCAACCGCGCCACGATCAATGTGGAAGAGCTGGACACGCTGAAGGGCTAAAGGAACAGGACGCATCAAGATGTCTGCAACACTTTCTCAGAACATGCTGCTGGCGGTGCCCCTGGCCCCGCTGGTCGGCGCCATCGTGGCCGGCCTGTTCGGCAAACAGGTGGGCCGCCGCGGAGCTCACACCGTCACCATCCTGGGCGTGCTGATCGCCTTCATCATCTCGGTCATGACCCTGAAGTCGGTGGCCCTGGATGGTGCCCGCTTCAATCAGACCATTTACGAGTGGATGGTGCTGGGCGGCCTCAAGATGGAGATCGGCTTCTTGGTCGATGGCCTGACCGCCATGATGATGGTGGTGGTGACCTTCGTGTCGCTGATGGTGCACATCTACACCATCGGCTACATGGAAGAGGACCCGGGCTACCAGCGCTTCTTCAGCTACATCTCGCTGTTCACCTTCTCCATGCTGATGCTCGTGATGAGCAACAACATGCTGCAGCTGTTCTTCGGCTGGGAAGCGGTGGGCCTGGTGTCCTATCTGCTGATCGGCTTCTGGTACACCAAGCCGACGGCCATCTTTGCGAACATGAAGGCCTTCCTGGTCAACCGGGTGGGTGACTTCGGCTTCATTCTGGGCATCGGCCTGCTGGTGGCCTATGGCGGTTCGCTGAACTACACCGAGACCTTTGCCAAGGCTGGTGAGCTTTCGCAGATCAAGTTCAACATGCCTCTGTGGGGCAGCGATTGGATGATGCTGACGGTGGCTTGCATCTGCCTGTTCATCGGTGCCATGGGCAAGTCGGCCCAGTTCCCGCTGCATGTGTGGCTGCCGGACTCCATGGAAGGCCCGACCCCGATCTCGGCCCTGATCCACGCCGCCACCATGGTGACGGCCGGCATCTTCATGGTCGCCCGTTTCAGCCCGCTGTTCGAGCTGTCCGACACTGCACTGAATTTCGTGCTGGTCATCGGCGCCATCACGGCCCTGTTTATGGGCTTCATGGGCATCATCCAGAACGACATCAAGCGCGTGGTCGCCTACTCGACACTGTCGCAGCTGGGCTATATGACCGTGGCCCTGGGTGTGTCGGCCTACTCGGTGGCCGTGTTCCACCTGATGACGCACGCCTTCTTCAAGGCCCTGCTGTTCTTGGGCGCGGGCTCGGTGATCATCGGCATGCACCATGACCAGGACATCCGCAATATGGGCGGCCTGCGCAAGTACATGCCCATCACCTGGATCACCTCGCTGCTGGGTTCGCTGGCCCTGATCGGTACGCCCTTCTTCGCGGGCTTCTATTCCAAGGACTCGATCATCCTGGCGGTCGAAGCCAGCAAGCTGCCGGGCGCGGGCTTTGCCATGTTCGCCGTGGTGGCGGGCGTCTTTGTGACCGCCTTCTACAGCTTCCGGATGTACTTCCTGGTCTTCCACGGCAAGGAGAACTTCCGGCACAAGCCCTTCCCGGGCGAGCATGACGATCACGACGATCACCACGGTGATCACGACCACACGCCGCATGAGTCGCCCTGGGTGGTGACCGCGCCCCTGGTGCTGCTTGCAATCCCTTCGGTGGTGATCGGTTTCCTGGCCATTCAGCCCATGCTGTTCGGCGACTTCTTCAAGGACGCCATCCACGTCAACCATGAGGCGCATGGCGCGATGGGCGCGCTGCGCGAAATGTTCCATGGCGCGACCGCCATGGCGCTGCACGGCCTGCAGACCTTGCCCTTCTGGCTGGCCGTGGCTGGTGTCGTCACCGCCTACGTGTTCTATATGGTGGCTCCCAGCATTCCGGCCACCCTGGCCAAGGTGCTGCGCCCCCTGGTCGTGGTCCTGGAGAACAAGTACTTCATGGACTGGATCAACGAGAACATCCTGGCCCGTCTCGCGCGTGGTCTGGGTCTGGCCGCCTGGAAGGTGGGTGACCAGGGCGTCATTGACGGCGTGCTGATCAACGGCTCGGCTCGTGGCATCGGCGGCATCGCCGGCCTGGTTCGTCGCGTTCAGACCGGCCACCTCTACTGGTATGCGCTTGTCATGATCCTGGGCGTGATCGGCCTGATGACCTGGAAGCTCTGGCCTTACATCGGGCCCCAATTCAAGGCCCTGGCGGGCTTCTGAGGCGAGGGCGGAGAACAAGAATGTTGCTTAGTCTTGCCATTTGGTTGCCCATTGCCTGCGGTCTCTTGCTGCTGCTGCTGGGTCGTGATGAACAGGCCAATACCGTGCGCTGGCTGGCGCTGGTGGCGGCGCTCATCAGTTTCCTCATCACCCTGCCGCTGATCACAGGTTTCGACACCGCGACGGCGGGCATGCAGTTTGTCGAAAAGCAGGTCTGGATCGAACGCTTCAACGTGATGTACCACCTGGGTGTGGATGGCATCTCGATGTGGTTCGTGCCGCTCACGGCGTTCATCACCATCATCGTGGTGATCGCGGCCTGGGAGGTGATCGAGCACCGTGTGAACCAGTACATGGGCGCCTTCCTGGTGCTGTCCGGCCTGATGGTCGGCGTGTTCTCGGCCCTGGACGGTCTGCTGTTCTACGTGTTCTTTGAAGCGACCCTGATCCCGATGTACATCATCATCGGCGTCTGGGGCGGTCCGCGCCGCGTCTATGCGGCCTTCAAGTTCTTCCTGTACACGCTGGCTGGCTCGCTGCTGATGCTGATCGCGCTGCTCTATCTCTACATCCAGAGCGGTGGCAGCTTCGACATCCAGACTTGGCACAAGCTGCCTTTGCCGATGAACGCGCAGACGCTGCTGTTCTTCGCCTTCTTCGCGGCCTTTGCGGTCAAGGTGCCGATGTGGCCGGTCCACACCTGGCTGCCCGACGCCCACGTGGAAGCACCCACCGGTGGTTCCGTTGTGCTGGCGGCCATCATGCTGAAGCTGGGTGCCTATGGCTTCCTGCGTTTCTCCATGCCCATCGCGCCCGACGCGGCACGCGAGTACGACTGGTTCATCATCGCCCTGTCCCTGATCGCCGTGGTGTACGTGGGTCTGGTGGCCCTGGTCCAGCAGGACATGAAGAAGCTGGTGGCCTACTCCTCGGTCGCGCACATGGGCTTTGTGACCCTGGGCTTCTTCATCTTCAACGAGCTGGGCGTCTCTGGTGCGCTGGTGCAGATGATCTCGCACGGCTTCGTGTCGGGTGCCATGTTCCTGTGCATCGGCGTGCTCTACGACCGCGTGCACAGCCGTGAGATCTCAGCGTACGGCGGTGTGGTCAACACCATGCCCAAGTTCGCCGCCTTTGCACTGCTGTTTGCCATGGCCAACTGCGGCCTGCCCGCCACCGCCGGTTTCGTGGGTGAGTGGATGGTGATCCTGGGTACGGTGCAGTACAACTTCTGGCTGGGTGCCATCGCGGCCACCGCCCTGATTTTTGGCGCCGCCTACACCCTGTGGATGTACAAGCGCGTCTACTTCGGTGCGGTGACCAACGACAATGTGCGTGAGCTCAAGGACATCAACGCCCGCGAGTTCCTCATGCTGGCCGTGCTCGCCATCGCCGTGCTGTACATGGGCCTGTATCCCAAGCCCTTCACCGATGTGATGCATGTCTCGGTCACCGAGCTGCTCAAGCATGTGGCCCAGTCCAAGCTGGTCGCTCCTTAAGCTGAGAGGCCAACCAAGATGAACGATATGAACTGGTACTCGGTCTACCCCGAAATCGTGCTGCTGGTCATGGCGCTTGCCGTGGCCATGATCGACCTCTTCGTCACCGACGAGCAGCGTCGTCCCACCTACTGGCTGACCCAACTCACCCTGGTCGTCGTAGGCGCCATGCATCTGGTCTATTTCCAGGACGGCCGCACCGAGATCGGCATGCAGGGCATGATCGTGTCCGACCCCATGGGGCATCTGCTGGGCTTCTTTGCCTGTGTGGCCACCTTCGTGACCCTGGTCTATGCGCGCCCCTACGCCGGCGTGCGTGACATCTTGAAGGGCGAGCTCTTCACGCTGTCCCTGCTGTCGCTGCTGGGCATCATGATCATGCTGCAGGCGAACAATTTCCTGGTCGTCTATCTCGGCCTGGAATTGATGAGCCTCTCGCTCTACGCCCTGGTGGCCCTGCGACGTGACCATGCCGGCTCGACCGAGGCGGCCATGAAGTACTTCGTGCTGGGTGCCCTGGCCAGCGGCTTCCTGCTGTACGGCCTGTCCATGATGTACGGTGCCACCGGCTCGCTGGACATCGGTCGTGTCTTCGAGGTGATCGCCACCGGTGCGCCCAACAAGTCCGTGCTGGTCTTCGGCGTGGTCTTCGTGGTTGCGGGTCTGGCCTTCAAGCTCGGCGCGGCTCCTTTCCACATGTGGGTGCCTGACGTTTACCAGGGTGCCCCCACGGCCATGACCCTGCTGCTGGGTGCCGCGCCCAAGCTCGCCTCCTTTGCCATCACCATCCGCCTGCTGGTGGAAGGCATGATGGGCCTGGCCTTCGACTGGCAGCAGATGCTGCTGGTGCTGGCCGTGGCCTCCCTGCTGCTGGGCAATCTGGCCGCCATCGCCCAGAGCAACCTCAAGCGCATGCTGGCCTACTCGACCATCGCGCAGATGGGCTTCATGCTGCTGGGCCTGGCCTCCGGTGTGGTCGGCGACAACCGCGACCTGGCCGCCAATGCCTACAGCTCGGCGCTGTTCTACGTGATCGTCTACGTGCTCACCACCCTGGGCAGCTTCGGCGTGATCCTGCTGCTGTCGCGCCAGGGCCACGAGGCCGAGGAGATCAAGGACCTGGCGGGCCTGGCCAAGCGCAGCCCCTGGTATGCCCTGGTCATGACCATCTTCATGTTCTCCCTGGCTGGCATCCCGCCCACTGCCGGCTTCTACGCCAAGCTGTCGGTGCTGCAGGCCATGGTGGCCACCAATGTGCCGTTCTATATCGGTCTGGCCGTGGTGGCGGTGCTGCTGTCCCTGGTGGGCGCCTTCTACTATCTGCGCGTCATCAAGGTCATGTTCTTTGACGATGCCAGCGATACCGCGCCGATCACCGCACCCGGTGATGTGCGTGCCGTGCTGTCGCTCAATGGCCTGGCCGTGATCGTTTTCGGTCTGCTGCCCGGCGGGCTGATGGCTTGGTGCGCCCAGGCCATGGTCAAGCTGCTGTCCGCCTGAGTCGACGCGGATGGACCAGTCCGCTGCCGTCTGGCTGGTGCTCTTGGTCGCCTTGGTGGCGGCCAATGCACCTTTCTTCTCTGAACGGGTGTTCTTTCTCGGCCCCAGGCTCAGCCCCAAGGGCATGGGCTGGCGGCTCGCGGAACTCGCTTTGATGGCGCTGCTGAGCGTGGGGCTGGGTTTTGTGCTTGAAGCCCGTGCCGGCCAGCGGCACCCTCAGGGATGGGAGTTCTATGCCGCAGGGCTGTGTTTGTTCCTGACCCTGGCCTTCCCGGGCTTTGTGTGGCGCTATCTGCGCCGCCAGCGCCATGCTTGAGCCTGAGCGCCGCGCCCCACACGCGCAAGCCGACGATCATCTTCGTGAGACCCGGTTGGAGTCCAGCCTGGTCTACGAGGGTCATTTTCTGAAGGTCAGCCGCGATCGCATCCGGCTGCCGGATGGGCGGGAGGCGGCGCGTGAGTTCATCCGCCATCCTGGTGCCGTGATGATCGTCCCCCTGCTGGACGATGGCCGCCTGCTGCTGGAGCGCCAGTATCGCTATCCGATGGAGCGGGTGATGCTCGAGTTTCCGGCCGGCAAGCTTGATGCCGGTGAGACCAAGCTGGCCTGTGCTCAGCGCGAGTTGCTGGAGGAAACCGGCTATCGTGCGGCCGAATGGGCCCACGCCGGTGTGCTGCACAACGCCATCGCTTACTCGGACGAAGGCATAGAGATTTTCTTTGCCCGCGGTCTGGTGGCTGGCGAGCGGCAGCTCGACGAGGGGGAATTCCTGGACTTGGTGACGCATACGTCCGCCGAGCTGGATCAACTGGCCGCGTGCGGCGAGCTCACCGATGCAAAGACCTTGATCGGCTTGCTCTGGCTCTCGCGTTGGCAGGCCGGGCAGTGGGAATTGGACTGGCAGCCTGCAGACTGAGGGCAGCGGCCCCACAATTTGGTCCACCATGCTTGTCCTGAATCTTGGCTGTGCCCAAGGCCACCGCTTTGAAGGCTGGTTTGGCTCGGCGCAGGACTTTGAATCCCAACAGTCTCGCGGGCTGATCAGCTGCCCGCTTTGCAGCAGCGTCCAGGTCCAGCGTCTGCCCAGCGCGCCCAGATTGAACGTTGCGCATCTGCGGGAGCAGAAGTCCGCCAGCACGGTGCCGACTGACCAGGAAAGCCGAGAAGCCCCGTCCGAAGCTCGGCCCGACGCAGTCGGCGCCCCGGAGGCTGCGGCACAGCAGCTTCAGCAGCTTGCCATGCAGGCGCTGCGCCAGCTGATCGGCAAGACCGAGGATGTCGGCGAGCGCTTCGCCGAAGAGGCGCGTCGCATGCACTACGGTGAAGCCGAGGAGCGCGCGATCCGCGGTCGCGCCACACCTCAGCAGGCCCAGGAGTTGGTGGAAGAGGGTATTGAGCTGATTGCCCTGCCTGAGCCGCTCAAGAGCAATCTCCAGTAGCCGCGCCCGCATCGGCGGCACGTCAGAGGGGCGATCAACCTCTCATGCCTCGCGCTTGCAGCTGAAGGACGCCAAGCGCGCGTTCATCGCAAGAAGGTGGAAGCCGGTCAGCTACGCATGGCAGGATGCCAGGATTCTGATCATCCCCACCGGAGTCCGCCTGATGAAGCGACATCGTCTGCTTGTCCTCGCCCTAGCCATTGCCCTGAGCGCTTGCGGAAAGCCGGGTGACTCTGGGCCTGCCAAGGGTGATCAGGCGAACGCAGCCAAGCCATCTGCTGCCCTCAAGCCGCTGTTGATCTCGGCGGAGGATGTGCAGACCCTGGGCCTGTCGGCTTACAGCAGCGGCCCGGTCATCACCGGCTCGATACAGCCCGAGAAGCGCGCTGACCTGCGCGCCGAGGTACAGGGTGTGGTGCTGCAGGTGCTCAAGGAAAACGGTGAGCACGTCAAGCGCGGCGACTTGCTGGTGCGGCTCGATGACAGCGCGATCCGAGAAAATCTGTCCTCGGCCGAGGAGGGCGCGCGCGCGGCAGCGCAGAGTTTCGAGCAGGCCGAGCGGCAGTTTCAGCGCATCAAGACGCTGCAGGCCCAGGGCATGAGCTCCATCCAGGCCATGGAAGATGCCGAAAATCGTCGCAACAACGCGCAGACGGAATTGCTCACTGCCAAGGCCCGTGTCGCCACGGCGCGCCAGCAGCGGCAGCGCACCGAGGCCCGCGCGCCCTTTGACGGCATCGTTGCCGACCGCAAGGTCTCGCCCGGTGACACCGCCCAGGTCGGCAAGGAACTGGCCAAGGTCATCGACCCCGCCAGCATGCGTTTCGAGGGCTTTGTTTCTGCGGACCGCATGTCGGAGCTCAAGCCCGGCCAGACCGTGCTCTTCAAGGTCAATGGCTATGGCCAGACCGATTTCGAAGGCCAGGTGCGCCGCATTGCGGCGGCGGCCAATCCGAACACCCGCCAGGTGGAGGTGCTGGTCGGCTTTGCGGGCCGCGAGCAGCCCGGTGTCGCGGGGCTCTATGCCGAAGGCCGCGTGCAGAGCCGCAGCGTCGGGGCGTTGATGCTCGCCGACGGGGCGATCCAGCGCGAAGGCGAGCTGAGCTACGCCTGGAAAATCAAGGACGGCAAGCTGCACAAAGTGGTCATCAAGCTGGGGGAGCGCGACCAACGCCTGGGTCTGTACCGGGTCACGGCCGGCTTGGAAGCGGGTGATCAGGTGCTGCGCCACCCCGGCGCCACACTGTCGGATGGGCGTCCGGTGCAGCTCGCCAAGCCATCTGCTCCGGCGGCACCAGCGGCCTCCGCCAGCGCCTCGGCCCCGCAGGAGTCTTGAGATGTTCCTGTCCAACTTCAGCGTCAAGAAACCGGTCGCGACCATTGTCGTGATCATTGCTCTGATGGCCCTGGGACTGCTGGCTCTCAACAAGCTGAGGGTCAACCAGATCCCGGATGTCCAAGCGCCGGTGCTGGTGGTGAGCATCAACTACCCCGGCGCCTCTCCCGAGACCGCCGAGCGCGAGATCATCAACCGAATCGAGAAGTCGCTGCAAAGCATTTCCGGCGTCGACGAGGTCAGAGCCACCGCCAACGAGGGCAATGCCCAGCTGGTGCTGAGCTTCAACTTCGACAAGAACATGATCGAGGCGGCCGATGAGGTGCGCAATGCGATTGGTGCGGTGCGCCACAAGCTGCCAGTCGAGATGCGCGAGCCCGTGCTGCAGCGCATCGACCCGGCGGCCCAGCCCATCATGCAGCTGGCTTTGTCGTCCACCAGCCAGAGCCATGCCGAGATCTCGCGCCTGGCCGAGGATCAGCTGGCCGACCGCTTCCGCGCGCTGAGCGGCGTGGCCACGGTCAATGTCAACGGCTCGCTGAGCCGCGAGCTCTCGGTGCTGCTACATGCGCAGAAGCTGCGCGAGTTCAATGTCTCGGTCACCGAGGTCGTCGCTGCGCTGCGCGCGCAGAACACGACCGCGCCGGTGGGCAAGGTGCGCGGCACGCTGCAGGACCAGAGCATCCGTCTGCTGGGGCGCATCGAATCGCCGGCCGAGTTCGAGCAGATTGTGGTGCGGCGAAACGGCGAGCAACTGGTGCGTCTGGGCCAGGTCGCCACCATTCAGGATGGCTTCGCCGAGCGCCAGAGCCTGAGCATGCGCAACGGCCAGCCCAATGTCGGTCTGTCCGTGACCCGCTCGAGGGATGCCTCGACGGTCACCGTTGCTCAGGAGGTGCGCAAGCTTGTTGACGAGCTGGCCAAAGCCCTTCCCCAGGGGACCACGCTGGAGATCACGCAGGACGGCGGCAAGGACGCCGAAAACAGCCTCTACAACGTCATCCACGCCCTGGTGTTCGGTGCAGGCCTGACCGTGGCCGTGGTCTATGTCTTCCTCAACAGCTGGCGTTCGACCCTGATCACTGCGCTGTCGCTGCCGACCTCGGTGGTGGCGGCCTTCATCGCGGTCTGGCTATGCGGCTTCACGCTCAACTTCATGAGCCTTCTGGGCCTGTCCCTGGCCATCGGCGTGCTGATCGATGACGCCATCGTGGTGCGCGAGAACATCGTCCGGCATATGGAGCGCGGCGCCGACCGCATGACGGCGGCGCTCAAGGGCACGGCCGAGATCGGCTTGGCTGTGGCCGCCACCACCTTCTCCATCGTCGCAGTGTTCGTGCCGGTGGCTTTCATGCCGGGCGTCTCGGGCGAATGGTTCCGTCCCTTTGGCCTGACGGTGGTGGCCTCGGTGCTGGTGAGCCTGTTCATCTCCTTCACGCTGGACCCGATGCTGTCCGCCTACTGGGGCGATCCACCGGGGCACCACCAGGCACCCAAGAAGGGCATTTCCCTGCACTTGCAGCGTTTCAATGACTGGTTTGACCGCCAAGCCGACCGCTATGGCAAGGTAATCGCCTGGGCGCTGCACCACCGTCGCTGGATGGCCTTCTTCGCGGTGCTCAGCTTCGTGCTGGCCATCGTGCTGCAGGCCAAGTTCGGCGGCTCCAGCTTCCTGCCGGCTTCCGACGCGGGCACCATCGCGATTGAGGTGCGCACCCCCGCCAGCTCCAGCCTGGAGTACGCCAAGCTGAAGATGGAGGCTGCCGCCAAGCTGGCGCGCGAGATCCCCGAGACCAAGGCCACCAACAGCCAGATCAATGTCTCCGGTGGGCGCATCTATGTGGATCTGGGCAAGAGCACCGAGCGCCAGCGCAGCGCCGCGGAGATCGCCAAGGATCTGCGCGGGCGTGTGGCTCAGCTGGTCGGTGCCGAGTATGTGGTGCTGGATGACCTGAACAATGGCGCACAGAAGCCGGTGCAGATCCGCTTCTCGGGCACCGACTCGCGCAAGCTGCTGGAGATCACCAACGAGTACATGGCCAAGCTGCGCCAGGTACCAGGCGCGGTGGATGTGGGCTTGTCGGAACAGGATCCGCAGGACGAGTTGCAGATCGAACTGAACCGCGGTTTGGCCAATGCCATGGGTATCTCGGTGGGGGACACCGCGACCGCCCTGCGCGTGGCCTTTGCGGGCGTCGAGGTGGGTGACTGGGTGGACCCAAGCGGCGAGACCCGCGACGTGGCCGTGCGCCTGCACCCCAGCGACCGCGTGGACGCCAGCAATATCGAGCGACTGCCCATTACCGTGGCCGGTAGCGGCATGATGGTGCCACTGGAGCAGATCGCCACGGTCACCATGGGCAAGGGCCCGGCCAAGATCCAGCATGCCGATGGCAAGCGCATGATCGCGGTCACCGCCAATGCCCAGGGCCGCTCGCCCGGTGAGGTGACCCAGGACGCGATCAAGCTTGCCAAGTCCATCAACTTCCCGCCGGGCTATGGCATCGAGTTGGCCGGTGCCTCCAAGGACCAGCAGGAAGTGTTCAGTGCCATGGGCATTGCCCTGGTCTCGGGCATCGCCCTGATGTACCTGATCCTGGTCATGCAATTCGGCAGCTTTACCGCGCCGCTGGGCGTGATGCTGTCGCAGCCGCTATCGCTCATCGGCGTGGTGGTAGCGCTCTTGCTGACCAAGGGAACGCTGAATCTGATGAGTTTCATCGGCATCATCATGCTGGCCGGTCTGGTGGCCAAGAACGCCATCCTGCTGCTGGACGCAGCGCGCCAGGAAGAGGCCAAGGGCGTGCCGCGTGAGGAGGCCCTGATTCATGCGGGCCGCCAGCGCTTTCGCCCCATTTTGATGACCACCTTTGCCCTGATTGCCGGCATGTTGCCGGTGGCCATCGGGGTGGGCGAGGGCGGCGAGTTCTACCGGCCCATGGCCGTGGCCATCATCGGCGGCACCATCACCTCCACCTTCCTGACCCTGCTGATGGTGCCCAGCTTCTACGACAGCATCGAGATCGCGCGCGACCGCATGCTGGCCAAGTTCCGCCGCCGCGAGTCTCGCTGGAACACGGCCGCCGCCTTCACGCTGACCTTTTTCGAGGCCATCCTGGCCCTGCTGGGCCTGCGTCTGCTCTGGCGCGGCTTGCTGAAGTTGCGGGGGCTGCCCCGGGGTCGCCGCGCCCAGGCGCTGTAGCAAGGCGCCGGCCGAAGCGGTCGACGCGCTACAGGACGCGACCTGGATTGAGCAGGCCCTGGGGATCCAGGGCCTTTTTGATGGCCCGCATCAGATCCAGCGCCACCGGGTGGCCGCGGCGAGCGAGCTCCTCGCGCTTGAGCCGACCGATGCCATGCTCGGCCGAGATGCTGCCGCCATGGGCCATGACGGCGTCAAACACCAGGGCGTTGACCCGCGACTCCTGCTCGCGCAGAAACAGGGCCGGGTCTTGCCCCTGTGGTGCCTGCACGTTGTAGTGCAGATTGCCGTCGCCCAGATGGCCGAAGTTGACCAGGCGCACGCCCGGGATGGCGGCCTGCAGCGAGGCATCGGTCTCGGCCACAAAGCCGGGGATGTGCGAGACGGGCAGGGCGATATCGTGCTTGATATTGAGGCCTTCCTGGCTTTGGGCCAGGGGGATGGACTCGCGCAGATGCCACAGGCTCCGGCTTTGCTCCAGACTCTCGGCCACCGCCGCGTCCTGGATCAGCCCGCGCTCCAGCGCCTGCTCCAGCAGGGCCTCGAACAGGGTGCGGGCATGCAGCTCGCCCTCGGCGTCCGAGAGCTCGAGCAGCACGGTCCATGAGGCTTCCGGGAGCGGCTGGGTCAATTGCGGAAAGTGCTGCCGGACCAGGGCTAGCGAGAAGGCGTTCATCACCTCGAAGCCCGTGAGCCCCGAACCCGCGCGGGCCTGGGCCAGGCCCAGCAGGGCCACCGCAGACTCAAGGCTGTTGCAGGCGGCCAGAGCCGTCATCTGCGCCCGCGGCTTTGGGTAGAGCTTGAGCGTGGCTGCGGTGATGATGCCCAGCGTGCCCTCGCTGCCCACAAACAGATCGCGCAGGTCATAGCCGCTGTTGTTCTTGCGCAGGCCCGAGAGCCCGTCCCAGATCTCGCCCTGGGCCGTCACCACCTCCAGGCCCAGGCAGAGCTCGCGTGCATTGCCGTAGCGCAGCACCTGGGTGCCGCCGGCATTGCTGGCCAGATTGCCGCCAATGGTGCAACTGCCCTCCGAGCCCAGGCTCAGGGGAAAGAGCAGGTCTTGCGCGGCCGCGGCCTCTTGCACCGCCTGCAGCACGCAGCCGGCCTCTACCGTGAGCGTCAGATTGGCCGCGTCCAGCTCGCGCACGCGGTTCATGCGGGACAGGCTCAGCAGCAGCTGATGGCCACTCTCATCAGGGGTGGAGCCGCCCACCAGTCCGGTGTTGCCACCCTGGGGCACGATGGCCACGCCATGAGCCTCGCAGAGCTTGACGAGCGCGGCCAGCTCGGCCGTGCTGCCGGGCCGGGCCACGGCCAGGGCCCGGCCCTGGTAGCGTTTGCGCCAGTCGCGCTCAAAGGGCGCGGCGTCCGCGCCTTGCAGCACATGGGCCGGCCCCAGCAGCGCGCGCAGCGCTTCCACAAAGCCGCTCATGCCTGTTGTGCCTGCTTGGCGGCAGCCAGACGTTGGCGCACATGCAAGGCGCAGGCCGTGAAGATCAGGGCCGAGAGCAGCAGTTCTATCCAGGCGAGGATCACAGAGGGTCCGCGGTCGCTGCTGGCGCGCAGCGCGCCCTCGGCCGCGTAAAGCCAGATCATCAGGCTCAGCCAGCGGAAGGTGTAGAGGCGGTAGCGCCACAGGCCCAGGATGGGGATCAGCAAGGGCAGGGCCTTGATGGCCAGGGTGCCGCTGCCCGTGGGGGCCAGCCACAACTCCCAGGCCAGGCACAGCAGGGCCAGGGCGATGAGTCCGCCCAGGGCCAGGTTGCGGCTCAGGCGCTCCTGGGGCGTGGCCTGGCTGCGCAGCGTGGCGATACTGGGGTTCGCGGTGTTTTCAGGGGAAGTCGGGGCAGGGGAGGCAGACATGGCTGGCATCATAGCCAGCATGACGGTTCCCAAGTTCTCCACCACCGCGGCGCGCGAGCAGTTGCTGCAGCGTCTGCTGCACTGGCCCTGGCTGGCCACCATTCACACCCTGCGCCTGCGTTTTGCCGAGGCGCGTCTGGGCCAGACGGCTGGCAGCCTGACCTTCACCACCCTGATTTCCCTGGTGCCCCTGCTGACGGTGATGCTGGCCCTGTTCACGGCCTTTCCCATCTTTGGCAGCTTCCAGCAATCGCTGGAGCAGTACTTTCTCAAGAGCCTGATCCCCCCCAATATCGCCAAGCCGGTGCTGGGGGCGCTCACGCAGTTTGCGGCCAAGGCCAACCGCCTGGGGTTGCTGGGCCTGGTGGTGCTGGGCGGCACGGCCCTGGCGCTCATGTTCACGATTGACCGCACGCTCAACACCATCTGGCGGGTCAAGCAGCCTCGGCCCATGGTCCAGCGCGTGCTGGTGTACTGGGCAGCCCTGACCCTGGGGCCCTTGCTGCTGGGCGGCAGTCTGACCCTCACGGGTTATGCGCTGAGCGCGGGCAAGGGTGTCGTGGGCTCATTGCCCGGCGGTGTGTCGGCCGTGTTGAGCCTGCTGGAGCTCAGCGTGCTCACGGCCGCCGTGGCCGGTTTGTTCCACTACGTGCCCAACACCCATGTGCGCTGGCGTCATGCCCTGGTGGGTGGCTTGTTTGTTGCCCTGGCCTTCAATGGCGCCAAGTCGGTGCTGGCCTGGTACGTCAAGCAGGTGCCCACCTATTCCACGCTCTACGGCGCCTTTGCGACCGTGCCCATCTTCCTGGTCTGGCTCTATCTGGGCTGGGTGATCATGCTGCTGGGCGCCTTGCTGGCGGCCAATCTGCCGGCGCTCAGCGGTCGCATGCTGCGCCGGCCCGAGGTGCCGGGTCTTGCGCTGGAACTGGCGCTTGAGGCCTTGCGCCTGCTGTGGCGTGCGCGTCAGGCGGGGGAGGCCGGGCTCTCGGCCCAGACCCTGGCGCAGCGCCTGCGGGTGGACCCGCTGCAGCTGGAGCCCTCGCTGGACGCCTTGCTGGCGCTGGACTGGCTGGGCCGTCTGGAAGAAGCCGGTGAGCAGCGCCTGGTGCTGCTGTGCGAGCCCGCCCAGACCCTGGCCGCGCCCTTGTTGCAGCAATTGCTGGCCCGTCGCAGCGGTCCGCTAAGCCCGCTGTGGCAGCGTGGCGACTGGGCCCGCTGCACCCTGGTCGAGCTCCTAGGGGTGGAGCACGACCAGTAGGGCCGTCGCGGGGGCCGCGCTGCGATTGCGTATGGCATGCGGCCCGTCCACCGCATAACGAGCGGTCTCGCCGCTGCGCAGCAGCTGCTTCAGCCCGCCGGCGCTCACCTCCAGCTCCCCACCCAGCACCGAGAGGTGCTCGCGCGAGCCCGGTTCATGGGCGGCCGACTCCAGGGCGCCGCCGGGCTGCACCGTCAGCTCGTACCACTCGAACTGGCCCGCCAGATCGATGGGGCCCAGGATGCGCAGGGTGCACAGCCCGTCCGGGCTGGCCAGGCTGGGCGTGGCGTGCGCCGCCACGGTCTCGATGGCCGGCGCCGCCGGGCGCTCGCCGCTGAGCAGCTCCGAGAGCTCCACCCGCAGCGCATTGGCCAAGCGCCAGACAACCGCCACCGTGGGATTGGCCTGGTTGCGCTCGATCTGCGAGAGCATGGACTTCGATACACCGGCGCGGCGCGAGAGCTCATCCAGCGACAGACCCTGGGCCTGGCGCAGGTTCTGCAGGGTGGCACCGACCTTGGGCGGCTCCAGCGACTCGGTGAGGTTGGCGGACATGCTTGACCTTGAAAAGCAATTCTCAGATACTGCACGAAAGTTCGATATATCGAACCACGTTCTGTTTAGTGAATTGTGCACCAGGAGAGCCCAGCATGAGCGCCAGCGCCCAAGACTTTTACGCCCATCTGCAGACCGAATTGGCCGGCATCCGAGAGGCGGGCCTGTACAAGAGCGAGCGCATCATCAGCAGCCCCCAGGGCGCGGTGGTGCGCACGGCCGATGGCCGCGAGGTGATCAATCTCTGCGCCAACAACTACCTGGGCCTGTCCTCCCATCCTCAGGTCATTGAAGCCGCCCACGAGGCCCTGCGCACGCATGGCTATGGCCTCTCCAGCGTGCGCTTCATCTGCGGCACGCAGGACATCCACAAGCAGTTGGAGCAGCGCATCGCCCGCTTCCTGGGCACCGAGGACACCATCCTCTACGCCGCCGCCTTCGACGCCAACGGCGGTCTTTTCGAGCCCCTGCTCACCGAGCAGGACGCCATCATCAGCGACGAGCTGAACCACGCCTCCATCATCGACGGCATCCGCCTGTGCAAGGCCAAGCGCTTTCGCTACAAGCACAACGACCTGACCGATCTGGAAGCCCAGCTGCAGGCCGCCCAGGCCGCGGGCGCGCGCTTCATCCTGGTCTTCACCGACGGCGTCTTCTCCATGGACGGCACCATCGCCCAGCTGGACAAGATCCGCGAGATCACGAACCGCTATGGCGCCCTGCTGGGCATCGACGAGTGCCATGCCAGCGGCTTTCTGGGCACCACCGGCCGCGGCACGCATGAGCACCGCGGCGTGTTTGGCCAGATCGACATCATCACCGGCACCCTGGGCAAGGCCCTGGGCGGCGCCTCGGGCGGCTTCACCACCGGCCGCAAGGAAGTGATCGAGCTGCTGCGCCAGCGCTCGCGTCCCTATCTCTTCTCCAACACCGTGGCGCCCAGCATCGTGGGCGCCTCCATCGCGGTGCTGGACATCCTGGAAGCCTCCACCGCCCTGCGCGACAAGCTGGAGGCCAACACCGCCTACTTCCGCGAGGCCATCCAGGCCGCCGGCTTCGAGATCAAGCCCGGCACCCATCCCATCGTGCCCATCATGGTCTACGACGCGGTCATGGCCCAAAAGCTCAGTGCCCGCATCCTGGAGCTGGGTGTCTATGCCGTGGGCTTCTTCTACCCCGTGGTGCCCAAGGGCCAGGCGCGCATCCGCGTGCAGCTCTCGGCCGTGCATGAGCGCGAGCATCTCGAGAAGGCGGTAGCCGCCTTCGCCCAGGCCGGCCGCGAGCTGGGCCTGATCAAGTAAATCCCCGAGCAGTACATAGAACGACCATGACGACCAAGATCCTGATCATCGGTGCCAACGGCCAGATCGGCAGCGAGCTGGCGGTGGAACTCGCCCAGCGCCACGGCCACGACAACGTCATCACCAGCGATGTGGCCCCGGAAGGCCGCGTGCCGGCCCTGCGCCACGAGATGCTGGACGTGACCGACGCCGCCGCCCTGGCCGCCGTGGTCAAGCGTCATGGCATCACCCAGATCTACCACCTGGCCGCCGCGCTCTCCGCCACCGGTGAGCAGCACCCGATGTGGGCCTGGGACCTGAACATGAAGGGCCTGCTCAATGTGCTGGAGCTGGCCCGCACCCAGAAGCTGGACAAGATCTTCTGGCCCAGCTCCATTGCCGCCTTCGGCCCCAGCACGCCCGCGCTGGACACGCCCCAGACCACGGTGATGGACCCCACCACCATCTACGGCATCTCCAAGCTGGCCGGCGAGCGCTGGTGCGCCTGGTACCAGGCCAAGCACGGCGTGGACGTGCGCAGCCTGCGCTACCCGGGCCTGATCAGCTACAAGACCCCGCCCGGCGGCGGCACCACCGACTACGCCATCGACATCTTCCACGGTGCGCTCAAGACCGGCCGTTACACCTGCTTCCTGGAGCAGGGTCAGGCCTTGCCCATGATGTACATGCCCGATGCGCTGCGCGCCACGATCGAGCTGATGGAAGCTCCGGCCGAGGCCATCACCCAGCGCGGCAGCTACAACCTGGCCGGCGTGAGCTTCACCCCGGCCGAGATCGCGGCCGAGATCAAGAAGCATATTCCGGACTTCCAGATCGACTACGCGCCCGACTTCCGCCAGGCCATCGCCGCCAGCTGGCCCCAGCGCATCGACGACCGCGTGGCCAAGGCCGATTGGGGCTGGAAGCTGGAGTACGACCTGGCCGCCATGGCGCAGGACATGCTTAACCAGCTGCGGCCGCAGCTGGTTAAGCATGTCCTGCGCCATGGCGGCCAGGTCGTACTCCAGCTTCCAGCC
>NZ_JBKCLH010000179.1:0-19599 GCF_046300915.1 Roseateles sp. | reverse complement strand
GGGCCGGCGTGCAGGCGGGGTTTGGGAGCGCAGCCTGCGGGCGGGACGGTGGACAACAGCCAAGTATCACGCGGGGGTGGTGACGGGGGGATTGCGCGGGAGCAAGCGGACTGAAGGCGCGGCGCGGCGCCTTGGAAACCGCGCGGCCATTCAGTTCTAACCCGCTGCCGCTTTCGCCGGATTTTTTAGTACCCTTGCGGCCGAGCCTCAAAGGGAGAAAACAATGACGATTCAAGGGCTTGCATCAGCCAAGCCGGGCTTGGTTATACGGCACTCGCCAAGGTTGGGGTGCAGCGCCTGTCGCCCCATATCACGTTGGGCGTAGTCAGATGACACGTCACCCGCACCTAGATCAACTTGCTGGAAACCTGTTCCACGTCTTCTCCCGGACTGAGTACGCTCTGAAGGCCTCTGGTTTCAACAATGGCGATGGGCCAGCGGAAGCCAACTGGAGAGCTTTTGCCCTCGCCGTCGAGGCCATGATTGCAAGTCCGGTTTCCCCAGAACTGAAAGAGGCCATCGAGTTCTTCTTCAACGCACCGCCCAAGAAGCAGGTAATCGTTGGCGGTGCAATCCGATGGGAGGTTTCTGAACCTCAGACGGATTCAAAGGCCGACAAGTTGCTGGTATATGTTCGCCGAGTTCGCAACAACCTCTTTCACGGCGGCAAGTTCAATGGGCATTGGTTCGAGCCGGAGCGGAGTGAGCCCCTATTGCGTCATAGCCTCACCATCCTGCGCGCGTGCGTTAAGTCTGTGCCGTCTGTGCAAGACGCATATCATGGCTAACACCCTACGCCCAACCCATCATTCAAGCGGACCTGCGCGAAAAGCCGCGCAGGCCGCTCAATTCAAACGTTATGTCGCATGATCACTCGCAACGCCCCTGAGAGCTGGCAGGCACTACAAACGGAAGTTGGACGTATCCTCTCCGAGTGTGGGTTTGCCGTCGAAGTCGAGAAGAAGATTCACTCAGCACGAGGCACGGTTGAGCTTGATGTCTACGCCGAGGAAACTGTACGCGGCAGGAAGTACGCGATCGCGTGCGAATGCAAATATTGGAAATCGCGCATTCCTCAAGCTGTGGTCCATGGCTTTCGTACCGTAGTCCAGGAGATCGGAGCCAATATTGGCTACATCATTTCTATGGAAGGTTTTCAATCCGGAGCCGTAGCCGCAGGCGATTTGACGAACCTAGAGCTTGTGACTTGGAAAGAGTTTCAAGACCTATTCGAAGAGAGTTGGTTCGAGGAGTACTTCACCAAACAGATAGACGAGAAGCTCGACGGGCTTATGACGTACGCCGAACCCTTCCTGCCAGCGTGGTTTGAGCTCATGACGGAAGAGGACAAAGCAACGTATTTCGCTCTCAAGGAGAAGCACGACCTCTTCGGCGTAGTGATGCAATCGCTTGGCCCATACAGCCGCATGTTGCGAAAAGAGCCACCCCCAACACTTCCTCTTCGCGCGAGGCTCAAACCGGACTCAATCTTAAGCACAATTCCAGATCACATACTGGATGAAACGGCGTATCGAGAGCTCTTAGATGCGTCTATCGTCCATGGCGAAGCGGCCCTCTCTGAATTTCGGGTGCTGCGGGACAAATATGCGACATAACCCTTCGCTCCAGCCGACCTCCTTCGGCGGCGGCTGAGCTCTAACGATAGGCCTAGCCGTGCCGACGCTCTTCAAGTACCTGCCATCCAAATTCCTAGACGCATTCGTAGGTCAGGGCGAGATCCTCTTCCGCTCTCTTTCCTACTTTCGCAACTACGAAGAGATCAAGGTTCGGGGCGATAGACATGAAGGACGACGGTTGTACCAGCCGCCGCAAGGCCTGGAGATCACCAAAGTCGATACGGGCGAAAAATCCCTTCTCCCTTGGGCATTCGAGTCCTGCGTCAAAGATCGAGAGATATTTGTCTTCTGCCTAAGCACAAAGTTCTCGGAGGGCTTGGCCCAGGAATTTGGGGCTGACGCATGCGTCTCGATCCATGATCCCGTCGCACTAATTGCCCGCATAAGAGCTGCTCTATCGCTTCGCAGATGGGTAAAGCATGGTTGCCTGCTACATCAGCCGGTGGACTACTACTCTCCGAGTGAAGCCCCGTTTGCGGAGTGGGCTGTGCCAGAGCGAATGGTTATGCGGAAGACAACCGAATACAGCTATCAAAACGAGTACCGTCTCGCCTTTGCCCGTGGAAACGCACTGCAAGTAAACAACGTCGATGCGTTGATAACTTCAACTCCGGGATCCTCCGAGCCAACGCTATCGGGCCATCCCGAACACAAACTCCGAGTTGGAAGCCTAGCAAGAATATGCACTGTTCGAACATTCGCCTAGAGTGGCCTAACCCTTCTACAGGGACTTCCCGGTAAATGAGCCAGCCCTGTGTTGACTGTTTGCTATACGTGCCTTTGCTGTTTTCCCATCAAGACCTGAGTTCGGATTCGATGCAGCGCCACAGAGAACAGACTGCACATCTACAGGCGGCTCTGCCAGCCGCGCCAAGCCAGAGGCTTGGCTCTTCGCTAGGCACCCACAGTCCTCAGGACTGTGGGTATCCGGGCTCAGCCTTGTTGCACTCGGGTTTCGGTGCGGGCCCAGATACCAACCGCTCAGCAGGGCTCCATTCGTTCGCCGCCGTCGCCACTGATGGCGCGGCACAGGGTTCGTCGAGCTGGCCTGCTGCCGTGACGGCCATGCCCAAGCCCAGTCAACGGACTGCCTGCCGCTGATCGACAACTGAGTGCCGGAGCTTGGCGCCCCTGCAGACGCCCCCTAGCCCCGCCGCCCCTCAATCGGATACGCCGGATCCAGATACCCCGGCGTGGACGGATGCCCCGGCGGCACCAGGCGGTCCACCAGGGCTTCGTCCTCGGCGCTGATCGTCAGGTCCAGCGCGCCGAAGTAGTCGGTCCATTGGGCCAGGGTGCGCGGGCCGGCGATGACGGCGCTCACGGCGCGGTGGGCCAGCACCCAGGCGGTGGCGAAATGGGCCAGGCTGCGGCCGCCGGTGGCCTCGCAATGGGCCTTGAGGGTCTGGGCAATCTGCAGCGATTCCGCGCGGAACTCGGTTTCCAGCATGCGCTTGTCGCCACGGCCGGCGCGGCTGCCCTGCTCCGGCTGGGCGCCGGGCACGTACTTGCCCGAGAGCACGCCGCGGGCGATGGGGCTGTAGGGCACCACGCCCAGGCCGAAGTGATCGCAGGCGGCCAGGATCTCCACCTCGGGCTGGCGGTTGAGCAGGTTGTAATAAGGCTGGCAGGCCACCGGCGCGGGCATATTGAGCGCGCGCGCCAGCTGCACCGCCTCGGCAATGCGAAAGCCGCGGAAGTTGGACAGGCCCCAGTAGCGGATCTTGCCCTGCTCGATGAGCGCCGCGATGGCGCGCAGCGGCTCCTCCAGGTCCAGGCCCAGGTAGTCGCGGTGCAGGTAGTACAGGTCGATGTGATCGGTGCCCAGGCGCTGCAGGCTGGCCTCGCATTCGCGCTGCACCCAGGCGCGCGAGTAGCCGCGCTCATTGGGCCGATCGGACATTTTGTTGCCCAGCTTGGTGGCCAGCACCCAGTCGTGGCGCCGGCCCCGGAGCAGCTCGCCCACCATGCGCTCGCTGCCGCCCAGGGAGTAGACATCGGCGGTGTCGATGAAGTTCACGCCATGCTCGGCGGCATGGTCCACGATGGATTTCGCCTCGGCCAGCGCGGTCTGGTCGGCAAACATCATGGTGCCCAGGCACAGGGCCGAGACCTGCAGCGGGCTCTTGCGGCCCAGGGAACGGTATTGCATGGATGAACACTCCGGGAGGGATGGAGAGGGGCGATTGAGGCTGCAGTGTCGCCCGCGGCCAGCTCGGGCCGCGGGACTTTTTCTCTTCAGCGGCGCGGGCTCACTTGAAGCGCAGCTCCTGCAGCAGCCAATTGCCGTTGATCTCGCGCAGCTCGGCGTGGTCGCCCGACTCCTTGCTCAGCGGGGCATTGCTCTTGTTCTTCCAGGCCAGGTACTCGTCACATTGCGCTTCTCGGCTTCGGGGCCGCTGGGCCAGCGCGCGGTGACGACGACGAGCTAGAGGTCGGGCTCGCCTTTGCGCCCATGGACGTTGGACATGACCATATAGCTCTTGATCCGGCCCTTGAACTTGGCGTACTCCTGGTCAGCCTTCCAGGTGCTGGCCAGGAAATTGGCATAGGCCATGGCCCCGCAGCTCATCCCGTGTTCAGCGCGCTTGGCCACCGCCAGGGCGCCATCCATCCCATGACGCGACACGGGGGCTGCACGGCAACTATGCTGCCAGTCTCTCAACTCGACGAGCCGAGCTGTTTCCATGGCAATGACCTTTCGTACCTTCGTTCCGTCCGTCATGACTCTGGCCCTGTCGGCCGCCGTGCCGCTGGCCGCTCTGGCCCAGGGTTCCGCCACCATCACGGTTGGCGATACACCCCTGATCCCGCGCGCCGCGCTGTTCGGCAATCCGGTGAAAGCGGGTGCCCAGATCAGTCCGGACGGCAAGTGGCTGTCCTGGATGGCGCCCCTGAATGGCGTGATGAACATCTGGGTGGCGCCGGCCAGCAAGCCCGAGGCGGCCAAGGCCGTGACTTCGGTGACGGACCGGCCGATTCCGGGCCACTCCTGGTCGGCTGACAGCGAGCAGGTCCTCTTCGTGCGCGACAACGCGGGGGACGAAAACTACCGCCTCTATGGCGTGCATGTGGCCAGCGGCAAGCAGCAGGACTACACGCCCTTTGACAA
This sequence comes from Roseateles sp., assembly GCF_046300915.1. GTDB lineage: Bacteria > Pseudomonadota > Gammaproteobacteria > Burkholderiales > Burkholderiaceae_C > Kinneretia. Next base: position 14,850 of record NZ_JBKCLH010000179.1, on the reverse strand, counting down.
GGTACGGGTGCGCATGGTCGGGTCCTCGCGCACGCGCCAGAACGAGCTGCTGGTGGGCATCAACAACCGCGACCCGCGCTGGCACGATGTGCATCTGCTGAACCTGAAGACCGGCGAGCTCAAGCTTGTCATGCGCGGCGACGGCTATGCCGGCTTCGTGGCGGACGACGCGCTGCAGCTGCGCATGGCGGTGCGCCCGAACGCGGCCGGTGGCGTGGACTACTTCGCCATCAAGGACGGCAGTGTGGCCGACAAGCCGCTGCTCAGCACCAGCCTGGAAGACTCCGGCACCAGCCCGCTGGGCTACACCGCCGACGGCAAGACCCTGTACTGGATGGACTCGCGTGATCGCGACACCACGGCCGTCTTCGCCGAGGACACGAGCAGCGGCAAGCGCACCCTGATCGCCCAGGATCCCAGAGCCGATCTGGGCGGCACGCTGCGCCACCCGGTCAGCGGTGAGGTTCAAGCCTATGCGGTGAACTATCTGCGCAATGAGTGGCAGTTCCTGGACAAGCGGCTGAAAGCCGACTTCGACTGGCTGCAGCAGCAGCTGGGCCAGGGTGAGGTCATCGTGTCCGGCCGCACGCGCGCCGACGACAAGTGGATCGTGGTGCTGGATGGCGTCTCCAAGCCCGCGACCACCTATCTGTACGACCGCAAGGCCAAGACGCTGCAAACGCTCTATGTCGCCCGCCCCGAGCTGCAAGGCGCCCCCCTGGTGCCCATGCAGACCTTGGAGATCAGGGCACGCGACGGCCTGACCCTGCCGAGCTACCTGACCCTGCCGCCCGGCGCCGACCGCGACGGCGATGGCCGCGCCGATCAGCGAGTTCCCCTGGTGCTGCTGGTGCATGGCGGCCCCTGGGCGCGCGACAGATATGGCTACAACGGCGATCACCAGTGGCTGGCCAATCGCGGCTATGCGGTGCTGGCAGTCAATTTCCGCGCCTCCACGGGCTTTGGCAAGAAGTTCCTGAACGCCGGCAACAAGCAGTGGGGGCTGGCCATGCACAACGATCTGCTGGACGCCGTGGACTGGGCGGTCAAGCAGGGCGTGACCAGCAGCGACAAGGTCGCCATCATGGGTGGCAGCTATGGGGGCTACGCAGCCCTGGCCGGCCTGACCTTCACGCCCACCACATTTGCCTGCGCGGTGGACATCGTGGGCCCCTCCAATCTGGAAACCCTGCTGGCCACCATCCCGCCCTACTGGGAGGCGGGCCGCAAGCAGATGTACAGCCGCATGGGCGACCCGACGACCGAGGAGGGGCGCGCCATCCTGCGCGCCGCCTCGCCCCTGTACAAGGCCGACCAGATCGTTCGACCGCTGCTGATCGGCCAAGGTGCCAACGACCCCCGCGTCAAGCAGGCGGAGAGCGACCAGATCGTCAACGCCATGAAGGCCAAGAACATCCCGGTCACCTATGTGCTCTACCCGGATGAGGGCCACGGCTTCGCCAAGCCCAGCAACAACATTGGCTTCAATGCGGTGACCGAGGCCTTCCTGGGCAAGTGCTTGGGGGGCCGTGTTGAGCCCATGGGCGAAACCCAGCGTCAATCCACAGCCCAGGTGCCGCATGGCGCCGAGCATGTGCAGGGCCTGGTGGAGGCCTTGAAGAAGCCTTGACGCACGAGCGCCCCGTGGGGTGAAGGGGCTCAGGGGCACCGTGGCGGGCGGTGCCCCTGGCAAAATGAGCACCCTCCCCCGCGCCAGCCTCGCTGCTTTCCCACGCCCCGCCATGTCCGCCGCCACGCCGCTGCGCGTGCTCAGCCTCATCCCGCCGATGACGCAGCTGAACACGCCCTACCCGTCCACCGCCTATCTGACCGGCTTTCTGCGCTCGCGCGGCGTGCCGGCGGTGCAGGAGGATCTGGCCCTGGGCCTGGTGCTGCGCCTGCTCTCGCGCCCCGGCCTGGCCCGGCTGCGCGAGGTGGCCGAGGCCCTGCCGCCGCAGCGCCACAGCCGCCAGGTGCAGCAGTTCCTGGCCGAGTACCCGCGCTACGACGCGACCATCGAGCGGGTGATCGCCTTCTTGCAGGGCCAGGACCCCACCCTGGCCCACCGCATCAACACCCGCGGCCTGCTGCCCGAGGGCGCGCGCTTTGCCACGCTGGACTCTTACCTGGGCCATGAAGAGGGCGAGGACCCGCTGGCCTGGGCCTTTGGCGCCTTAGGGCTGCAGGACCGGGCGCGGCATCTGGCCACGCTCTATCTGAACGATCTGGCCGATGTGCTGCGCGATGCGGTGGACGAGCGCTTCGAGTTCGTGCGCTATGCCGAGAAGCTGGCCACGGCCCAGCCCACCTTCGAGCCACTGGCCCAGGCCCTGGCCGCACCGCCCAATCTGGTGGACCAGACCCTGCACGCGCTCACGCTGGAGGCGCTGGAGCGCCACCAGCCGCAGCTGGTGCTGCTCTCGGTGCCCTTCCCCGGCGCGGTGTATGCGGCCCTGCGTATTGCACAGAGCATCAAGGCGGCGAACCCGGCCGTGGTGACGGTGCTGGGCGGCGGCTTCGTGAACACCGAGCTGCGCGAGCTGCGGGAGCCGCGGCTCTTCGACCATATCGACTACATCACCCTGGATGCCGGCGAGCGCCCCCTGCTGGCCCTGCTGGAGCACTGCCAAGGCCAGCGCTCGCGCCTGCGCCTGGTGCGCACCTTTGTTCGCGAGGACGGCGAGGTCCGCTACATCAACTTCGGCGGCGAGCCCGACATCCCGTTTGACGAGGTGGGCACGCCCACCTGGGACGGCCTGCCGCTGGACCGTTACCTGTCCCTGCTGGACATGCTCAACCCCATGAACCGGCTGTGGAGCGACGGGCGCTGGAACAAGCTCACCGTGGCGCATGGCTGCTACTGGAAGAAGTGCAGCTTCTGCGATGTCTCGCTGGACTACATCTCGCGCTACGAGGCCGCCTCGGCCGAGGTGCTGGTGGACCGCATCGAGGCCATCGTGGCCGAGACGGGGCAGACGGGCTTTCACTTCGTGGACGAGGCCGCGCCGCCCAAGGCGCTCAAGGCCCTGGCCCAGGAGCTGCAGCGCCGCGGCACGGCCATCAGCTGGTGGGGCAATATCCGCTTCGAGAAGACCTTCACGCCCGAGCTGTGCCAGCAACTGGCCGACAGCGGCTGCATCGCCATCTCGGGCGGGCTGGAGGTGGCCTCGGACCGCCTTCTGGCCCTGATGAAGAAGGGCGTGTCGGTGGACCAGGTGGCGCGCGTCACCAAGGGCTTTGCCGATGCCGGCATCCTGGTGCACGCCTATCTGATGTACGGCTTCCCCACGCAGACGGTGCAGGACACGGTGGACGCGCTGGAATACGTGCGCCAGCTCTTCCTGAACGGCTGCATCCACAGCGGCTTCTTCCACCGCTTTGCCTGCACCGTGCATTCACCGGTGGGCAAGAACCCCGAGGAATACGGGGTGCAGCTGCTGCCCCTGCCCGACAGCCCCTTCGCCAAGAACGATGTGGGCTTCATCGACCCCACCGGCGTGGACCACGACGCCCTGGGCCGCGCGCTCAAGAAGGCCATCTACAACTTCATGCACGGCATCGGCCTGGACGAGGATGTGCGCAGCTGGTTCGACATCCGCGTGCCCAAGCCCACGGTCAACAAGCACCGGATTGCCAAGGCGCTGGCGGGGCGGGACTGAGCCGCGGCGCCCGTCCGGCTGATTTGCTGCGGTTTGCGTAGGGTGGGCGGGCCGCAGGAGAAGGCGCAGGCCTGCTGCTACGTGTCCCCCGGCCGCTGCGCGGCCTCCTCCTTTACCTTCGCATCAGGCCTGCCCCTCCTCCTGCTTGTGGCGGCGTTGGGCGTTCGCCCAGAGGTGCTTAGGCCGTCTTAGCCATGTTGGCGGCCCAGGTCGCCAGCATCAGGCGCGCGCCGGACACATTGGTGGCGCAGGGCACATCGTGCACATCGCAGGCGCGCACCAGGGCGTTGATATCGGGCTCGTGCGGCTGGGGCGTCATGGGGTCGCGCAGAAAGATCACGCCGTCCAGCTCGCCCACCGCCAGGCGTGCGCCGATCTGCAGGTCGCCACCCAGGGGGCCGGAGAGCACGCATTCAACGCGGCTCAGGCCCACCTCGGCCCGCAAGCGGCCGCCGGTGGTGCCGGTGGCGATCAGCTCGCAGCGCTGCAGAAAATCGGCGAACTCGGTGGCCAGGGCCACCATGGCGTTCTTCTTGTGGTCGTGGGCGATCAGGGCAAGTCTCATGGCCGGCATCTTAGGACGAGGCCGGTTACGGGCCTGCGTCAAGCTGTGAGTACGGCTCAGCGCAGCACCTGGCGCAGCGCCGAGCGCAGCAGGTCCAGCGCCTGCTCGATCTCGGCCTCGCCGATGTTCAGGGCGGGCATGAAGCGCAGCAGATTCGGCCGCGGCGCATTGAGCAGCAGGCCCACGGGCGCGAGCTCGCGCGCGGCCGCCACGCTCTGCTCGGCCTGATCGCCCGGCAGCACCAGGGCGCGCAGCAGGCCGGCGCCGCGCTCGCCCAGCAGGCCATGCTCGCGCGAGATCTGCTGCAGCCCCTGGGACAGCTGCTGGGCGCGCTGGCGCACCGCCGCCAGGAACTCGGGGCGACACACCTCGTCGAGCACGGCCAGGCCAACGGCGGCCATCAAGGGGTTGCCGCAGTAGGTGCCGCCCTGGTCGCCCGGCTCGAAGCAGTTGAAGGCCTGCTTGCACAGCAGGGCCGACAGGGGCACGCCGCCGCCCAGGCCCTTGGCCAGGGTCATCAGGTCCGGCTCCACATCGAAGAGCTCGTAGGCAAAGGCCCGGCCGCAGCGCCCCACGCCGGTCTGCACCTCGTCGGCTATCAGCAGCAGCCCGCGCTCGCTGCACAGGGCGCGCAGCTCGCGCACAAAGCCCGGGTCGGCCAGATTCACCCCGGCCTCGCCCTGCACGAACTCGATCATCACGGCCACCGAGTCCGGCCCGGCAACGCGCGCCACCGACTCGATGTCATTGAGCCGTGCCTTGGCAAAGCCCGCCGGCATGGGCGTGTAGATGCGGTCCCAGCCGGGCTTGCCCGAGGCGCTCATCATGGCCAGGGTGCGGCCGTGAAAGCCCTGCTCGAAGCTGATGATCTCGTGGGCGCCGCCGCGATGCTTGCGACCCCAGCGCCGCGCCAGCTTCACGGCCGCCTCATTGGCCTCGGCCCCGGAGCTGGCGAGAAAGACGCGGTCAAAGCAGCTCAGCGCCACCAGCCGCTCGGCCAGGTCCAGCATGGGCCGGTTGTAAAAGGCCGGGCTGGGATTGAGCAGGCGGCCGGCCTGCTCGCTCAGCGCCTGCGCAATCACCCCGGGCGCATGCCCCAGGCTGTTGACGGCCCAGCCCTGCACGAGGTCCAGGTAGCGCTTGCCGGCCTCGTCGACCAGCCAGGAGCCCTGGCCCTGCGCGAACACAAGGTCCGGTCTGTGGGTGATGGTGATGAGCTGCTGGCCCAGCGTGTTCATGCGGCGTGCTCCGGGTTTTGGGTGTCGATGGGCCGCAGTGTGCGCAAGACGGGCTTTGACAGCCATGACGCAGTTCCCACCTTTTCTGCCATCGCGGTCTGGCAGCAACGCCGCCACAATGCCGCATGAGTTGCCGCATCGTCTTCGTGCTCTTCCCCGGCTTCCAGCAGCTGGATCTGGCCGGGCCCATGGCGGTGTTCGAGCTGGCGCGGCTGCAGCAGCCCGACAGCTACCACTGGCGCCTGGCGGCCAGCAAGGCGGGCACGGCGCGCAGCTCGGCCGGCGTGGACTGGCCGGTGCAGGGCCTGCCCCGCGCCTGCGGCAAGGGCGATCTAGTGATGGTGATCGGCGGCGACGGCGTGGACGCTGCCTGCCGGGACGAGCGGCTGCTGCGCTGGCTGCAGCGCGCCAGCCGCAGCGGGGCGCGCATCGCCAGCATCTGCAGCGGCAGTCTCGTGCTGGCCGCGGCCGGCCTGCTGGACGAGCGCGGTGCCACCACGCACTGGTCGCGCAGCCGGCAGTTCGCCACCGATTTCCCGGCCGTGCGTCTGCAGCCGGACCGCATCTATGTGCGCGAGCCGGCGTCCTCACGCGCCGGCCCGGCGCGCCGGCCCGAGCTCTGGACCAGCGCCGGCATGACGGCCGGCATCGATCTGTGCCTGGCCCTGGTGGCGCATGACTGCGGCGAAGACCTGGCGCGCGAGGCGGCACGCCAGCTGGTGGTGGAGCGAAGGCGGCCGGGCGGGCAGTCGCAGTTCTCAGCCCTGCTGGATCTGCAGCGGCCCGAGGGCCGCTTTGGCGCGCTGCTGGACGAGATCCGGCGCGATCTGCGCCAGGACCACCGGGTGGAGGCCCTGGCCGCCCGCGTGTGCATGAGCCCGCGCCACTTTGCCCGCAGCTTTGTGGCGGAGACCGGTGCCACACCGGCCCAGGTGGTGGAGCGCCTGCGCGTGGAGGCCGCGCGCGCGGCGCTGGAGAGCGGTCAGCCCTCGGTGCAGCGCATTGCCCAGGACTGCGGCTTTGGCAGCACCGAGCGCATGCGCCGCTCATTCCAGCGCCTGCTGGGCCGCTCGCCGGCCAGTCTGCGCAAGCGGGGCTAGCAAGGTCGGCGGGGGGCCTCGCTCAGGCCGCGCGGCGAAAGCCCACCGAGGCCTGCATCAGCTGCCGGGTGTAGTCCTGGCTGACGCGGTGGGCGGCCAGATCATCGGCGGCCAGTTGCTCCACCATGCGCCCGCCCTGCATCACCAGCAGGCGCTCGCACAGATGGGTGACCACACCCAGATCGTGGCTCACCATCAGGAAGGAGAGGCCGCGCTCGCGGCGCAGCGCCTCCAGCAGGTTCAGCACCTCGGCCTGCACCGAGGCGTCCAGCGCCGAGGTGGGCTCGTCCAGCAGCAGGATCTGGGGCTCCAGGATCAGGGCCCGCGCGATGGCGATGCGCTGGCGCTGGCCGCCCGAGAGCTGGTGCGGGTAGCGGAAGCGAAAGCCCTGGCCCAGGCCCACCTCATCGAGCGCGCGGCGGATGCGCGCCTCGGCATCGGGAAGGCCGTGGATGGCCAGGGGCTCGGCCAGGATGCGGTCCACCGTGTGGCGCGGGTGCAGGGAGCCATAGGGGTCCTGGAACACCATCTGCACGCGGCGGCGAAAGGCGGCACTGCCGGGCGCGGGCAGCTCGCCCTCGCCCGTGAGCTTCACCGTGCCGGCGCTGCGCGGCGCCAGGCCGCAGATGGCACGCAGGATGGTGGACTTGCCGGAGCCCGACTCGCCCACCAGGCCGAAGCTTTCGCCCGGCGCCACGCTGAAGCTGGCCTCATGAACCGCCGTGAAGTCGCCGAAGCGGACCTGCAGGCCTTCAATCTCAATACCGAGGCGGCTCATAGTTTCCAGCTCTCCTGGCGATCCAGCGTGGGCAGCGGGTGGCGCGATTCGCCCAGGCGCGGCAGGCAGTTCAGGAGGCCCTGGGTGTAGGGGTGCTTGGCCTCGTGCAGGGCGCCGGAGCGCACTTCCTCCACCACCTTGCCGGCATACATGACCAGCACGCGGTCGCAGAAGCTCGACACCAGGCGCAGATCGTGCGAAACGAAGATCAGGCCCATGCCGCGCTCCCTGACCAGGCGATCCAGGATGGACAGCACCTGCAGCTGCACGGTCACGTCCAGGGCCGAGGTGGGCTCGTCGGCGATCAGCAGCTGGGGCTCGGCGATCAGCATCATGGCGATCATCACGCGCTGGCCCATGCCGCCCGAGACCTCGTGCGGATAGAGCTGGTAGACGCGTTCTGGGTCGCTGATGGCCACATCGGCCAGGGCCTGCAGCACGCGCTGCCGGGCGGCCCGGGCCGAGAGCTTGGTGTGCACGCGCAAGGTCTCCTCGATCTGCGCACCGATGCGCATCACCGGGTTGAGCGAGTACTTGGGGTCCTGCAGCACCATGGCAATGGAGCCGCCGCGCAGGGCCCGGCGCTGGGCGGGCGTGGCGGCCAGCAAGTCCTGACCCTTGAAGGCCAGGCGCTTGGCCGTGATGCGGGCCTCGGGCGCGGAGAGACCCAAGATGGCCCGGCCGGTCTGCGACTTGCCGGAGCCGGATTCGCCCACGATGCCCAGGCGCTCCTGGCCCAGGCTGAAGCTCACGCCGCGCACGGCCTCGAACAGGCCGCCATCGCGGGTGGGGAAGCTGACCCGCAGATCCTCGACTTCCAGCAGGGGAGACGCGAGCTTGCTCATTTCTTGGGATCCAACGCGTCGCGCAGGCCGTCGCCCAGCAGATTGAAGGCCAGGCTGACCACGAAGATGGCAAGACCCGGCCCCGCGGCCACCCACCACTGGTCCAGCACATACTGGCGGCCGGCGGCGATCATGGCGCCCCACTCGGGCAGCGGCGGCTGGGCGCCCAGGCCCAGAAAGCCCAGGCCTGCGGCGGTGAGGATGATGCCGGCCATGTCCAGCGTGACACGCACGATCACCGAGGGCAGGCACAGGGGCATGATGTGGCGCAGCACGATGCGGCTGTGCGAGGCGCCCACCAGCTGCACGGCGGCGATGTAGTCGGCCTGGCGGATGGTGAGGGTCTCGGCGCGCGCGATGCGGGCATAGGGCGGCCAGGAGGTCAGGGCAATGGCCAGCACCGCGTTCTCGATGCCGGGGCCCAGAGCGGCCACAAAGGCCAGGGCCAGGATCAGGCGCGGGAAGGCCAGGAAGATGTCGGTGACGCGCATCAGCACCGCGTCGATCCAGCCGCCGCGATAGCCGGCCACCGTGCCCACGATCAGGCCGATGGGCGCGGCCAGCACGGCCACCAGCACCACCACGAAGAGCGTGATGCGCGAGCCGTGAATCAGGCGCGAGAGGATGTCGCGGCCCTGGTCATCGGTGCCGAACCAATGCGCGCTAGATGGCGGCAGCAGGCGCGTGCTCGTGAGGTCGCCCACATTGGGATGGTAGGGCGCGAGCTGGTTGGCGAAGGCCGCCACAAAGAGCAGGCCCAGCACGATGACGAGGCCACCCAGGGCCAGGCGGTTGCGGGCAAAGCCGCGCCAGCCGGCATAGGCCCGGCCCAGCGCGGCCTGGCGGCGCGAGCCGGGCCGCTCGCTCATCAGCCAGTCATGAAGAGATTCTTTGGCGGTGCTCATCGGGCGCGGGTGCGGGGGTCCAGCAGTCGGTACAGCAAGTCAGACAGCAGATTGAGGGCGATGAAGATGGAGCCCACCACCAGGGTGCCGCCCAGCACCGCGTTCATATCGGCGTTCTGCAGCGAGTTGGTGATGTACAGGCCCAGGCCCGGCCAGGCGAAGACGGTCTCGGTAAGCACCGAGCCCTCCAGCAGGCCGGCGTAGGACAGGGCGATCACGGTGACCAGGGGCACCATGGCATTGCGCAGGGCGTGGCGCCAGATGATGCGGGCCTCCGACAGGCCCTTGGCCCGCGCGGCCACCACATATTCCTGGGCCAGCTCATGCAGCATGAAGCTGCGCGTCATGCGGCTGATATAGGCCAGGGAGAAGTAGCCCAGCAGGGCGCCCGGCAGGGCCAGGTGGGAGACGGCATTCCAGAAGGGCTCCCAGCCATTGCCCTCCAGCGCGCTCAGCACGGTGTCCACCAGCATGAGCCCGGTGACCGGGGTGATGCTGTACTCAAAGGCCACGTCAATGCGCCCGGGGCCGCCCACCCAGCCCAGCTTGGCGTAGAAGAGCACCAGGGCCATCAGGCCCAGCCAGAAGATGGGCACGGAGTAGCCGATCAGACCCATCACGCGCACCGCCTGGTCGGCCAGGCCGCCGCGCCGCACCGCGGCCCAGACGCCCAGGGGCACGCCCAGACCGGCGCCGATGAGTATGCCCACCGTGGCCAGTTCCAGGGTGGCGGGGAAGACGCGGCGGATATCGTCCAGCACCGGGTTGGCGCTGAGCACCGAGGTGCCGAAATCCCCCTGGGCCACCTTGCCCAGATAGATCAGGAACTGCTGCCACAGGGGCAGGTCCAGGCCCAGCTGGGCGCGCACCTGGGCGATCTGGTCCTCGGTGGCGCGGTCACCCACGATGGCCAGCACCGGGTCCACCGGGATCACGCGGCCGATGAAGAAGGTCACGGCCAGCAGACCCAGATAGGTCAGCGCGATGGTGACGAGAAAGCTGCCCAGCGCTTTCGCGCCGGGCTTCAAACGGAAGGACATGGAACGGGCTTTCGCTCGGCGCGCGCGGGAACTACTTCTTGCTGACCGTGAAGACGTAGTTGGTGTCCGAGGTCGGGCCCAGCACCAGGGACTGCACATGGCTGCGATAGGCCGCCACATCGGTCTGCTGGTAGACCATGATGAAGGGGCTGGTCTTGCGGAACTCGGACTGCAGCTCCTGGTACATGGCGGCGCGCTTCTTGCCGTCACGCTCCAGCATGGCGGCGTCGGCCTTCTTGGTCAGCTCCGGAATGTCCCAGCTATTGCGCCAGGCCAGGGGCTTGGCCTTGGCCTCGTCGCTGTTGTCGGGGTTGCGCACAAAGGTGTCGGCATTGGTGTGCGGATCCCAGTAGTCCGAGCCCCAGGTGCCGATGTACATATCGTGGCTGCGCGCGCGGTACTTGGTGAGGGTCTGCTTGCCATCGCCCGGGATGATCTCGATCTCCACACCGGCGCGCTTGGCGGTCTGCTGGAAGTTCTCGGCAATGCCCTGCACCGGCTGCACGGTGCGCATATCGATGCTGGCCTTGAAGCCATTGGGGTAGCCGGCCTTGGCCAGCAGGGACTTGGCCTTGTCCACATCGAGCTTGTAGGGCTTGTCGGTGGCGGCGCCCAGCAGGCCCACGGGCAGGAAGTTCTGGTGAATGCGGCCGATGTGCTGAACCATGGTGGCACCAATGCCCTCGTAGTCCAGCAGGTACTTCATGGCCTCGCGCACCTCGGGCTTGGCGAAGGCCGGATGCTTGAGGTTCATGGAGATGTAGAACACCGTGCCCTTGGGCGTGGTGGCGGTCTTCACATCCTTGTTGGTGGCCAGGGCATTGAGGTCCTGAGGCGCCAGATTGCGGGCCACATCGATATCGCCCTTCTCCAGCATCAGGCGCTGGGTGGAGGCTTCCTTGACATGGCGGTAGATCACGCGCGCCAGGGGGGCCTTGGTGGCGCTGTTGGCATTGCGCTCCAACGCAATGATCTCGTTGGCACGCCACTCGCGCAGCTTGTAGGGGCCGGAGCCGGCGTAATTGGTCTTGAGCCAGGCGTAGCCCATATCGCCATTGGCTTCCTTGCTGAGCAGCAGCTTCTTGTCCAGCACCGAGGCCACATTGGCCGTCAGGCAGTTCAGCACCAGGGTGGGCGCGAAGCTCTTCTCGGTCTCCAGCACCAGGCTCAGCGGGCCGGTGGCGCGCACGCGCTGGGCCACGTTGTCTTTGTTCCAGCCCAGCTGGGCCAGGATGAAGGCGGGGGTCTTGTTCAGCAGGATGGCGCGCTGCAGGGACCAGGCCACGTCGTCGGCGGTGACGGGATTGCCCGAGGCGAACTTCAGGCCCGGCTTGAGCTCGAAGCTATAGGTCTTGCCGTCCTCTCCCACCTTCCAGCTCTTGGCGATATCGCCCACCAGCTCGGAGGGGTTGGCCACATTCAGGCGCACCAGACGGTCGTAGGTATTGCCCATGATCTCGCCGGCCGAGATCTCGAAGGACTCGGCGGGATCCATGGTGATGATGTCGTCGAAGGCCAGTGCCTGGACCAGGGTGTCCTTGGGCGTGGCGGCCTGCGCCAGCTGGAAGCCGCAAGCCAGGGCCAGGCTGCTGGCCAGCAGGCCGTGGACGGCACGGCGGGAGATCGTGTACTGGGTCGGCGGCAGGATTTTTCTCATACGCTCCTCTACAGACAGGCTGACGGATAGGCGGGCAACACAGGCCCGCGCCGATTCTTGCCCGGCGCTCGCGCCCTGCCCCGGGTAGAAACCAGAAGCCGGCGCCACGGCATCGATAGCGGCTGATGCAAAGCCCATAGCTGCAGCACATGTGCCGCGCGCACAGCGCACGCTCGCACCAGCAAGGCCGGCGCGGGCACCATGGCGGCGCCCGGCGCACCGGGACCGGAGCTGCGGTCGGGATGGCAGACGCGAGGGGGGGAAGGAGGCAGGAAGGTGAGAAGGGACAGGCTCGCAGCCTGTCGCAGAAACGAGCGACCACCACATCGGGTTGCCGCCCTGATCAGAAGGATGCGGCGGCCGCTCGATGCGAATGGTGGGGCCAGGCGCCTCGCGGCGACTTGATCTGGCTCAGGGCTTGGCGCGCGGCGGTGCGATCAGCAGATTGCCCACGCCGCGGTTCATGGCGTTGAGCAGGTCGCCGTTGTCCTGGCTGAGCTCCCAGGCAAACACGCCGGCCAGGCCTGCTTCCTGGACGAAGCGGCCCTTGGCCAGCACGGCGCGCGGATCGTCGTAGCCCATATAGAGCTGCAGGTCCGGATGGTGCAGGGACCAGGCCTGGGTGACCGGGTCGAGCCGGGCCACAAAGCCGCGCTGGCCCCGGCCCTGGCGGTCCAGATAACGGGCCGCGATCTCGCGGTAGACCATGGCGCCCTCGGCCCCGGGATAGGCGCCCTTCTTGGCGGCGCCGGTGCGCGGCTCGCGCACGCCCGAGAAGCCGCGGCCGTACATGGCCACACCCGCCACCAGCTTGGACGCCGGCACGCCCGCGGCGCGCAGATTGCGCACGCCGCGCTCCAGGCTGTCGTCGGCCTCGGGCGCGCTGCTGCGCAGGGTGCTGTGGTGCCCCACGCGCTCGGACCAGCCGCCGTAGTAGTCGTAGCTCATCATGAAGACGAGATCCAGGGCCTGCTCCGCCTGGCGGAAGTTGATGCGATCGATGATGGCGCCGGTGGTGTTGAGCGCGGTGCTCAGCAGGTAGAGCCGCCCGGTCTCGGCCGTCAGGCGGTTCAGGCCCGCGCGCAGCTCCGTCATCAGATCGGCATAGCCCTGGCCATCGGCCGGGCTGCCCAGGGCCACGCCATTGGCCGAGCCATTGCTGCCGGGGTGCTCCCAGTCGATGTCGATGCCGTCAAAGCCCGGATGCTCGCGCAGAAAGCGCAGGGCCGAGGCAATGAAGACGGCGCGCCGCGCGGGCTCATTGGCCAGGTGGAAGAAGGGGTCGGAGCCGCCCCAGCCGCCCACGGAGGCCAGCACCTTCACATGGGGCTGGCGGGCCTTGAGCTGGCTGAAGGCAGCGTCAAAGCGCTTGTCCACCGCGCCGCTGCCCAGCTCAAAGTCGGCACGACCCTCGCACTTGGGCGCGTCCACTGGCAGCTGGCCGGGGCCGCAGATGCGCAAAAAGGCATAAAGCACATGGCTGACGCTGCCCGCCGGCAGCCGCTCCAGCAGAGCCGGCGACTCCCAGTTGGGCATGTAGACGCCCACCACCTTGGGGCTGCTGCGCTCCACGGCCAGCGGACCGGCGCCAAACAGCGGCGGCTCGGCCGCCTGGGCCGGCGCGGCGGCGCCAATCATCAGGGCCATCAGGGCCAGGGCAGCGTTCTGGGCAAGCGATCGCATGGATGGAGACTCCGGCTGAGAGGCCGGGAGACTAACACCAATCAAATACCAATAGAAGACCGATCAGGGCGCCGGCTGCACCCGCAGCTGCAGCTCGCGCTGGCTCTGCTGCTCGGCATCGCGGCTGCTGAGCACGCCGCTCTCGCTGCGCTGCTGCTGCAGACCGCGGCGCGCCACCGTCAGCCACTGACCCAGGGGCACTTGCACGGTGGAGAGGATCTCGGTTTCGCCCCGGGCGCCGCTGGGCGCCAGAGCGCGCAGTTCCACCCGCACCGGCTGCTCGCCGCCGGGCCAGCTGGGGCTGAGCACAAAGCCGCTGCGGCGCTCCACCGGCACGCTGCGCAGCACAGCCTCGCCACGCGCGGCGGGCTGGGGCCGCGGTTCGCCCGGGCTGCGCAGGGAGACGCCGTAGTCCAGCCATTGCAGCAGCTCCACCTCGGCCAGCATGACGCTGGCCGTGCCGCCATTGAGCACCAGCAGCTGGTGCTGCTGGCTGCTGTCCTGCTCCACCCGGCGGGTGGACAGCGTCACCCCGCCCGGGCGCGGCGAGACGCTGCCGCCCGTGCCCACCACCACCGCGCCCTGGCGCACCCCGGCCACGGCCGCGGCGCTGATGCCCGACTCCACCCAGCGCAGTTCCACCAGCAGGTTCTGGCGCGGCAGCTGGGCCTGGGCCGTGCCCAGCAGTCCCGTGGTCAGGGCAGCCAGCAGGCAAAGGCGTCGTGTGGCATTCATGAGGCGCAGCATAGCGCCGGGCTGCCTCAGGGTGTGCCGCTCAGGCCATTGATCGCGCGGCAACGCGCGATATCGCAGGCCGTGGGCAGGCTGGAGCGGTACTCCACAAAATGCTTCATCAGGGCTGGCTCGCGCGCGCTGCAGTGCTTGCCGCGGCCATCGTGGTAGTAGGACATCACGTCCACGCAGCGGCGCGAATGCGCCATCAGGCCCAGGAAATGGCCCATCTCGTGGGAGATCGTCATCTGCAGGGTCTGCAAGGCCGGATGGGCGGGATTGCGCTGGCGCAGCAACTCAAAGCCGGCGGCCCCTAGGCTGAGGCGGCGGCGCCCCACATCGGCCAGACCGAAGTGGCCGCGGGCCCCGGCAGCGTCCCAGTCCACCTGCACCAGGGTCTGGGCCGGGTCGGGCATGCCGGCCTGCTCCGCGGCCAGCACCTGCACAGGCAGGCCGCAGGGCGCCCATGCGGCGGCAGCCCGCTGCAAGGCCTGCAGCACCTGGGCCGGGCTGAACTGGGCCGGCGCGCCGGTATGGCGGTAGACAAAGCGCCAGGCACGGGCGGGGGAGGCCCGGTCGCGACCGTCGCCCCAGGTCTGCTGCTCGCCGGGGCGGCAGGTCGCGATCTCGGCCTCGCGCAGGGTTGCC
>NZ_JBKCLH010000178.1:0-10638 GCF_046300915.1 Roseateles sp. | reverse complement strand
GCTGGGGGGGGCGTTCTCGTCGTCCTTATGGGCGGTGGGTTCGTCGGCCTGTAGCAGGCGGGGACGCCGCAGCTGGGCGCGCGCCAGGGCCACCCGCTGGGCCTGGCCCAGGCTCAGCTGATGCGGGCGCCTCTCGGCCAGGGACTGCAGGCCAAGGCTCGTCAGCAGCGCATCGACGCGGGCGGCATCCACGAGCTGGCCGGCGGCCAGATAGGGCAGGCCCAGGTTGTCGCGCACGCTCAGGGCCGCGCTCAGATGCAGGCGCTGCGGCACAAAGCCCAGGTTCGCCCCGCGCCAGGCGTCGCGCTGGCGGGCGCTCAGCGCCCCCAGCTCGGTGCCGGCCATGCGCACCACACCCGCGCTGGCGCTCAGCAGGCCCGCCATCAGGGCCAGCAGGGTGGACTTGCCGCTGCCCGAAGCGCCACGCAGCAGCAGGCCCGGGGCCGCGCCCAGGGTGATATCGGGAAAGGCGATTTCCGGACCTTGCGCATAGCGGTAGCGCAGCCCGTGCAGCTCGATCATCGGCCTCAGCTCTGCTCTGGATCGCGCGCCAGGCGCCGGAAGGTGGCCAGGAACTTGTCCACCTTGGCCGCCACCACGAAGACGCAATAGCCCTGCTCCGGATTGCGGGCGTAGTAATGCTGGTGATAGTCCTCGGCGCGGTGGTAGTTGCGCTCGGGCTGCAGCTCGGTCACGACACGGCCGCCATGGGTGGTCTGTGCCTCGGCCAGCACCTCGCGGGCAATGGCTTCCTGTTCCGGGCTGTGAAAGTAGATGCCGGAGCGGTACTGCGTGCCCACGTCTGCGCCCTGGCGGTTCAGCGTGGTGGGGTCATGCACCGCGAAGAACACCTCCAGCAGCTCGCGCAGGCTGACCTGCTCAGGGTCGAAGCGCAGCCGCACCACCTCGGCATGACCGGTCTGGCCCCCGCAAACCTGCTCGTAGCTGGGTGCCGGACTTTGCCCATTGCAGTAACCAGACTCCACCGACAGCACACCGCGCACCCGCTCAAACACGGCCTCGGTGCACCAGAAACAGCCTCCGCCCAGAGTGATGAGATCGCCTTGAGGAGCGTGGGAAGAATGTGGGTTCATGGACAGAAAACTCTCGATGAGCAGCGCGGCAGGCAGCATAGCCCAGGCGGGGCATTCAGCGCAGGCCCAGGGCCATATCCACGCGTGGCACCCAGGGCTTGGCCTCCGGGCCGGCGGCCGCCTCATGCAGCCGTGGCGAGGCCAGGAAAAGCCGCGCATTGGGCACGCCGCGGGCCAGCAGTGCGTCGCGCACGGCCACGGCACGTTGCAGGGCAAGCTGACGCATGGCCTCGGTATCGGCTGCCTGGGCCGCGGCCAGCACGCTTTGCATCTGTTCCGGCGGCACATCCTTGAGCAAGCCCAGCAGATTGCGCGGACGTCCCGGCAGATTGCTCGCCTGATAGACCTGGCGCAGCAGGCGTCGGCGATCGGTATCACTGAGCGGCGGCAGCGGCACCTCGGCTCCGGAACCGCGTGTGTCTGCAGCACTGCTGCCACTGCTGAGCTGCTGCCGGCGCAGCTCCCGCCGACGCTCGGCCTGGATCAGGGCCTCGACCTTGGCGTCCTGCAGGGCTGCTTTCTCCGCCTGGGGATCGGCCCAGCCGGTCAGCGTCAGATTGAGGGATGGCCTATCGCTCAGGGCCTTGGCCACCTTGTCCAGCTGACCAGGCAGATCGGCTGCGGGCTGGCTGCTGGCGGGTGCGAACTCCAGCTGACTCAGATCAGCAGCTGCGCCCCCCGTGAGCAGGGAGAAAGGCGCCGTCAGGGCCTTGCCCAGCAGATTGATGATCACTTTGAGGATCAGTCCCCCAACGCTGAACTCAGGGTCATTGAGCGAACCGCTGACGGGCAGGTTCACATCGATCACACCCTGGCTGTCCTTGAGCAGGGCCACGGCCAGCAGCACCGGCAGCTTGGTGGCATCGGGGCTGTCTATGCGCTCGCCGAAGGTAAGCTGATTGAGCACGATCTGGTTGTCGGCCTGCAATCGACCGTCGGCGTCGATGCGGTAATGCAGCTGGGTGGAGAGCTTGCCCCGTTCAATGGCGTAGCCAGCGTACTTGCCGGCATAGGGTGAAAGCGGCGCCAACTCGATGTCCGTGGCGGCCGCGCGGATGTCCATCTGTGGTGGTGATCCGGGGCGAAGCTGACCACTGATGTCCAGCAGGCCGGTGCCCGCCACCTTGCCCTTGATGGCCAGCGGCGCCAACTGGGCCTGGATGCTGTCCACGCGCCCCAGGCTGCCCTGCAACTCGCTCAGCTTGGCGCTGTAGTTGGGGCGGATGAAGCGGTCGCTGAAGTCCACGGCCCCCTTGTCCAGTTGCAACTCACCCAGGCTGAATTGCAGCGCCGGGGCCGAGGCAGCCGCAGCGCTGGGCACTGCGGCCTGTGCCTGAGCTTGAACTTCGCGGGGCCCCAGATCGCGAAGGTTGAAACGACCTTGCTCGTCCACGATCAGCCGGGCATAGAACTCGGTCAACGCGGCTTTTTGCACCTCAAGACTTGGCGGCTTGTCAGCCACCAGCTCGGCACGCAGACCGGCTAGGCTGAGGGCCTGCCAGCTCAGCAGTTCTTCACCGACCTCGCGCCGTCCGTCGCGCTCACGCGTTTGCATCAGGCGCAAATCGGCCAGCAGCCCCTCGCCGCGCAGCAGCGCTTGTGGCCCCTGGCTACTTGCCATAACACTCAGATCGCCACGAAAGCCTGCCTCGGCTCGGCGCAGGTGCAGGCCCAGACGCGGGTCCAGATAGGGATCCGCCGCGTGCAGAGGCAGGCGTTCGGCCCTGATCTGGCCGGACAGGGCCAGCGGAGCCAGGCCCAGCTCCCCCTGGAACTGCAGGCTGCCCAGGGGATTGCTGCCTCGGGCGCCGCTGGCAAATCGCCGGCTGGCGGCGGCCGACCGGCCCATTTGCACACTGAGCTGCAGGGGTGAGCGGGACTTCTCCAGTGCGGGGTAGCTCAGGTTCTGCAGCTTGAGCCGCAGTTGCTCGGCCACAAGCTTGTAGGGTGCGTTCTCCGCCTCGCCCTCACGCTGATGGAGCGGGCGCACCGAGGTGTCGCTGAGGCTCAAACCGCCCTGCTCCACCGTCAGCGCGGCCAGACGCCAGGACCAGCCCGGTGCGCTGGCCGGCGTGGCGGACGAGCCCGAGGCGCTGACCGAGGGCGTGGCGGCAGCGGGCAGGCGCAAGCGTCCATCTGCAGCCCGCTCCAGCTGCAGACGCGGCTCCCGCAGGCCGAGCTGCCCCAGCAGAATTTGCCGCTTACCCAGCACCAGGCGGGCTTCGTCAAGGCTCAGACCCGCCAGACTGGCCAAGGGCTCACGCCGACCTCCCGCCACCAGCTGCTGCACCTGCAGCTGCTCAAGACGGAGCTCGCGCAGGCCGGCCTCGAGGCGGCCCTCGGGCTGTTCCGCCAGAGGCTGGGGCAGGCTGAGGCTGGCCTTGCCCGCCAGGCGCCCCTGCAAGGCCAGAGGCAGCTCCGCCTCCAGATAGGGGGAGAACCAGGCCAGTGCCAGGTCTTGCCAATCGGCCTGCAAGTCAAGCGCCTCGGCGCTGAGCTGACCCTGCAGGCCCAGCTTGGCACTGGGCTCGCGAGCCTTGCCTGCGCTTTGCAGACTGGCTTGCAGGCTCAGCTGTGCCGAGCCCTGCAGGGGCCAGCTGAGCTGCTTGAGTTCCAGCCCAAGAGGCTGCAAGCGCAGGGCGGCACCGCTGCGCCGGTCCAGCCAATCCACGCCGGCCTCCGCAACGCTCAGGCGGCCCAAGCTCAGACGCCAAGCGGGCTGATTTCTGTCGGCGGGCGTGGCAGCCACACCCGCCGACTGGGTGCCGAGTGCGGGCAGGCCGAGACGACCGGTGGCGTCTCGCTGGAGCTGCAGGCGCGGCGCCTCCCAGTGCAGGGAATCAATGTGCAGCTCACGCTTGAGGGGCTGCAGGGACTTGAGCTCCAGGCTCAGCGCGCGCCAGGCCATCCAGTCGGCCTGCTGGCCCTGGGCAAGCACGCCGTCAAGCAGTCTGAGCTGCCCCGTCAGGCTCAAGGCCGGCGGCTGCCCGGGCGCCTGAGCAAAACTGAGCTTCAGATCGGCGCTGAGCCGACCTTGCGTGGGCTTGAGCGGTAGCGCAGCCGGCCAGTAGGCCAGGTAGGGCTGCAGATCCAGATCCTGCAGCTGGAGTTTCAGCGCGGCCTCGCGCGTCTGGGCAAACGGCAGGGCATCGCCACCCAGATCAAAGCCATGACCGTTGAGGCGGCCAGCCAGCCTCGGCTGCACATGCACCGACACATGGTGATCAAGGCCGGAGAGAAAGGGCAAGTCCAGCCGCAGCTGCTCCAGCTTGTGCAGGCGCTGATAGGGCTTGTCGTCCAACAAGACCTGGCCCTCTGACAGCTGCAAGTTGTAGACGGCAAAGTCCGGCGCGGTATCGTCCGCTGTTGCGCCCGCTTCGGCGGGACGACGCAGATGCACGATCAAATCATCAATGTCGTATTGCCCCTCGCCGAGGCGGGCCAGACGCAGCAGCGGCCCTTGCACCCTCAGCGACTCCAGCACCAGACTGCGGTGCCAGAGCGAGCGCAGGGACAGCGCCGCGTCGACTTCGGCCACCTCAAGCAGGGCAGGCTCGGCCGCCGACGCCGCAGCGACGCGCAGCCCCTGAAGCACAAGCCCCAGCCGCCAGGGCTCGAAGCGCACCGCTTCCACGCTGACTGGCCGGCCCAGCGCCTGGCTGGCCAACTGCATGCCGCTACCGGCCACCCAGCGGGGCAAGAGCCACAGGGCCAGCAGCGCGAGCAGCACAAGCGCGCCTAAGGCGAGCGCCAGGCGGCGCAACCAGGGGCGGCGGGAAATCACAGCAGCCAAGGACATGGAGAAACCGGTGTGTGCCATTGCAAGCCATTATCCTGTGCGCGCCACGGCCCAAATGACGATGGCAGCGGCCCTACACACCATGAATGACTTGCTCTACGCCCTCCACGAGCTCAAGCCGCTGCTGCTGGTCTTGCTATTGCCCCCAAGCCCTTTGCTGGTCTTGCTGCTCCTGGGGGCGGCCTTGCTACGTCGCAAGCCCTGGCCGGGTCGGCTATTGCTGGGCAGCGGCGTGCTGGGGCTGTGGTTTGCGTTTTGCGAGGTGGGTGCGGACAGTCTGCAAGGCATGTTGTTGGCACGCAGCCAGGCGCTAGACCTGCAGACCCTGGCGCAGATACGGGCCGAGCCGCAGCGCACGGCCGTGCTGGTGCTAGGCGGTGGTGCCTTGCGCGAGGCGCCAGAGTATGGCGGCCCCAGCCTCAAACCGATCAGCCTGGAGCGGCTGCGGTATGGCGTGTGGCTGGCGCGCCATGGCGACTGGCCCCTGGGCTTCAGCGGCGGCACCTCGGCAGAACTGCGCGACCCGCGCATCACGGAGGCGGGTCTGGCTCAGCAAGCCGCAGCCCAGGAGTGGCAACACCCGCTGCGCTGGGCCGAGGACCGTGCCTCGGACACCCTGGCCAACGCCAGACTGAGCCTGCCTATGCTGCGGCGCGATGGCGTTCAACGCGTGCTGCTGGTGACCCACGATGTGCATATGAGCCGAGCTCTGCGAGCATTCCGAAGGGTCGCGGCGGATCTCGGCATGGAGATCATTCCGGCGCCCATGGGGCTACGGCCCAACAGCGCCTACAGCGTGTCAGACTGGCTTCCATCGTCCGAGGCCATGCGCAAGACCCGCTATGTCATTTACGAGGCATTGGGGCTGCTGGGCGGACGCTAGGCATGAATTTGGGCGAATGAGTCCCAAGCTCAAACGCCTGGCCCACAAATAGAAACCCCTCCCGGGCCATGAGCTGGGGAGGGGCTGGTGGCTGACGCCACCGGTTGGAGCTCCGCGGCCATCTGCCATGGGGCCCCTGCCGCGCAGAGACTGCGCCAGCGTATTGACCTGCGTTGCAGGCTTTTCAACAGTAGGCGTGAGCCTTGGGAGCTTCAAGCCTCGGCAAACCCTAGTTGAAATGCGGGCCGCAGCGTCTGTCGCGACTTCTCATGCGCCAAAGAGCTGGCCATAGAGCTCGTCAATGCGGGCCGTGACCTCGGGCGTCATGGTGATGGTGCGCCCCCACTCCCGGTTGGTTTCGCCGGGCCACTTATTGGTGGCATCCAAGCCCATCTTGCCGCCCAGCCCGCTGACCGGGGAGGCGAAGTCCAGATAGTCGATGGGCGTGTTCTCCACCAAGGTGGTATCGCGTACCGGATCCATGCGGGTGGTGATGGCCCAGACCACTTCCTTCCAGTCGCGGATGTTCACGTCCTCGTCCACGACCACGATGAACTTGGTGTACATAAACTGGCGCAGGAAGCTCCACAGGCCGAACATCAAGCGCTTGGCGTGGCCGGGATAAGCCTTCTTGATGGAGATCACGGCCATGCGGTAGCTGCAGCCCTCGGGCGGCAGGTAGAAGTCCACGATCTCGCTGAACTGCTTCTGCAAGATGGGCACGAAGACCTCGTTGAGCGCCTCGCCCAGGATGGCAGGCTCGTCGGGCGGCTTGCCGGTGTAGGTGCTGTGATAGATCGGGTCGCGGCGCTGGGTCAGTCGGGTAACCTCGAAGACCGGGAACCAGTCCTGTTCGTTGTAGTAGCCGGTGTGGTCGCCGTAGGGCCCCTCCAGGGCATGCAGATAGCCACCCTTCTCCTTGAGCGGCACGCCGTCTTCGCTCAGCCCCTCGAAGCCAGGCACTGCCACCGGGATATGGCCTTCCAGCACGATCTCGGCGCTGGCCGGCACCTGCAGCATCTGACCCGCCTCGCCCACGCCGGTGTCCACCACCTCGGTGCGTGAGCCGCGCAGCAGGCCGGCGAACTGGTACTCCGAGAGCGAATCCGGCACCGGCGTCACGGCGCCCAGGATGGTGGCAGGGTCGGCCCCCAGGGCCACGGCGATCGGGAAGTGCTGACCTGGATTGGCCAGGGCGAACTCGCGAAAGTCCAGGGCACCACCCCGGTGTGCCAGCCAGCGCATGATGAGCTGGCGCCGTCCGATCAGCTGCTGGCGGTAGATGCCCAGGTTCTGGCGCCGGCGGGGCTGGGGCACGGACTGCGGGCCACGCGTTACCACCAGGCCCCATGTGATCAGCGGACCGGCATCGCCGGGCCAGCAGGTCTGGATGGGCAGACGTTTCAGGTCCACCTCGCTGCCCTCCATCACCTCCTGCTGGCAGGGCGCCTCACGCACCCGGCTGGGCTTCATATCCCACAGGGCCTTGGCCATCTGCAGCAGGCGACCGGCGTCCTTGAGGCCGCGGGGCGGCTCGGGCTCCTTCAGGCTGGCCAGCACACGTCCCACATCCCGCAGCTCCTCCAAATTCTGAGCGCCCATGCCCAGGGCCACGCGGCGGGTCGTGCCGAAAAGATTGGTGAGCGCCGGGGTCTGGTAGGCGCTAGGCCTCTCAAAAAGAAGGGCGGGACCACCCGCGCGCAGAACACGATCGCTCAGCGCCGTCATCTCAAGCACGGGGGATACCGGCGTGGCGATGCGGCGCAGCTCCCCCAGCCCCTCCAATCCGTGGAGAAAGTCGCGAAGATCTCGGTACTTCATAATCAATAGTAATTAAGAATGGATGCAATAAGCTTGACGGGTTATTTTTGATCCTTAGAATCCGCCCTGCCCTGAGCTTTCAGGGTTAACCCGTGCTTTGCCTTGGGACGGCAAAGCGCCCCGCTGCCGATGGACCCGGCCAGGATGCTGAGAAGCCAGAGTGCTCTCCAGCGCCATCAACGGCCGGCCCATTATCACTGCCACATCCAGGCGCACACCCCATGGGGAGAAGCGCCACGGACACGGCGGAGAAGAAAGGAGTCGCATGACAGCGCGTCAAAGTATTTCTTCCCTCACTCGTAGTGCCACTGCCGCTGCAACCTTGTTTGTCAAGGATATCGGCCAGGGCCTGCTGGTGGTCAGCCACAACACCCTGGCCCTGCTGGGTCTGGCCGTCGTGGCTGTTTTGCTGATGTTCAGCAGTCAGGCGGATCTCCGTCACAAGCTCGAAACCGAGGCCTTTGGCTGGCTCAACGCCCGCCAGGAGGCTCGTGCCGAAGCCTCGGGCAATACCCTGTTGGGCGTGGCCGAGCCGGAGGCTCTGGCCCGCGCGACCGCCGCCGACCCGAAGGAGCTGACGCGCCAGCAGGCTGCGGTGGCGATGTGGCTGTCCAGGCGATATAAGGTTGCACCGGAGCCTATCAGTCGGCTGGTCCAGGAAGCCTGGGTTGTGGGTCAGCGTGCCCGCGTTGAACCGACCCTGATCCTGGCCATCATGGCCATCGAATCGGGCTTCAACCCCTTTGCACAGAGTGCCGTCGGTGCCCAGGGCCTGATGCAGGTCATGACCCGGGTGCACGACGACAAGTACGAGGCTTTCGGTGGCAACCTGGCCGCTTTCGACCCCATCACCAATCTGCGGGTCGGTGTACAGGTGCTCAAGGAGTGCATCCAGCGTGCTGGCAGCCTGGAAGATGGCCTGCGCTATTACGTGGGCGCGGCCAATCTGCCCGACGACGCTGGCTATGCCAGCCGGGTCCTGGCCGAGCACGAGCAAATGAAGTCCCTGTTCTCGGGTCGCAGCCTTGCCCCGGCGACTGCGGGTGCCGAGAAAACTTCGCCCAAGCGGGACCTGAAGCAGGAACAACTCGCTCTGCTGGAGTGAGTTTCACCGCTTCGTTCCGAAGCATCGAGCAAGGCCCCGGTGTCCGCTACACTGGGGCCTTCGCGCAACTGGCGATCAAGGCTGCGGACGGCTTCAACCGGCCGGCGGCCCGAGGTGGTGGACCACCGGGGAGCGCGAACGGTTTTGGGCCCAGGCCCGGCCGTCATCAGCCGTTCGCCTGGGCAGCCCAGCAAGCCGTTGCGCGCGTCGCCGCGGCTCGCCCCGGGCCCAACCCTCATCATGAACCACCACCATCATGTTTGATCGCAGCCAATCGACCCTCGCCAACGTCGACCCCGAACTGTGGGCCGCCGTCCAGAACGAAAACCGTCGCCAGGAAGATCACATCGAGCTGATCGCCTCGGAGAACTACACCTCGCCGGCCGTGATGCAGGCGCAGGGCAGCCAGCTGACCAATAAGTACGCCGAGGGCTATCCCGGCAAGCGTTACTACGGCGGTTGCGAGTATGTGGACGTGGTGGAGCAGCTGGCGATTGACCGCCTCAAGCAGCTTTACGGCGCCAACTTCGCCAATGTGCAACCCAACTCGGGCTCGCAGGCCAACCAGGGCGTGTTCTTCGCCCTGCTGCAGCCGGGCGACACCATCATGGGCATGAGCCTGGCCGAAGGCGGCCACCTGACCCACGGCATGGCCCTGAACATGAGCGGCAAGTGGTTCAACGTCATCTCCTACGGCCTGAACGCCAAGGAAGAGATCGACTATGAGGCCATGGAAGCCCTGGCCCGCGAGAAGAAGCCCAAGCTCATCATCGCCGGCGCCTCGGCCTACAGCCTGCGCATCGATTTCGAGCGCTTCGGCAAGATCGCCAAGGAAATCGGCGCCTACTTCATGGTGGATATGGCCCACTACGCCGGCCTGATCGCCGCGGGCGTCTACCCCAACCCGGTGCCGCATGCCGATGTGGTGACCTCCACCACCCACAAGAGCCTGCGCGGCCCGCGTGGCGGCATCATCCTGTGCAATGAAGAGGCGATCGCCAAGAAGATCAACTCGGCCATCTTCCCTGGCATTCAGGGCGGCCCGCTGATGCATGTCATCGCCGGCAAGGCCGTGGCCTTCAAGGAAGCGCTGACGCCCGAGTTCAAGGCCTACCAGGCTCAGGTCGTCAAGAACGCCAAGGTCCTGGCCGACACCCTGATCGAGCGCGGTCTGCGCATCGTCTCGGGCGGGACTGAGAGCCACGTCATGCTGGTGGACCTGCGCCCCAAGAACCTGACCGGCAAGGAAGCCGAGGCCATTCTGGGCGCCGCCCACATGACCTGCAACAAGAACGGCATCCCCAACGACCCGCAAAAGCCCATGGTCACCAGCGGCATCCGCCTGGGCACCCCGGCCATGACCACGCGCGGTTTCAAGGAAGAACAGGTGCGCATTACCGCCCACCTGATCGCCGATGTGCTGGACAAGCCGCATGACGAGGCCAATCTGGCCGCGGTGCGCGAGAAGGTCGCCGCCCTGACGCGCGACTTCCCGGTCTACCGCTGAAACCGGCCCGCCGCCGATGCGCTGCCCCTTCTGCAACCACGGTGAAACCCAGGTCGCCGAGACCCGGGAATCGGACGAAGGCGATGTGGTACGGCGCCGGCGGCGCTGCCTGAGCTGCGACAAGCGCTTCACCACCTACGAGCGGGCTGAAATTGCCCTGCCCGTGGTGGTCAAGAAGGACGGCACGCGCGCGGATTTCGATCCAGCCAAGCTGCGCGCCTCCATGCAGCTGGCCTTGCGCAAGCGTCCCGTGAGCATCGAGCAAATCGATGCGGCGCTGGAGCGAATTCAGGAAAAGCTGCTGACCAGCGGCGCCCGCGAACTCCCCTCGACCAAGCTGGGCGAGTTGGTGATGCGTGAGCTCAAGAAGATCGACAAAGTCGCCTATGTGCGCTTTGCCTCCGTCTACCGCAGCTTTGAAGACGTGGA
>NZ_JBKCLH010000177.1:0-9593 GCF_046300915.1 Roseateles sp. | reverse complement strand
CAGCGCCGGCACGCTGGCCAGTTGCAAGACGGGCGGCAGACCAAAACCCAGCAGCAGGCTCAGGCCCAAGCCCAGGCCCAGCGCGGCCGGCCAGAGGCTGGGGGCAGGCAAATCCACCGCAATCAAGCCCGACAGCAGGCTCACAAAGCCATGGTGCACGGCCCAGCCCAGGCCCACCCCGATCAGGCTGGCCAGCAGGCCCACCGCACCAAACTCCAGGCCATAGGACCAGGCAATGCGCCGCTGCGACTGCCCCAGCACGCGCAGCATGGCGCAGTCATCCAGATGCCGCGCCGCAAAGTCACGCGCCGCCAGGGCCACGGCCACGGCCGCCAGCAGGGACGAGAGCATGGCCACCAGGTTCAGGAACTTGGCGGCCCGGTCCAGGGTCTGCCGCATCTCGGGCCGGCCACTTTCCAAAGACTCCAAGCGGACACCGCGGAAGGCACCACTCTCGATCTGCGCCCGAGCCTGGCGCAAAAAGGCCTGCAGGCCGGCCTCCTGCCCTGCTCCCGCGGCCACGGCCCAGCGGTAGCTGAGCCGGCTCGCGGGCTGCACCAGCCCGGTCGCCGCCAGATCCGACTCCGCCAGCATGACCCGCGGTGCAAAGGCGAGAAAGCCCGCCCCGCGGTCGGGCTCGGTGCGAATCACGCCCGCAATGCGCAGGCTGCGCTCACCCAGCAGCAGGCTGTCGCCCTCGCCCAGCCCCAGGGCGCTGAGTACGCCGGCGTCCAGCCAGACCTCGCCCGGCGCCGGAGCCCCCACTTTGCGTCCGTCCTCCAGCAGCAGCCGACCGCGCAGCGGATACGCCTCACCCACGGCCTTGACTGCAACCAAGCGACTGGCGCCCCCCTTGTCCTCGGGCGCCCGCGCCATGCTGGGGAAGCTGACCGTGCCCACCTGGCTCAGCCCGGCCTGGTCTGCCAATTGGCGCAGGGCCGGCGGCGTGGGCTGATCGCTGGCAAGCACGGCATCACCGCCCAGCAACTGCGCCGCATCGCGTCGCAGGCCCTGGTCCAGCCGATCCGACAGAAAGCCCACCGCGCACAGCGCCGCCACCGCCAGCGCGACCGCCAGCACCAGCAGGCGCAATTCGCCAGCGCGCAGATCGCGCAAGGTCTGGCGCCAGGCCAGCACAAGGATCGATGGGGGCTTTGCAGACGAGCTCATGCCCGCACTGTAAGACAGGCCCGGCCCCTGGCGCTGGCCAGGCCAGATCGCCCCCATGCACCAGTCGCCCAACGCAGGGTCAACACCGAGTGCCAGACACGCCGGTGCTCGCGCGCGCAGGCTACAATCCGCGCCGAAACGCGGGTGTCGTTCAATGGTAGGACTCTTGCTTCCCAAGCAAATAACGTGGGTTCGATTCCCATCACCCGCTCCACATCTCTGCAAGTCGTCCATTTCTATCGACCAAGCCGGCAGAGTCTCGCCCTCCTGCAGCGCCCTCATGCAAAGGGACTGGCCTGCATGGGCCCCAGCATCAGCCACCTAGGCTCAAGGTCGTACATCTGGCCCTCCCCGGCCGACTGCCAGCGCTGATAGCGCGGCGCTGACGGGCAGCTTGGGACAGCGCGGACAATCCGGGCCATGTCGCTCATCCACAGCTCCTTCTACCGCTTCACGCCCGTGCCCGACCCGACCGCGTTCGCCGACTGGCTGCGCGAGGCCGGGGCCGGCCTGGGCGGCGTCGTGCTGGTGGCCAGCGAGGGCCTGAGCGCGGCCCTTGCCGGCCCGGCCGAGCTGCTGGCCCGCTTCGAGGCCGCGCTGCAAGAGCAGCCCGGCTTTGCGGGCCTGCACTTCAAGCACAACGACTGCGAGCGCCCACCATTCAGCCGGCTCAAGGTCAGCGTGAAGCGCGAGATCGTTGCCTTCGGCATACCCGGCGTCAGCGGCGGCGAGGCGAGCGACACTCACGTCAGCCCGCAGCGCTGGCGCGAACTGCTGGACGACCCCGACACCGTGGTCATCGACAACCGCAACAGCTTTGAGTTCAAGCTGGGCCGCTTTCGGGGCGCGCTGGACCCCGGCGTGAATCACTTCCGCGACTTCCCCGCCTACGTGGAGGCCCGCCGCGACGACTGGCAGGGCAAGACCGTCGCCATGTACTGCACAGGCGGCATCCGGTGCGAGAAAACGGCCGCCTGGATGCAGGCCCGTGGCATCAAGGTCGCTCAGCTCGATGGCGGCATTCTGAACTTCCTGGCGGCCTTCCCTGATGCGGCGCGGGACTGGGAGGGCGAGTGCTACGTGTTCGACAAGCGCATCGCCATCGACGCCCAGGCCCGCGAGACCGGCACCACGGCCGAGCAGGTGTTCACCGACCCGGCCGACGCCTGGCGGCTGGCGCGCGCCCGAAGACTGGACCCCTGACGGCTTATCCGGCGAAGCGGCCCGTCATGGCGCTGCTGGTCACGGGCCGGGCATTCGATACGGATTTAGGGCTTCGTGGATAGCTTTCACAGCAAGACAAAGGGCCGCTTGAAGCGGCCCTTTGTGTTTTCGGCTGCCGGACTTGGCCGGCGCGCCGCTGCTTTGCTCAGACCTTGAGACGGCGGCGGCTCAGCAGGCCCAGCACGCCCAGACCGGCCAGCATCAGCGCGTAGCTCTCGGGCTCGGGCACGGCCAGGGTCAGGTTGTCGAGCACGATGTTGTTGCCGGCCACGCCGAAACCGTAGATGTCGGCACTGGCGCGGCTGAAGCCCAGGAACTGGGTGGCGTTGTAGCTATCGACATCGGTCTTGATGGAGAAGGTGAAGCTCTCCAGCGTATTGCCCTCCTGGTCATAAGCCAGCAGGGTCAGCGCATTGTTGACGCCCACGCTACGGAACTGGTTCAGATAGGCACCCACATGCTGAACGCCGGTGCTGAAGCTGAAGCCCAGTTCACCGCGCTTGCCCAAGAAGCTGCTGGCCAGGAAGTTGCCATCCACGCCGGTGCCCAGGTCAAACACGCCCCACAGGCCGTTCTGGCCCAGGTCGCGGTTGTTGGCGCCCACCTCGGCAAAGGGGCCCGAGGTCAGGGTGACCGACATGCCAATCTCGGCCGAGCCGACATCCACCTCACCCGTGGTGATCAGGCCATCAAAGCCATTGAAGGTGACGACCTTGCTGAGGCCAAAGCCGCTGGCGTTCTGCACCGGGGCCGCTTGCGCGGCAGCACCCATACCAATCAGGGCGCTCAGGCCCAGAAACTTGATGCTCTTGCTGATCTTCATTGCAATAAATCTCCGTCAAAGGCGGGCCGGAATGCGGCCCGCATGCTGATGCGTTGAGGCGGCTCAGGTCCCGATGACGCCGCCATCGTCCTTGGTGATCACGACCACGCCCGAGCGCGGACGGCCCGCCGGCAGCGGCGTGACGCCGTCAGAGGCGAAGCTCCACTGACCCTGCGGCCAGTTGGAGTACTGGGTCGGGTTGCTGAAGGTCGAATCCTCGCCAGGGTGCTGCACACCGACGAACAGGGTCTTGCCATCCGGGCTCATGGTCACGCCCGTCACTTCGCAGTGATTCGGGCCGGTCAGGAAGCGGCGGGTCTCGCCGGTGGCCGGGTCGGCGCAGACCATGCTGTTGGCACCGATATTCACCCAGTTGCCACCGCCATCGCCCTGCTGGTCGGTCTGGACCCAGAGGCGGCCGAAGGGATCGAACCACAGACCATCGGGCGCACCGTAGTCGGCGCTGCCATTGGGGCTGTCCACGATATTGCCTTCGTACTGCGACTTGGGCGTCAGCGTGGTCGTGGCGCTGTCACCCGCCTGCACGAACAGATCCCAGGCGAAGCTGGTGGCCGTGACCGTGCGGCCGCTCTCGCGCCAGCGGATGATGTGGCCATAGACGTTGTTGGCACGCGGGTTGGCCGCATCGACCAGGGGGCGGGCGCTGCCGCCGGCGGTGGAGCCGTCCGGATTGTTGGCCTTGACGCCACCGCTGCGACCGCGGTTGCTGTTGTTGGTCAGGGTGCAGTAGACCTCGATCTCCTGGTAGCCCTTGATGCGCGGACGTGCGCCGGTCCACTCGGGGCGGTCCATCATGGTGGCGCCCACGGCGTCGGCGGCCATGCGGGTCTTGATCAGGATCTTGGCCAGCACCTCGGCATCGTTCGCGCCCATGAAGTTGGGGTTGTCGCGCAGTGCCTTGCCGTCCACGCCCACGGTACCCGGGAGCAGCGCAATCCACTGGCCGCTGAGGTTGGCGTCGAAGCGGGCCACATAGAGCACGCCGCTGTCCAGCAGATTGCGGTTGGCGGCACGGTTCGTGGGGTTGAACTTGCCCTCGCAGACGAATTTGTAGATGTACTCGCTGCGCTCGTCGTCGCCCATGTAGAAGGCAACATTGTTCTGCGCATCGACCACATACTGGGCGCTCTCATGCTTGAAGCGGCCCAGGGCGGTACGCTTGATGGGCGCTGCGCTCGGGTTCATGGGGTCGATCTCGACCACCCAGCCCTGCAGATTCGGCTCCAGCGGATTGACGCTGACGTCAAAGCGCGGGTCGGTCTCGTGCCAGCGATAGCCAAAGCCACCGACGCTGACGCCGTAGCGGTTGTAGTTCTTGCCATCTTCGCTGGCGCTCACCGCCGGAATGCTGCCGGTGCTGCTGCCGAAGTAGCCGTTCCAGTTTTCCTCGCAAGTGAGGTAGGTGCCCCAGGGGGTCACACCGTTGGCGCAGTTGTTGATCGTGCCGTAGGCGGTGTAGCCGTCGTTCAGCGTGCCGGTGTCCACCGAGCCCGCCGGGCTGATGCTGAACTTGCGCGACTTGAGCAGGGCATGACCGGCAGCCGGGCCGCTGACCTTGCACAGGGTGTTGGCCGTGATGCGGCGGCCAAAGGGCGAGTTCTTCACCACCTGCCACTTGCCGTTGCTGCGGCGGATCTCCAGCACCGACACGCCGTGCGCGGCCTGGGACTTGCGGGTCTTGGCAATGTTGTAGCCGGCGGTCATGCCGTTGCTGTAGAGGATGTCCTCGTGGGTGTACTCGTTGTTGGCGCACAGAATGCCGCGCTCGCTGCTGGGCAGACCGCCCAGACCCGCGAAGGGGAAGAAGTGCATGCCGTCGGTGTGGGCGCCGTACTGGCGCTCCTGCTGCGAGGCGCTCTCGCTGGCATCGCCAACAAAAGGCGTGCCTCCGGGCATGATCGCGTCGCCCCAGGCCACCAGGAGCTGGGCGGTGTAGCCGGTCGGCACCACCACCTTGTCCAGCACGGCCGTGGCCGAGCCACCCAGGCTGACGTTCAGCGCGCGGGTGCTGGCCGGCACGCTGCTGAAGCCGATGGGCAGGCTCAGGGTCGAGCCGGTGTTGGCCTGCACGGTCTGAACCAGACCGCCCAGGGTCAGGCCACCGGCCGCGGCCAGGGCTGCGCCGCCAACCGAGCTCTTGACGAAGAGCCGGCGGCTCGCGTCAACCTGGTCGATGACATCGTGGATGGAAGCATTGCCAGACGGGTTCAGCGTCTGCTCGTTGCGGGGGTGCTTGCTGCCCTTCATTGCTGCGTTCTCCTGCCAAGTGGGGTGGGGGGGACCAAAACCTCCCGGACTGTGGACGCGCAGGACTGCAGGCCCGTGACGGGGGTCTGGGCCTTTCGGGCCACACCCCCGCGATCCGGGGGGCAAGCCGCGCGTGCTGCGCGGCGGTGGCAGTGGCGGCGGCGGTGGTCGCAGCCGCGTCACACAGTCGCGACAACATCCCTGCCGCCCATGTCTCCCGCCCCTCTCGCTGCCCGCTCAGCCCCCGCTGCGCACAGTCTCTTCATCAGCGTGGCAGCCTTCTGCGAGCCCCTGCTGGAGTTCACCCTGCTCAACGCGATCGCGCAGGCGCGACATCCCGAGCGGCTGGTGTTCGGGCTGGTCGAGCAGCAGTGGCCCGAGCACCGACCGGCCCTCGACCAGCAAGAGCTGGCACCGCGGCTGCGTCGCCTGCAGCTGCACCCGCTGGAAGCGCGTGGCCCCTGCTGGGCGCGCGCTCTGGCTATGAGCCTGTACCAGGGTGAGCGCTGGTTCCTGCAGATCGATGCCCACAGCTGCTTCGAGCCGGGCTGGGATGAGCGCCTGATCGCCTGGGGTCTGGCCTGCCAAGCGCACAACCCCAACTTCCTGATCAGCGCCTACCCCAACCCCTTTCGCATGGTCGAGGGCCAAGCCCAGCCCGAACCGGTCACACGCGGCGTGCTGGCCCATGTGGTCAAGAGCGGCTGCACATTTGCCGCAGAGCACCCCACCCTGCTTTTCGAAAGCGTGCCGGTGGACAGCGAGCAAGCCGTGCTGGGCCTGCATGTGGCGGGCGGCTGTCTCTTCGGCCCGGGGCATCTGGTCCAGGCCCTACCCTACGACCCCTTTCTCTACTTCCACGGCGAGGAGCAGGCCTATGCCCTGCGGGCCTGGA
The DNA here is from genome assembly GCF_046300915.1 of Roseateles sp. Taxonomy (GTDB): domain Bacteria; phylum Pseudomonadota; class Gammaproteobacteria; order Burkholderiales; family Burkholderiaceae_C; genus Kinneretia. Next base: position 3,213 of record NZ_JBKCLH010000177.1, on the reverse strand, counting down.
CAAGGGGCTGGGACATCTTCCACATCCCCGACCTGCCCCTGTACCACGCCTATCTGGACCCGCAGGCGCCGCCCTCCCGCCCCCTGCACTGGTCTGCGGAGCTGGAGGCACTGCGCGGCCGGACCCAGGCCAGCGCCGCCGCCCTGCAAAGCGCCGCGGCTGCGCGGCTGCGCGCCCTGCTCTGGGACGGGGCCGACCTGGGCGTCTATGGCCTGGGCCAGGCCCGCAGCCTGGATGACTACGCGGCCTTCAGCGGCATCGACTACCGCGCCCGCCGCATCCATCCCGGGGCCTACAAGGCGCGCTTCGGCTACTGAGCCTCTGCGACGCTCACTGCCCTCCCCCACCCACCGCTGCCGCGGACTCCTGAGGCAGGCCGGCACTGCTGAGCTCGCCCGGGGGCTGACGCAGGGCGTCCAGCCTGGCACGCAAGGCCTCGGCACTGTCCTGGGCCCGCACCGCGCCCCAGCCCAGCAGGGGTTCGCGCTGCAGATTCAGCTCGGCCGGGCTCTTGGCCAGCCAGCGGTCCACGGCTTCCATGCCCAGACCATGCAAGGCCTTGTTGCGCGTCTCGGCCTGGTTCAGGGCCTGGGTGCGGCGCTCCAGCAAAGCCGCCAGGGCACCATTGCTCTGGCGCAGCTCGGCCTGCTCGCGCCGCAGCTGGGCCAGCTGCTGCTGCATCAGCTGCTCGCGTTCACCCGCCTCGGCCTGAGCGCGGTTCAGGCGCTCGCCCGCCTCGGCCAGTTCACGCCGCAGCTGCTCCAGCTGCTGTTGCTGAGCCGAGAGCTGGCCGCGCTGCTGCTGGCTGGATCCCTGGGCCTTCTGCAGCTGCTGGGCCTGCGCATCGCGCTCGCGCTGCCACTGGGCCTTCTCGGCCTCCAGGCCCTGCAACTGGGTCTGGGCGGCCTGCAGGGCGGCCTGCACGCGCCGCAGCTGGGCGCGCTCGCGGTCCTCGGGTTTGCCGCTGCCCTGGGCCTGGCTGATGCTGGCCAGCAGGCTCAGCAGCAGCAGGGGCAGCCCCTTGCGCAAGGTATTCAGGCATGTCTTCATGGGACGCTCTCCTTGATGCCGGGCCTGCCGCTCAGAAGCGGGCATTGAGGTCCAGCTGCAGCACATCGATCTTGAGCCAGGCGCTGGACAGGGTGCCCGTGGTCGTGCCGTCGCCCAGCTTCACGCGCACGCCGTCATCCAGATTGCGGCTGCTGGTCAGACGCAAGCCCAGGCTGGCACGGCGGTCAAAGGCATAGCTGCCGCCGATCTGCCAGCCCTTGTAGTTGGTGCCGCCCAGATGCCAGGTGGTGTCGGTGAAGCCGTCGATCCAGGCATCGCGCTCGAAGCGGCGCAGGGCCACAAAGGCATTCCACTGGCCGGCACTGGACAGGCTGGGATGCCCCAGGTTCAGGCGCAGCTGCGTGCCCGTGGTCTTCTCGGCCAGGCTGTCCATCAGCGGCCCGCTGGCCGCAGCGCGGCGTTTGATGTCCGCCAGATCGAAGCCGCTGTTGCGCACATAGTCCAGATTGATGCCCAGCTCCAGCGGCTCGAACTGCCGCAGCACCAGACCCGTGCTCAGGTTCAGCGGACGGAACTTGGAGGCCAGGCCCCAGACCGGGCCGCCATTCGTGCAGGGCGCGGGCACATTGGCATTGCCCTCGCTGCCCGCGGGGCAGAGATTGATCAGGGTATTGCCCTTGAGTCGCACATTGGCCGGGTACTGCGAGGGCAGATAGGTGCGCGTGCCGGCCACCGGGCTGCCCGCAGCCGGCGGCAGGGCCGTTTCGCGGCGGCCCTCCACATCGCGGAAGTCATAGGCCGCCACCGCAAAGCGCCACTGCGTGCGGCCGTCCAGGGCCCAGTCCACGCCGGCCTGCAGGCCGTACAGCCACTTGTCCGCACGCGAGGTGCCGAACTCCTCCAGCGAGAACGCTCCGGCGTTGGCAAAGGCGTAAACGCCCGGCGCCAGATCCAGCTCGCCCTGGGCCGCCACCCCCTCCACACCCAAGTCATCCGGCCACAGCAGATCGCTGCCGTAGAAGGGGCGGTCCATGCGACCGGCCAGCAGGCGCAGATTGTGGCGCGGCTCCCAGCGTATGAAGGCGCGGTCCAGCATCATGGCCGAGCGGTTGAAGTGACTGCCCAGGGTCTGGGACGCCGAGCTGGGCCCGCTGCTGCTGCCGGTGCTCAGGCGTATGCCGGCCTGCACATCGTCGGACACCTTGGCCGTGACACCCAGGCGCGCACGCAAGGTCATGCGGCGGCGGTCAATGGTGGTGTTTGTGAGATCGGGCGCCCAGGCGGGCGAGTCGCGCTGCACCCGGTAGCACTCGGCGGGCACGCCGCCGCCCACGCTGTAGCAGGGGTTGGCAGTGGCACCGGCGGCATAGCGCGGCGTACCGAAGTCCTCCATCTGCCAGCGCACGCGCACATCGCCCTCGACCTGCAGACCCCTGACCCATTCCGGCATGCTGCGTGGATCGGCCCAACGCTCCTCCCGGGCCGTGGCCAGCACCTCGTTCTTGACCTCCTCGCGGATCTGCGCCCGCAGGGTCTCGCTGACATAGGGCACGCGGATCACATTGGCCGTGCTCGCCGCCGTCGCTGCTGCTGTCGCTGCCGCGGGCACGGCCGCCACCGCGGGCGCCGGGCTGGCCTGGGCCTGCTTGAGCAGGGCATCGGCCCGCTCGCGGCTCAGCAGGCCCTGGCCCACCAGGGCCTCGATCAGGCCCAGGGTGGTGGCGCGCAGCTGCTCCAGCTCACGGCGCTCATCGGCCTGGGCCAGGGGGGCCATCAGCGCGCCGGCCAGGGCCAGGCACAGGCTGCGGCGCGCAAAGGGAAACTTGTTCTTCAGGACAGTCGTCATGATCTTGCGGACAAAGTGAATCGTGGCCCGTGCTAGCCCAGGGGGCGCAGCTGCAGGCGGAATTTCATGGGCTGGGCTGCGGCCGCGGGCGGCGGCGGCAGCTTGAGGGCGCGTGCCGTCTCGTCCAGGGCGGCGTTGAGCTCGGCATCCAGGCGCGCATCGCCCGTGCTCTGCAGGGCATGGCGGGCAATTGAGCCGTCGCGCTCCACCCAGACGCGGAACTCCGCCAGGGCCTCGGAGCGCTCGCTCTTGAGATGTTTCTCCAGCGCGTCGCGCAGCAGCTGTCGAGCGGTATTGGCAAAGAAGCGCTCCAACGCCCGGTCGCTGCTGCTGCCACTCTGCGCGGCCCCGGTGGC
>NZ_JBKCLH010000176.1:0-3270 GCF_046300915.1 Roseateles sp. | reverse complement strand
GCCTTCGGCGGCCCGGCGCCCAACCCGAGCGCTGGTTCTGGTTCGACCCACCCTTCCATCCCAACCAGTCGGTGCTGCTGCACAAGCAGTGCGACGGCGTCTGGCGCATCGACTTCCAGCTCGGTCGCGATGCCGACCCCGCCGAGGAGAAGAAGCCCGAGAAGGTGATCCCGCGCATCCAGGCCATGCTGGGCCCGGAGGTGGAGTTCGAGCTGGAGTGGGTCTCGGTCTACCAGTTCGCCTGCCGCCGCCTGCAGCAGTTCCGCCATGGGCGCGTGCTCTTCGTGGGGGACTCGGCTCACCAGGTTTCGCCCTTTGGCGCGCGCGGCGCCAACAGCGGGGTGCAGGACGCCGACAATCTGGGCTGGAAGCTCCAGGCCGTGCTGGAGGGCCGCGCGCCCCCGGCCCTGCTGGACAGCTACCACGCCGAGCGCGCCACGGCCGCCGACGAGAACATCCTCAACTCCACCCGCGCCACCGACTTCATCTGCCCCAAGAGCCGCGCCTCGCTGCGCCTGCGCAATGCGGTGCTGGAGCTGGCCCGCAGCGAGCCCTTTGCCCGCCCCCTGGTCAATAGCGGCCGGCTCTCCATGCCCACGCACTACGCCGCCTCGCCGCTGAACACGCCGGACGAGGAGGCCTTCGACAGCGCCATGGCCCCCGGCAGCCCCTGCCTGGACGCCCCCCTGGCCGATGGCGACTGGCTGCTGCGCCATCTGGGCCGCGGCTTCACCCTGCTGAGCTTTGGCGAGCTGCCGCCGCAAGACCTGGCCCCGGCCCTGGTGGTGGGGCGCGACATCGCCGACCCGCAAGGCCTGCTGCGCGAGCGCTATGACGGCCAGCCCGGCACCGTCTATCTGATCCGCCCCGACCAGCATGTGGCCGCGCGCTGGCGCGGCTTTGACACCGCCAAGGTGGCCGCCGCCCTGCGGCGCGCCCTGGCCCAGGAGTGAAGCGCCCATGCCCCTGATCCGCAGCCCCAACATCCCGGACCCCGATGGCTTCTACGAGGCCCTGATCCATTCCCAGCGCGGCCTGAGCGACGAGCAGGCCGACATGCTGCTGACCAAGTTGGTCCTGATACTGGCCAACCAGGTGGGCGATCGCGCCGTGCTGGATGAAGCCCTGGCCCTGGCCCGTGACAACACCTTGCAGGCCGGCGCCGCCTGAGTCCGGCCTGCGATTCCTTCCGACCTTTTTCCGTTTCTGAACCACGAGACTTCATGATGCTGTTCTCCCGCCGCCCCCTGATCCTGGCCCTGCTGAGCGCCGTGGCCGCCCCCGCCGCCCTGGCCGCCTATCCCGACAAGCCCGTGGAATGGGTCGTGCCCTACCCGGCCGGTGGTGGCAGCGATGTGGTGGCCCGCACCCTGGCCGAGGCCATGGGCAAGAGCCTGGGCCAGACCTTTGTGGTCAACAACAAGCCCGGCGCCGCCACCAATATCGGTGCCGACTACGTGGCCAAGGCCAAGGCCGACGGCCAGACCATCCTGAGCGCCGACACCGCCACCCTGGCCGCCAACCCCTGGCTCTACACCAAGCTCAGCTACAAGGCCGAGCAAGACCTGGCCCCGGTGGGCCTGATCGCCCGCTTCCCCATGCTGCTGGTGGTGAACCCCAGCGTGCCGGCCAAGACCTACAAGGAATTCCTGGCCTGGGCCGCGCGTCAGGACGGCGGCATCAACTACGCCTCGCCCGGCGCTGGCAGCCCGCACCACCTGGCCACCGAGCTGCTGCGTGAGCAGGCCAAGCTCAAGCTGACCCATATCCCCTACCGCGGCGCCGCGCCAGCGGTGCAGGATGTGATCGGCGGTCAGGTGCCCTTCATGTTCGTGGACACGGCCGCCGGCTACCCCCACATCATCTCGGGCAAGCTGCGCGCCATCGCCGTGGCCAGCCCTGCCCGCATCAAGACCTTTGCCGAGGTGCCCACCTTTGCCGAGCAGGGCCTGGCAGGCTTCGAGGCCTATGCCTGGCAGGGCCTGACCGTGCCGGCCGGCACGCCCGCCCCGGTGATCGCCACGCTGAACAAGGCCCTGCAGGAGGCGCTGAACAGCACCGCCGTGAAGGCCCGCTTCCAGGTGCTGGGCCTGGAGGCCCTGGGCGGCTCGCCCGAGCAGATGCGCGCCTACTGGAAGCAGGAACTGGCAAAGTGGGGCCAGGTCATCAAGGCCGCCAATATCAAACTCGACTGAGCATCTTCCCGATGAGCGAACTCAAGTACCAATCGGGCTTCGGCAACGAGCACGCCAGCGAGGCGGTGCCCGGCAGCCTGCCCCTGGGCCGCAACAGCCCGCAGAAGGTGGCCCACGGCCTCTACGCCGAGCTGCTCTCGGGCACGGCCTTCACCGCGCCGCGCGCCGAGAACCTGCGGACCTGGATGTACCGCCGCCAGCCCTCGGTGGTGGTGGGCGGCTACCAGCCCCTGGCCCATGCCGGCCTGAAGACCGGCGCCCGCGAGGGCGCGGCCGCCGTGCCGCCGGACCCGCTGCGCTGGGCGCCGCTGGCCCTGCCCGCTGCGGCCGATGCGGCGCAGGACTTCATCGAAGGTCTGCGCACCTATGCCGTCAACGGCGACCCCGACGCGCAGACCGGCATGGCCGCCCATGTCTATCTGGCCAATCGCTCCATGGAGCGCCGCGCCTTCGTCAATGCCGATGGCGAGCTGCTCATCGTGCCCCAGCAGGGGCGCCTGCTCATCACCACCGAGCTGGGCTTGCTGGACGTCAAGCCCGGCGAGATCGCCCTGATCCCGCGCGGCCTGGCCTTCAAGGTGGCGCTGCCGGACGGCCCCGCGCGCGGTTATGTGTGCGAGAACTACGGCGCCGCCCTGCGCCTGCCGGAGCTGGGCCCCATAGGCTCCAACGGCCTGGCCAATCCGCGCGACTTTCTGGCGCCGGTGGCGGCCTACGAAGTGGAGGAGGGCGCCTACGAGATCGTCAAGAAGTTCGGCGGCCGGCTCTGGACCGCGCAGCAGGGCCACACGCCCTTCAATGTGGTGGCCTGGCACGGCAATCTCGCGCCCTACAAGTACGACACGGCGCACTTCATGACCATTGGCTCGATCAGCTTCGATCATCCGGACCCCAGCATCTTCACGGTGCTGACCAGTCCCTCGGACACGCCGGGCTGGGCCAATGTGGACTTCGTGATCTTCCCGCCGCGCTGGATGGTGGCCGAGGACACCTTCCGTCCGCCCTGGTACCACCGCAATGTGATGAGCGAGTTCATGGGCCTGGTGCTGGGCCAGTACGACGCCAAGCCCGAGGG
>NZ_JBKCLH010000175.1:0-6155 GCF_046300915.1 Roseateles sp. | reverse complement strand
CCCGCCACCGATGTACTCGTTGCGCACCGGGCCGGCGGCAAAGGCGCTGGGCCCGTCGCCGGCCGCGCCCTCCATCTTGATGGGCTCGTTGCGCGGCTGCGCGGCCTCGGCGGGCTTGGGTGCGGACTCCGGCATGGGCTTGTTGGGCGCATCCGGCGGCGGCTTCAGCTCCTTGGGCGGTGGCGGTGGCGGCGGGGGTGGCGGCTGATCGGGCAGCAGGCTGATCTTGGCCACCTGGCGCTTGGGCGCCTCGGGCTGCCCGCTGAGCTGGCGCACCCACAGGGCCGCGCCCACCACCAGGCCGCCCACCAGCAGGGTCAGCAGCAGCTTGATGGCGATCTGGCGCCCGCGCGCGGGCTGCAGTGAATCCTCGGCCAGATCCATGCTCAGCTCCCGATGCGCGAGGTCACCAGGGCCATGTTCAGCCCCAGCTTGTTGCACAGATCCACCACCTGCACCACCGGCTCGTAGTGCGCGCGGCCATCGCCCTTGATGGCCACCGTCAGCCCCGCATCCCGGGCCTTGGCAGCCAGCAGCTGCTGCTCCAGCTCGGCCGCGCTGACGGGCGCGCCGTTGAGCATCAGCTGCCCGCCGGGCATGACCTGCACGATCTTGAGCTCATGCTTCTCGGTGCTGGGCTTGTTGCTGGGTTTGGGCAGGGTGATGGACAGGCCCTGCACCGAGGCCGTGGTCATCAGGATGAAGACCACCAGAAGCACATAGGCCAGGTCCAGCATGGGCGTGACATTGATGGTGTCGTAGGGCTTGGTCTCGTTCTGGACTTGCATCTAGACCCCCGCTCGCTTGGTCACCAGACCGATCTCGGTGATGTCCAGGGCCTTGGCCCGCTCCAGCACCTCCATCACCTTGTCGTACTGCGCCCGCGCATCGGCCTTGAGCACCACCGGCAGGGCCGGATTGGCGGCCTTGTACTGGGCCAGGTTCTGGCTGAGCTGCTCCATGGTCACGGGATAAGCGTCCAGATAGACCGAGCCGTCTTCGGTGATGGTGATGGCGCGGGTCTGGGGCTTGGCCAGATTGCCCGCCGCCTCGGTCTGCGGTGAATTCACCTTGACGCCCTGCACCGAGGCCGTGGTCATGATGATGAAGGTGACCAGCAGCACATAGGCCAGGTCCAGCATGGGCGTGATGTTGATGTCGTCGTAGGGCTCGTTGCCCTGCTTGAGATCGGCAGCCATCGCGCGCTCAGCGACCGTAGTCCTCGGCCACGCGGGTGATGAACTCGTCGACGAAGATCTGCATATCCGCCGAGATGTTCTTGATGCGCGAGGCCAGGTAGTTGTAGCCAAACAGGGCTGGAATGGCCACGCCCAGACCGGCCACCGTGGCCAGCAGGGCCGCCGCGATACCGGGCGCGATGGCATTCACATTCACATCGCCGGCGGCCGCAATCGCGGCAAAGGTGATCATCACGCCCACCACCGTGCCCAGCAGGCCCAGGAAGGGTCCGCCCGAGATGGCGATGGTCAGCAGCACCATCTGCGAGTTCAGCTTGTGGGACTCGCGCACCATATCCGCATCCACCGCGGCCTTGACGGCATTCAGCGAGGCATCGCTGAGGCTGCGCGGCGTGGCCGCCAGGGTGTCGGCGGGCGGCTGGGTGCCGATATCGCGCTTGTTGAGCTCGCGCACCCCGGCGCTGTAGAGGCGGTAGAGCGAGGAGTCGCGATGCTCCTGACCGCCCAGATGCAGCAGCTCGTCCTTGGCCGCGCGAAAGCGCTGCAGAAAGCTGCGGTTGGCGCGGTCGGCCTTGGACACCATCAGGGCCTTGACCACCATCACCCAGCAGGCCACCACGAACATCAGGCCGCACAGGATGATCACCACCCAGGCATCGGTGGTGAGGTTCTTCACCAAAATGCCCATATAGCCCTGCTCGGCGCCACCGGCGCTGTCAGCGCTCTCCATATTGCCCTTGAGCGCCTGCCCCTCCACGCCCTGGGTGGCGGCCGACAGGGCCAGCCACTGCGGCGAGCGCAGGGTGGCGGCAATCTGCAGCTCGTCCATCAGGCCCTTGAGGCCCTCACCCAGGCGCAGCTCACCCTCGATGGCGGGCGTCTGGGCCGCCACCTGGGCCACCGGCTTGCCGTTGAGATACAGCTGGGCCAGGCCTTGGCCCAGGGTGAGGGCCAGGTGTTGCCAGGCTCCGGCGTTCAGGCTGCCACCGCTCAGGCTGGCCGCGCCCACACGGGCCTGCAGCCGCCCCTCCTGCACGGCCAGGCTCAGCACGCCCTGCTGGACCAACAGGCCATCGGCCAGGGTTTCGGGCTTGAACCAGAGCGTGAGCGTCAGGGCGCCACCGGCCGCCACCCGCACCGCATCCTGGGCGGCAAAGCGCAGGGGCGCGCCTTCCAGGCGCGCGGCACTTCCCAGCAGGCCTGCCTTCTCCACATTCAGCGGGGCCAGGCTCTTGAGGCGGCCCTGGGCATCCTGGCCATCGGCCGTGCCCAGATGCAGGGCGCCCAGCGTGGCGGCGTCAAAGCCGCTGCCCGCGCCGGCCTCCACCGTGGCCTTGGCATGGCCGGCATAGACATGCAGCTGGGTCTTGTCGCTGCCCGGCGCCACCTGGGGCAGCTGCACCCAGATCAGGGCCAGCTCATTGACGGCATCGAAGCGCTCCACGCGAAAGGCCAGGGGCGTCTTGTCGTCGCCAGCCAGCACGCGCAAATCGCTGCCATCGTCCTTGGCGGCCAGAAAGTCGAAGTTGCCGCTGTGCAGGCGCACCGCCAGCGGCAGGGCCTGCACCGGCTGGTCCACACCGGCCACCGTGGTGTCCAGCACCAGGCGGCTGCGCTGGGGCCAATCGGCATTCCACCAAGCATGGGCGGCTGGGCTCAGCAGCGCGAAGGAGAGAAGAGCAATCAGATAGCGCATGGTCATCATCAATCCAGAAAAACTCGTTCGATCTAAGGCGGTTCCGTTCAGTCACCGCTGCTGCCAAAGCCCAGGAACTCCAGCAGCAGATTGCGGCGCGGGCGGCGCTTGCGGTTCTCGTCCTCGTCCCCGCCCGTGGCTTCGCGCTTGCCGGCCTCGGTGGCGGCCGCTGTGGGCGGGGTGATGGACGGGGCCGGCGGCGCCGGGGCGGCCAGGCTGGCCCCCTGCACCGCGCCGGTCGCGGCGATGTTGTCGGCGCCGCGCACCACGGTGGCGCCCAGGAAGAGATTGCCGGCGGACTTGATGCCCGCGTCACCGGCATTGATCTCGCCCAGCGGGGCATACAGATCCAGGGCACTGCCCTTGTCCAGCACCGCGATGCCGCTGCCGCTGAAGGAGCCGCTGGTGTCCACCACCACCCGGCCCTCGCGGTCCAGGGTGTAGACGGGCGGCGGCGCGCCGGTCACGGTCTTGGCACCGCGGCCCGCATCCAGATTGCCCAGGCCCGCCCAGAGCAGCACATCGCCCTGGGCCAGGGTGAAGATGCGCGACTGGTTCACTTCCACGCTGTCGCGCACCGCGGCCTGCACCGCGCCACCAGCCACGCTGACGATGCCGACATCCGCCGCGCTCTTGCCGCTCTGGCCCGCCAGATCGCCCACATTGATGCTGCCGCCCGGGGCCAGCAGGGTGATGGCGCCGCCCTGGGCCGTCTTGAACTGGCTATTGGCGAGAAGGATGCGCCCGTCGCGGGCCTCGGACTGCGGGTACAGCCCCTGCATGGCCTGATAGCCGCGCAGATAGGCCGCACGCTCGCCCGCCGCGGCCGCCCGGCCCGCGGCCTGCAGCTCGCGCATCAGGGTCTGCTGCAGGAAGATCAGGCGCTGGGCCGCCGGCAGACCGGCAAAGTCACGCCAGGCCGTTGCGGCATCGCGCGGCGCACCGCCCAGGCGGGCATTCACGAAGTCGCGCAGGCCTGCCGCATGCGGCGACACCGCCAGCAGCAGCTGCTCGTAGCCCTGCGGCCCCAGGCCGGCGGCCTTGGCCAGCAGGGCTGCGCCCATGGCCTGGCCCTGCAGGGCTTCGCGCAGCTCCTGGCGGACCAGGGCCTGGGCCGTGTCGCGCGCCGCGGGCTCAGCCGGCTGCAGGCGCGGATCCCCAGCCAGGAACTCGGAGCCGGCCAGGGGCGGCCGCGCCACATCGCGCCCGCTGCCCGTGACCCGGCCGTCGGTCACGGCCTGGTTGGCGGCACGGCTTTGCGCTTCGGCCAGGGCCAGGGCCTGCTGCAGATAGCGCTCGCTCTCCTGCGTCAGCAAGCTCTCGCCCACCAGGGCCTGCACCCGGGCGCGCTGCTCGTCCGGCTTCAGCGCGACAAAGTCCTTGGCCTGTTTCTGGGCCTCGGCCGCATCCAGGGTCTTGCCCGTCTCGCTCAGGGCCTTGAGCTGCACCGCCAGCAAGGCGCTGTGGTGCTGCAGGCCCGCGCCCTGCAGGGCATAGGCCCCGGCCTGGGCCAGATCGGCGGGCTGGTAGGCGCTGATCACGGTCAGGGCCGCCCCGCCCGGCTGCAGCAGGGTGGCGTTGTTGACATTGCCCTCGCTGAGCAGGCCGGTGCCGCCGCGCAGATCAAGGTCACGCCCGGCCAAGGCGAGCACATCGCCCGGCCCGGCCACGCGCAGACCACTGCTGCTGCTGCCGTTGAGCTGCAGGTCGCGCCCGGCCTGCAGCAGGGTCAGCTCCCCCGGAGCCTGATGCTGCACATTGATGGTGGCCAGCACCAGATCGCGCCCCGCCTGCAGCTGCAGGGGACGGGCGCTGAAGGACTGACCCTCCAGGCGCAGCGAATCCTCGGCCGAGACCAGGAGCAAGGGGCTGCGGTCCCCCGCGTCCAGGCCCTCGGCGTTGCTGCGCCACTGGCCCAGCAGCTGCTGCAATCGGGCCTGGGCCACGGGCTGGGCCTGGCTCTTGTTCTCGGCCAGCGTGGCGCCCACCCAGCGCCCGCCACGCAGGCGCAGCTCATCACGCGCCAGCAGGCTCAGGCGGGCCTCGCCCACGGGCAGCTGAACCAGGGGCTTGTCCATGCGTATGCCACCGTCCGGCGCGGCCAGGCTCAGGCTGTCGGGCAGGACGTTCTCGCCCGCGCCCGTCATCACCGCCGTCACCCCGCTGGGGCGCTGGCCACTCAGGCTCAGGTCACCACTGACGCTCAGCAGACGGGCCTGGGCCCGGTCCGCCAGGCCCGTGACGGCGGCGGTGCGGGCATCGCCAGCCACCGCTTCCGTGCCCTGGCGCAAGCCGCTGAGCAGGGCCGGATTGCTGAGGCTGCCCAGCTGCAGGTCTGCACCGGCCTGCACCGACCAGCGCGTATCCAGATGGAAGAGCTGGGGGGCCGCATAGCTCAGGGCACGACCGCTGCCGCCGCCGATGCGAGAGCCCGCGCTGAGGCTGGCCTGGGCACCGCCCGCGTTGTAGAGACCGCCCAGCACATCGCGCCCGGCACTGGCCCTGAGGCTGCCGCCGGGCATCCAGGTTCCCGCCCCGGGCACATAGTCTTTGCCGCCCGGCAGACCCTGTTCCCGCAAGCGGTAGCCGCTGGCCGGCGTGGACAGCTCCAGATCCACCAGATCGCGCCCGGCGCGCACCGCGATATCGCCGCCGCCAAAGGAGGCAATGCCCTGGGCGAACTGGTCATAGCGCGACCAGAACATCAGACCCAGTTGTTCCGCATTGGGGCTGAGCTGGCGCCACCACCAGTCGGCCACATACTGAACGCTCTGGGGCTGGCCGCCCCCGCTGGGATATTTGTAGCCGGGCAGGCTCAGCACATCGCGCCCGGCCTGCAGGGAAATGGCACCCGCATGGTCGAAGAAGGGGCCCAGATTGCCGCTGGGGCTGTTGGGAATCAGCTGGTCGCTCAGGCGCAGGCCCAGGCGGTTCAGATCCTGGGTGCTGGGTGTCGGCAGGGCCTCGCCCGTGGTGTAGATGCGCACCTGGCCGTTGCGGCCCTGGGCATTGAGCGCCACGCCCAGATTGATGTCGCCCGCAGCGGCCATGGCAATGCTGCCCGTGGTGCTGCGAATGAAGACGATGGGCGGCGTGGCCGTGGCGCTGGTGCCGGGCCGGCCGATGACGAGGCTGCCCGTGGCCTTCGTGGCATCCGCGGCCTCGTTCAGCGCCATCGGGTCGGCCGCCGCCAGATCGGCACCCGCCACCAGGCGGAAGGACGCGGCCCGACCGGCCATTGCCACGCCATTGGCCGCAAT
>NZ_JBKCLH010000174.1:0-3480 GCF_046300915.1 Roseateles sp. | reverse complement strand
GGGGTGGTGGCTGCAGCCGGGGCACTGGCGGTGGCGGCAGCAGCAGCACTACCGGGTGCGCCTTCGGCAAACTTGCCCACGTACTCGATCTTGGCGGCCTCGCGCAGGGCCTTGACGTCTTTTTGCAGCTGCTCGGCCTTGCGCTGGTTGAGCAGGAACTGCTCGATGGCGGGGCGGGCGCGGGCCTCGTCCACGGGCTGGCTGCGCGAGCCGGCCAGGAAGAGCACGGTGAGGCCGTTGGGCGTCTGGGTGAGGGCGGAGTCGCCGTCCTTGAGGCGGGCGATGGCGTCCACGCTGGCCAGGGGCAGCTGCTCGGCGGCGCGCACGGCCTGGTTGGCGGCAAATCGGATATCGCGAGATTTCAGATATTCGACAAACTCGCCCATATTCTTGGCGCCTTCGAGTTTGGCGCGAATTTCGTCAAACTGTTCGGGCTTGGCTTCGATGGCCACTTCCTGCAGGCTGTAAATACGCCGATCCTTGAACAGGGCGGGTTTGTCGTTGTAGTACTTGGCAATTTCTTCGTTGGTGGGCTTGGCCACGCTTTCGCCCACGCGCTCGAAGTAGGCGCGTGCCACGATCTCGCGCTTGGCGGCCTCGATCTGCTGCACCACGCGGGGGTCGCGGTCGAGCTTGAGGTCTTGCGCCTTCTGCACGGCCAGTTCCTGCTCGATCAGGCGCTCCAGCACCTGCTTGCCGGCGGCCTCGGCCTGCTCGGGCTTGAGGCCGGGCTGGCGCTGCAGCACGAAGTTGATCTGATGGACGGTAATCTCTTCCTTGTTGACCTTGGCCGCGGTCTGAGAGGCTTTCTCGCCCTTGTCACCGCCGCCACAGGCGCTCAGGGCCAGCACGGCAGCAGCCACCAGGACCAGGCCGGCACAACGAGGGGCCTGCATGCGGCCGGACTTGTGAATGCGCGTCGTCATCGTCATCAGCTTCATGATGTTCTTGTCTTCCTTCGCTTGTCGTCTGGGCTGGACCCGGGCCATCGATACGCCATCCATGTTGCAGCGCACAAGGCCTGCCAGACACGGTGGTCGAGTGTAGCTTTGCAAAATGACAATTGACTCTCCCCAGTATGGGCGCCCGCGGCCGCAAATCGGGCCCGGTCGGCGGACCGCACACGGGGAAAACCCCCATGAAAAAGGCCGCTCACGCGCGAGCGTGGCGGCCTTTTCATTTGAAGGAATATGAGCCTTGGGCCGCCGCCACCCCCGCAAACAAGGGGGGGCATTCCGGCCGCGCGAGTTTCAGTAGGGTTTCAGCGCGAGCTCAGCACTTGATGCCGGCATGCAGGGCCACGATGCCGGCGCTGAGGTTGTGCACATCCACATGGCCGAAGCCGGCGCTCTTCATCATGGCCTTGAGCTCGGCCTGGGGCGGGTGCATGCGGATGGACTCGGCCAGGTAGCGGTAGCTCTCGGCATCGCCCGCGATCATCTGGCCCAGCTTGGGCAGGATCTTGAAGCTGTACCAGTCGTAGGGCTTGCGCAGGGGTGCCGCCACTTGCGAGAACTCCAGCACCAGCAGGCGGCCGCCGGGCTTGAGCACGCGGCACATCTCGGCCAGGGCCATATCCTTGTGGGTCATATTGCGCAGGCCGAAGGCCACGCTGACCAGGTCGAAGCTCTCGCTCTTGTAGGGCAGCTTCTCGGCGTCGCAGAGGTTGGTGGGCAGCACCAGGCCCTCGTTGAGCAGGCGCTCGCGGCCCTGGCGCAGCATGGCCTCGTTGATGTCGGTGTGCACCACCATGCCGCTCTCGCCCACCTTGCGGGCAAAGGCGCGGGAGAGATCGCCGGTGCCGCCGGCAATGTCCAGCACGCGCTCGCCGGGCTTGAGATTGGCCACGGCCACGGTGTAGGCCTTCCAGGCCCGGTGCAGGCCCATGGACATCATGTCGTTCATGATGTCGTACTTGGAGGCCACGGAATCGAAGACGCCGCGCACGCGGCTGGCCTTCTCGCGCTCGTCGACGGTCTGAAAGCCGAAGTGGGTGCTGCTCATGGTTTTCAGCTCCGTGGGAGTTCAGTGGTGGGTGTGGCTGCCGCAGCTGCCGCCCGAGGCCTTGGGGGCCATGGGGGCGTCGCGGTCCAGACCGGCGGCGGCCAGCTTGGCCTGGTAGTCGGCCCAGAACTCGGCCTCGCGGCTGCCCAGCTGGTAGAGATAGTCCCAGCTGAAGATGCCGCTGGCATGGCCGTCGCTGAAGCCGGGGCGAATGCCGTAGTGACCCACGGGCTCCAGCTCGGTGATGCCCACCTCGCGCTTGCCGGTCTGCAGGGTTTCCTGGCCGGGGCCATGGCCCATGACCTCGGCCGAGGGCGAGAACACCCGCATCAGCTCGAAGGGAATGCGAAAGCGCGCACCGTCGTTGAAGGCAATTTCCAGCACGCGCGACTGCTGGTGCACGGTGATCTCGGTGGGCGTGGGGGTGCTGGGCGTGAGTCCGGCCATGGCGCAGGGCTTCAGGGTTGCTTTGCGGGGCTGCAGGGTCGGCAGTGTAGCCGCCCTGCCCCGGGAGAAACCCGCAAGGCCCTGAGAACCCGGCCCGGGAGGGCCGGGGTGGGCTGCAACTTACCAGCCCAGGCTCAGGCTGTAGCTGCCGGCGCCGCCGCTGTAGTGCAACACGCGCACGTACAGGGTGACGGTGGCGCTACCGCCGTTGGCGAAGCTCAGGCTATCGCTCTGGCCGGCGGGGTTTTCGCTGGCGCGCAGCTGGCTGCCGCTGGCGTTGTAGAGGAAGAGGTCGTAGTCCAGCGTGGCGCCCTGGCCGAGGGTGGCCGTCAGGGTACGACCGGCGGGCAGGTCGATGCGGTAGTAGTCGGTATCGGTGCTGGCCGAGATGCCGCCGCTCACGGTGGCCGGGGCACTGATGCGCTGGGCGGCGCTGAGGCCGTTGTTGGGCTCGGCTTCATTGACCGTGCTCCCGCCTCCGCCGCCGCCAAGAACGGCGGTGATGGCCGCATTGGCATCCAGCAGACCGACGCCGCACTGGCTGCAGCTGCCCGGGAAGGGCCGGGCGCTGCTGCGCAGGGCGGCGGTGATCTGGTCGGGCGTGGCGCCGGGCCTGACGCTGTAGAGCAGCGCGGCCACGCCGGCCACATGGGGCGCGGCCATGGAGGTGCCTTGGTAGAAGGCGTAGTTGTCGGCGCCGGGGGTGCTGGTGCCGGTGTTCAGGGTGGAGAGGATGCCGTTGCTGGCGCTGGAGCGCACATCGCCGCCCGGCGCCGCCAGGGTGACCACGCTGCCGAAGTTGGAGTAGTAGGCACGGGCGCCATAGCGGTCGGTGGCGGCCACGGTCACCACGCCGGCGCAGCTGGCGGGGCTGAAGTTGGCGGCATTGGCATTGGAGTTGCCGGCCGCCACGATGACGCTGGCGCCGCGGGCACGGGCGCCATTGACAGCGTTCTGGGTGGTGGTGTCGCAGGCACCGCCGCCGCCCAGGGAGAGGTTGAGCACCTTGGAGGGTGTGGTGTTGGCCGG
>NZ_JBKCLH010000173.1:0-10266 GCF_046300915.1 Roseateles sp. | reverse complement strand
CGCGGCCTGGGCGCCCGCCCGCCCCTGCCCCTGCGCGGCGTGCGCGGCGAGACGGTCTGGCTGCAGCTGGCCGGCCACGGCCTGCACCGGCCGCTGCGCCTGCTGCACCCGCGCTACCGCGGCGTCTATCTGGTGCCCCGCAGCGAGAGCGAGCTGCTGCTGGGCGCCAGCGAGATCGAGAGCGAGGACCGCAGCCCCGTGAGCCTGCAGACCGCCGTGGAGCTGATGGCCGCGGCCCACAGCGTGCTGCCGGCCCTGGCCGAGGCGCGCATCACGCGGCTGGACCGCAATCTGCGCCCCGCCCTGCCCGACAACCTGCCCTTCACCCATCACGAGCCTGGCCTGCTGCGCCTGAACGGCCTGTACCGCCACGGCTGGCTGCTGGCCCCCGCCCTGGTGCAGGGCCTGCTGGCCGCCAGCGGCCTGGCCACGCTGGAGTCTTCATGCAACGCCCTTTGAGCATCACCATCCATCTGGACGAACAGCCCCTGGAAGTGCCCGCCGGCACCACCCTGGCCGCCCTGCTGGCGCTGCAGCAGCGCGCGCCCGAGAGCGTGGCCACGGCGCTGAACGGCCTGTTCGTGCCGCGCGAGGCAAGGACTGGCACCGTGCTGGGCCATGGCGACCAGGTCCTGCTCTTCAAACCCATTGTCGGAGGCTGAGATGAGCCCGGATCCCCTCATCATCGATGGCCAGACCCTGTCCAGCCGCTTCTTTCTGGGCAGCGCCGGCTACCCCAGCCCCCAGGTGCTGCAGGACGCGATCCGCGCGTCGGGCACCCAGGTGCTGACCGTGGGCCTCAAGCGCACCCTGCAGGCCGGGGACAACGGCTTTGTGGCCCAGGCCCTGGCCACCGCCCAGGCCCAGGGCGCGCGTCTGCTGCCCAACACGGCAGGCTGCCGCAGCGCGCGTGAGGCCGTCACCCTGGCCCAGATGGCGCGCGAGCTCTATGGCACACGCTGGGTCAAGCTGGAGGTGATCGGTGACGATCACACCCTGCAGCCCGATCCCTTCGAGCTGCTCGCTGCGGCCAGCACCCTGGTCAAGGAGGGCTTCACCGTCTTCCCCTACTGCACCGAGGACCTGATCCTGGGCCGCCGCCTGCTGGAAGACGCCGGCTGCCCCCTGCTCATGCCCTGGGGCGCGCCCATAGGCTCGGGCCAGGGCCTGCAGAACCTGGCCGGCCTGCGCCGCCTGCGCGAGCGCCTGCCCGATGTGCCCCTGGTCATCGATGCCGGCCTGGGCGCGCCCTCGCAAGCCGCCCAGGCCCTGGAGCTGGGCTTTGATGCGGTGCTGCTCAACAGCGCCGTGTCCCAGGCCCGCGACCCGGTGGCCATGGCCGGGGCCTTCCGCGACGCGGTGCAGGCCGGTCGCCAGGCCTATCGCGCCGGCCTGATGGCGCCGCAGGACTTTGCCGTGGCCTCCACCCCGGTGTCGGGTCATGCTTTTGTGCTGGGCTGAAACATGAGACTCAGCTACCCCCACCCCAGCCTGCCCACGCCCTGGGCCCAGGCGCCCGAGGCCAGCCTGACCCAGCTGCCCGACTGGACCTTGGACCCGCAGCCGCCGCTGATCTGGAGCCTGGCGGGCACCGACAGCGGCGGCGGTGCCGGGCTGAGCGCCGACACGCGCGCCGCCGCGGCCCTGGGCGTGCATCTGTGCCCCGTGGTGGCCGCCGTGACGGCCCAGCACTCCTGCGCCGTGCAAGCCGTCTACCCCCTGCCTGCCGCGCAGATTCGGGCCCAGCTGCAGGCCCTGGAAGCCGACATGCCGCCACGCGCCATCAAGACCGGCCTGCTGGCCAGCGTGGCGGCCATCGAGGCCCTGGTCGAGGTGCTGGACCGCCTGCGGGGCCAAGCCGAGGTGGCCCTGGTGGTGGACCCCGTGCTGGGCGCCACGGCGGGCGGCGCGGCCTTTGCCGATGAAGCCCTGCTGCAGGCCTACCGGGAGCAGCTGCTGCCCCGCTGCACCCTGCTCACCCCCAACCGCGCCGAGGCCGAGCGCCTGCTGGGCGTGCCCGCTGACAGCCTGTCCATCCCGGCCCTGGCGCGCGGCCTGCAGCAGCGGGGCGCCCAGGCCGTGTGCATCACCGGGGGCGACGAGCGGGCCCTGGCCGGCTCGGGCGAGCTGGCCCTGGACTGGGTGCAGACGCGGCTGCCCCAGGCCGGCCGGCCGGTGTGCGGCTGGCTGGCCCTGCCGCGCCTGCCCTCCCTGCACCACCATGGCAGTGGCTGCAGCTTCGCCAGCGCCGCCGCCGCCGCACTGGCGCGCGGCTTTGTGCTGCCGGACGCCCTGGTCCTGGCCAAGATGCTCAGCTGGCAGGCGGTGCGCGAGGGCCATGCCGCCGGTGCCGGCGCCGGGCCGGTGCGCGCCACGGCCCACTTCATCGCCAACGCTCAAGCCATGCCCCTGATGAGCCAGGACGATGAGGAGGCGCTGGACTGCAGCAGCCTTGGCCGCTGGGTCCAGGTCTTGCGCGACACGGCCACGCCCGGCACGGACTTTGCGCCGGGCCTGTACGGCATCACCGAAGCGGCCGCGCAGATCCAGGCCCTGGCCGCCTCGGGGCAGTTCGCCCATCTGCAGCTGCGCATCAAGACCCGCAGCGATGACGCGGACCTGCCCGCCGCCCTGCGCCTGGCGCTGCGGCAAGCGGGGGCTTGCCGACTCTGGATCAATGACCATTGGCGGCTCGCCCTGGCCGAAGGCGCTAGCAATCTGCATCTGGGCCAGGAGGACTGGGCAGCACTGCTGCCGCAGGAACGCCAGCAGCTGCTGGCGGGGGTGGCGGCCGGCGAGCTGGGCCTGGGTCTGTCCAGCCACAGCCTCTGGGAGCTGGCGCGTGCCCGGGCTCTGGCTCCGAGCTACATCGCCTGCGGCCCGGTCTGGCCAACCCGGACCAAGGACATGCCCTGGCATCCGCAAGGTCTGGCCCAGCTGGGCTGGTGGTGCCGCATGGCGGGGCGACCGGTGGTGGCTATCGGCGGCCTGCTGAGCCCCGCCCAGACGCAGGCCACCGCCGCCCAGGGCGCCAGCGCCAGCTGCGTGGTGCGCGCCCTGGCCGAGGGGCCCGCAGCCTGGCAGCAGCATGCCCAGGCCTTCGCGCAAGGCCGGCTGGAGGCGGGGAAAGCCGGACTGGGCTAAAGTCCGCCCCCGCAAGTTCCAGTCCTTCCTGCTGCGAGCGCGGCCGAGGGCCGCCGGGCGGGCGCTACGCCCCGGGTCCGCGGCACACCGGCCCGCGCAGCCTGCCTGCCATGTCCGAGCCTGAATCCAGCAACCCCTGCCTCAGCTGCGGCGCCTGCTGCGCCAGCTACCGCGTGAGCTTCCACTGGGCCGAGACACCTCCGAGTCTGGATGAGTCCTTGCTGCACCCGCTTGGACCGCGGCAGCTATGCATGCGCGGCACCGAGCACGGTGCGCCGCGCTGTGTGGCACTGCAAGGCGAGATCGGCCGCGCGGTGAGTTGCGGCGTCTACGCCCATCGCCCGCCCCCTTGCGACGAGCTCCAGCCCGGTCAGCCCCAATGCCAGCGCGCCCGCGCCCGGCATGGACTGCCGGCGCTGGAGTTCCGGGCCTAGGACAGGGCCCGCCACTGTGTGATCTGGAAGGGATGGAGCTCCCCGCTGAGCACGCCCTGCGCCACGGCGGGATCGGCCCGCATCAGGGCGCGGGCCTGCATTTCGGTATCAGCCTGCAGGAGCATCAGGGCAAAGGCCTCCCGCTCCAGCACCTGGCTGCGGCCGGCCATCAGCAGGACGCCCTGCTCCATCAGGCGCTGCACATAGCCCAGATGGGCAGCAATGGCCTCGGCCTCGGCCTGGGTGGGTCCGGTAGCAGGCAAATCGGGCCGGACCGGATCAAGACGGAGCAGGAAGTGCGGCATGGCGGGCGGCCTCGCTAGGATGAGGGCTTCATCACGAAGGCCCCAGCATGACACTCGAAACCCTGGAATTGCAAACCGAGGCAAACCCCAGCGCCAGCATCATCGTGCTGCACGGCCTGGGGGCCGATGGCCACGACTTCGAGCCGGTCTGCCAGGCCCTGGATCTGCGCCCCCTGTTGGCCGGTGGCACCGGCCTGCGCTTTGTGCTGCCGCATGCGCCGGTGATTCCGGTCACCATCAACGGCGGCTATCCCATGCGGGCCTGGTACGACATCCGCGACGCCGCGCTGGATCAGCGCGAAGACCCGGAGGGCCTGCGCCGCTCCCAGGCCGCGGTGGAGGCGCTCATCGAGCGCGAGATCGAACGTGGCGTGGCGCCCGAGCGCATCGTGCTGATGGGTTTCTCCCAGGGCTGCGCCATGAGCCTGCTCACGGGCCTGCGCTACGGCAAACGCCTGGCCGGTCTGGTCGGGCTGTCGGGCTATCTGCCCCTGCTGGCCACGACCGAGGCGGAGCGCAGCGCGGCCAATCAGGCCACGCCCCTCTTCCTGGCCCATGGCCGCAACGACGCGGTCGTGCCCCTGGCCCGGGCCCAGGCCGCCCATGAGGAGCTGCTGCGCCTGGGCTACACGGTGCAATGGCAGGACTACGCCATGGGCCACGAGGTTCACCCGGACGAGATCGAGGCCCTAGAGGCCTGGCTGCTGCGCGTGCTGGGCTGAGGGCGGGCGCCGTGCTTAGGCCGGCTTGTGTCCGGACTGGGCCTCGGCCAGCAGGAGCTGGCAGCGCTCCTCGTGCTGGGCGATCTCGGCCAGGGTGATCTGCAGATCGTCGAACTGCTGCTCCAGCTGGCGGCGGTGCTGGCCCAGCACCTCCAGAAAGGCCTTGAGCTGGGGCACGGTGTCGGAAGCCGAGTCGTACATATCGATCAGCTGCTTGACCTCCTGCAGGCTCAGGCCCAGGCGCTTGCCGCGCAGGGTGAGCTTGAGCCGGGTGCGGTCGCGCTGGGTATAGACGCGGTTGCGGCCGGCGCGCCCGGGCTCCAGCAGGCCCATGTCCTCGTAGAAGCGGATGGCGCGGGGCGTGATGTCGAACTCCGCGGCCAGCTCGGTGATGGTGTAGAGGCGCCCCTCGCCGGCCGGGGTCGTGCTGGCAGTCACATCGGTGTCAGGGGACATGGCGGCAGGCTTGTAATATGACGTTAACGTAAACGTAAGTCTAAGGCAGCCGACGCCATGGCCAATCCGCGCGAATCCGAACTGAGCTATCCCCTGGGCGAGGCCCTGCCCGCGCCGGGCGAGGTGCTGGAGCTGGCCCCGGGCCTGCGCTGGGTGCGCATGGCCCTGCCCTTCGCCCTGGACCACATCAACCTCTGGCTGCTGCGCGACGAGATCGAGGGCCCGAACGGCAAGGTCCAGGGCTGGACCATCGTGGACTGCGGCATCCACAACGAGGCCAGCCAGGCCCAGTGGGAACAGATCTTCGCCCGACATCTGGACGGCCTGCCGGTGCTGCGCGTGATCGTCACGCACTTCCACCCCGATCACATGGGCCTGGCGCATTGGCTGACCGAGAAGTGGAGCGGACGCGCCGCCGGGCCGCCCCAAGGCGCGGCCAGCCCCCTCGGGGGGCAGCGCAGCGGCACAGCCGCAAGCGTGGGGGCCAACCATGAGTGCCGCTTGTGGATCAGCGCCACCGACTACCACCGGGCCCGCGTGGCCAGCGGCTCCACCGTGGGCATGGGCGGCGAGGCCGCGGCCGCCTTCTTTGGCAGCCATGGCCTGACGGACCCGGACTCGCTGGCCAAGATCCGCGGCCGCGCCAGCTACTACCCCAGCATGGTGCCCCAGGTGCCCGCAGCCTACCGTCGCCTGATGGACGGTCAGGTCTTGCGCATCGGCGCGCATGAGTGGCGCTGCCTGGTGGGCTACGGCCATGCGCCGGAGCACATCAGCCTGTACAGCGAGAGCCTGGGGGTGCTGATCTCGGGCGATATGGTGCTGCCGCGCATCTCCACCAATGTCTCGGTGGTGGATGTCGAGCCCGAGGCCGATCCCCTGCGCCTGTATCTGGACTCGCTCGAGCGCCTGCTGGCCCTGCCCGACAGCACCCTGGTGCTGCCGGCCCATGGCAAGCCGTTCCGGGGCCTGCATGCCCGCATCGATCAGCTGCGCGAGCACCATGCCGAGCGTCTGGACGAGGTGCTGGCCGCCTGCCGCGCCAAGCCCTGCCACGCGGCCGAGCTGCTGGACCTGCTGTTCAAGCGCAAGCTGGATCTGCACCAGACCACCTTCGCCATGGGCGAGTCGGTGGCGCACCTGAACGCGCTGTGGCTGGACGGCAGGCTGCGACGCGAGCGCGGCGAAGACGGCATCTACCGCTTCAGCATCGCCTGAGCGCCGGGCAGGAAATCAAGGGCTGGGATTGAGAAGTCAGCGACCGCCGCCACCGGCAGTCGCGGTGGCGGCGGGCTGAGCCTTCGGGCATCTGCTTTTCGGCGCCGTGGGGCTGGCCTCAAGGGCTGGCGGGCTACCGGAAGGTGGCGGTGTGACCGGCCACCTCAGATGCGTCGTGATGACAGCACGTGGCCGGGAGTGTGCTTGCCCCAGGGCCCCAGGGCAATCCCCCCAGAAGTAGGAAGCCGCGCCAGCACGGGGCCCTCAGAGCTCCAGCGTCGGCAGGGCCGCCTCGCGCAGGCGCTGGCGTGCGGACTCGTAGTCCGGCATGACCGAGGCCACCACGGCCCAGAAGCGCGGGCTGTGGTTCATCTCGTGCAGATGGGCCAGCTCATGCACCACCACATAGTCGATCAACTCGGGATCCAGGTGGATCAAGCGCCAGCTCAGCCGGATCGATCCATTGGCGCTGGCGCTGCCCCAGCGGGTCTGGGCCTGGCTCAGTGACAGCCGGGTGTAACGCACCGACAGGGCCACCGCGTAATGTCGACAACGTTGCTCGAACAGCGCCCGGGCCCGACCGGCCAACCAGGCCAGAGCGGCATCGCGCACCTGGGCGGCGCCAGCCTCTTGGGGCAGACCCAGATGCAGCTCGCGGGCTTCCGGCGCATAGCGCGCCAGGCCGCCCAGCTTCAGGGTCAGGGTCTGGCCCAGATAGGGCAGCTGCCCGCCCTCGCCCCACAACACGCGCGCGGCCTGCTGGCGGTGGCTGCGGTCGCGCTGTTCATCGAGCTTGCGCAGTATCCAGTCCTGCTTGCCTCGCAGAGCGGCCTCGATCTCAGCCTGCGCAACCCAGCGCGGCGCGCTGACCTTGAGCCCCGAGGGGCTGATGGTGAAACCGATGGAGCGGCGCGGCGCATGCCGCAGCTCGTAATGCAGCGGCCCCGCCTCCAGCAGCAACTCGCGCCGCACCGGTGTGCCGAGCGCGGGGGCCTCGGGCCTGAGCAGGGAACGCAGACGGCGCGTCAGGGACATGGCCGAGGACCGCCTCAGGCGCGCTGCGGACTCGGGTCGAGCGTGTGGCCATAGGCCTCGGGATCGAGCCGCTGCATCTCAGACTCGATCCAGCCCTGGACCTCACGCATCAGTTCGCCGGGCTCGCGCCCCAGCGGCGAGATGGGCTTGCCGATGGAGATGTCCACCACGCCGGGGCGCAGCAGAAAGCTCCGGCGCGGCCAGCAGCGCGCCGAGGTGGCGGCCATGGGCACCACGGGCACGCCGGTTTCTAACGCCAGCCGGGTGCCGCCGGTCTTGTACTCGCCCACCTGGCCGCGCGCGGTGCGCGTGCCCTCGGGGAACATGATGACCCAATGCCCCTGGGCGGCCAGACGCTTGCCCTGGGCGGCCACCTTGGCCCAGGCCTCGCTGCGCTTGCTGCGATCGATATGGATCATGTCCATGCGCGCCATGGCCCAGCCGAAAAAGGGGATGTAGAGCAGCTCGCGCTTGAACACATAGGCCAGCGGATGCGTCATCAGGGTCGGGTAGGCAAAGGTCTCCCAGGTGCTCTGGTGCTTGGAGAGCAGAATCACCGCCGAGGTCCGTTCGGCGGCCGTGGGCAGGTTCTCCATGCCCTGGATACGCCAACGCACGCCACAGAGGATGCGGGCACCGTGGATGGCGAGCCGCAGCCAGAAGATGCAGGTCCAGTAGACCGGATTGCCGCGCACAAAGATCGAGAGCAGCAGCGCCGCGATCGCGACCGGCACCACGGTCAGCAGCATCCAGAGCATGAACAGCGCCGAGCGCAGCGCGTAGACAAGCGTCAAGTCAGGTCTCCGGGACGGGTGTCGGGGGTCAGGGCCTCACCGCGGGCCTCGGCGCGGGCGCGACGCTCCTCCTGGATCAGGTGCTCGGCAAAGGCCGCCAGATTGGCATGCACCCGGCTGCCGGGCACCTGGGCCACCAGGGCCTGCAGCTGTTCCTCGTCCAGCTTGCCCAGGCGGTCGCTGCGCACCAGGTGCGGCACGCAGCCTGCGGCCTGGGCGGTCTGCAAGTCTCTGAGACTGGCGCCCACCATATGCACGCCCGCCAGATCCACGCCAAAGCGCTCGCCGATCTGCTCGATCAGGCCCGGCAGGGGCTTGCGGCAGGCGCAGCCATCCTCGGGCGTGTGCGGGCAGAAGAAGACGGCATCCAGCCGCCCGCCCTTCTCGGCCAGCAGCTGAGCCAGACGCATATGCACCGCGTTGAGCGAGGCCATGTCCAGCAGGCCGCGGCCGATGCCGGGCTGGTTGGTGGCCATCACCGTGTGCCAGCCGGCATGGTTGAGCCGGGCCACCGCCTCCAGCGCGCCGGGCAGGGGCTGCAGCTCGTCGGTGGACTTCACATGGTCGTCGCGGTACTGGTTGATGGTGCCGTCCCGGCCGAGGATGACCAGCTTCATGCTGTGACCGTGGTGCTCGGCGCGGGTGGGCATGGCTGCGTCCTCAGGCGGCCAGGCGGGCCAGATCGGCCACCCGGTTCATGGACTCGTGCAAGGTCTTGAGCAGGCCCAGGCGGTTGGCGCGCAGAGCCGGGTCCTCGGCATTGACCATCACGCCATCGAAGAAGGCGTCCACCGGGCCCTTGAGCGCGGCCAGCTCGCGCAGCGAGGCGGCGTACTCACCCGTGTGGAAGAGGCCATCCGCCAGGGGCTGCACATTGCGCAGGGCCGTGGCCAGATGCTGCTCGGCAGCCTCCTGCAGCAGGGCCTCGTCCACCTTGGCCTCGACCGGGGTCTCGACCTTCTTGAGGATATTGCCGATGCGCTTGTTGGCGGCCGCCAGCGAGGCCGCCTCGGGCAGGGCCGCGAAGGCGCGCAC
The DNA here is from genome assembly GCF_046300915.1 of Roseateles sp. Lineage (GTDB taxonomy): Bacteria > Pseudomonadota > Gammaproteobacteria > Burkholderiales > Burkholderiaceae_C > Kinneretia. The sequence continues at coordinate 1,123 of NZ_JBKCLH010000173.1, read as the reverse complement.
CGCCGACAGGCGCTGGCCCACCTCGGCCAGGCGCTGCGGACGCAGGGCCAGCACGGCATCCACCTCCTGGGCGCTGTAGCCCTGCTCGCGCAGGGAACCGGCCAGGCGGTCGAAGACAAAGTCGGCCAGGGGCGCACTCGGGTCCTGGATCAGGGCGCCGAAGGCCGGCAGGGCGGCACGGATCAGGGCGTCCAGGGCCAGGCCGGGGGCACGCTCGGAGAGCATGCGCACCACGCCCAGGGCATGGCGGCGCAGGGCGAAGGGGTCCTTGTCGCCGGTGGGCAGCTGGCCAATGCCAAACAGGCCCACCAGGGTTTCCAGCTTGTCGGCCAGGGCCACGACCAGGCCGGCTTCGTTGCGCGGCAGCTCGTCGCCGGCGAAGCGGGGCTTGTAATGGTCTTCGATGGCGAAGGCCACGGCCTCGCTCAAGCCATCGTGGCGGGCGTAGTAGCCGCCCATGATGCCTTGCAGCTCGGGGAACTCGCCCACCATATCGGTGAGCAGATCGGCCTTGGCCAGGCGGGCCGCGCTGTCCACCTCGGCGGCCAGGGTGGCCGAGCCGCCCAGCTGCGCCACGATGGCGGTGGCGATGGCGCGCACGCGCTCCACCCGCTCACCCTGGCTGCCCAGCTTGCCGTGGTAGACCACCTTGGCCAGGCCGCCCACGCGCTCGGCCAGACTCTTCTTGCGGTCCTGGTCGAAGAAGAACTTGGCGTCCGACAGGCGCGGGCGCACCACGCGCTCATTGCCGCCGGTCACCGCGCTGGCGTCAGCCGGGCGGATGTTGGAGACCACCAGGAACTGGTTGGTGAGCTTGCCGGCCGCGTCCAGCAGGGGGAAGTATTTCTGGTTGGCCTTCATCGTGAGGATGAGGCACTCCTGCGGTACGGCCAGGAACTCGGGCTCGAACTGGCAGCTCAGCACATTGGGCCGCTCCACCAGGGCGCAGACCTCGTCCAGCAGGGCCTCGTCCTCGATGGGCTTGAGGCCTTGCTGGGCGGCGGCCGCGTTGAGCTGGGCCACGATCTCGGCGCGGCGCTCGGCAAAGCTGGCGATGACGGCGCCCTGCTCGCGCAGCTGGGCGGCGTAGCTGTCGGCCGACTCGATCACCAGGCGCTCCACG
>NZ_JBKCLH010000172.1:0-3187 GCF_046300915.1 Roseateles sp. | reverse complement strand
CCGTGAGGCGGCCCAACGCGCCGCCACATCCCGGGCCGGCTCCCTGGCGGCCGGCTCCCGAGCCGCGGCGGGCGGGGCCTCGCGCGTCGGCGCGGCCCGCACCGGTCGGTCGGCCTTGTCCGCGTGGAAGCGAATCCACTGCATCACCTTGTCCGCATCGCGCTTGGCGCGCTCGGCATCGCTGAGCTTGGCCTTGCCGGCCAGATCGCCCAGCTCCTGTGCCCCGGCCCCCGGGGCCAGCATGCCCAGCACCAGGCTTATGGCCAGGACCAGGCTGTGTCGCGGCTGCAGACCGCGACGGCAACGTTCGGATTCCATCCCATCCCTCCCAGGTTGCGACGACGATGACGCCGCGCAGTGTGGGCAACAGTCCCCTGCGCGACAAGCGGGTTTGCGCGCACAAGCTGTCAGAGATTTCACGCAAGCGCCGGCCTCTCACCCTATACTGCGCGCCTGCTCCGGGGAGCCCTGATGCGTCTTGCAGACGCCGGGCTGAGATGTGGTGGAAGCCACGGACCCGCCGAACTTGATCCGGTTTGTACCGGCGTAAGAAGAGCCTGCTCCCACGCCCTGGGTGCGGGCCCTGGATGCTCCAGGGCCGAGTGCGCGACAGCCCTTGCCGGGCCCGCCGCGCCTCCCCTGCCAAGCTCCCGGGCTCACTCACACCCCGCGCCGCCCGAGCACCCTCGCGCGCCTGCCAGCCTGGTTCTTGGCTCGACCTCCGGAGTCCTACTTTCCGGAGACACAAGCCGCCATGAACGACCGCATCCCCCAAGACGCCCAGCTGGCCCAGAGCATCGCGCTGAGCCGCGAACCCCTGCCCGCCTCACGCAAGACCCATGTGGCCGGCAGCCTGCACCCCGAGCTGCGCGTGCCCATGCGCGCCATCTCGCTGACCAATGGCGAGACGGTCACGGTCTACGACGCCTCCGGCCCCTACACCGACCCCGGCGCCGACATCGACGTCAGACGCGGCCTGCCCGCCCCGCGCGCCGCCTGGGTTGAGGCCCGGCAGGACACCGAGGCCTATGAGGGTCGCCGCATCCAGCTGATCGACGACGGCCTGCGCGACCAGGAGCAGCAGCTCAAGCTGCGCGAGCTCAGCGCCGGTCTGCAACGCACGCCGCGCCGCGCCAAGGCCGGGCACAACGTCACCCAGCTGCACTACGCGCGCCGCGGCATCATCACGCCCGAGATGGAGTTCGTGGCCATTCGCGAGAACCAGCGCCTGGACTGGATGCGCGAGTACGAGGCCGACGCCGAGCGCGAGGCCCGCCTGCGCGGCAATGCCATGGGCGCCCGCATTCCCGAACACATCACGCCCGAGTTCGTGCGCGAGGAGGTGGCACGCGGCCGCGCCATCATCCCCGCCAATATCAATCACCCCGAGCTGGAACCCATGGCCATAGGCCGCAACTTCCTGGTCAAGGTGAACGCGAACATCGGCAACTCGGCCGTCACCTCCAGCATCGAGGAAGAGGTGGAGAAGATGGTCTGGGCCACGCGCTGGGGCGCGGACACGGTGATGGACCTGAGCACCGGCCGCAATATCCACACCACCCGCGACTGGATCATCCGCAACAGCGCCGTGCCCATCGGCACCGTGCCCATCTACCAGGCGCTCGAAAAGGTCGGCGGCGTGGCCGAAGACCTGACATGGGCCCTGTTCCGCGACACCCTGATCGAGCAGGCCGAGCAGGGCGTGGACTACTTCACCATCCACGCCGGCCTGCGCCTGCCCTTCGTGCCCCTGACGGTCAAGCGCCGCACCGGCATCGTCTCGCGCGGCGGCTCCATCCTGGCCAAGTGGTGCATCGCCCACCACCAGGAGAACTTCCTGTACACGCATTTCGAAGAGATCTGCGAAATCATGAAGGCCTATGACGTGAGCTTCTCCCTGGGCGACGGCCTGCGGCCCGGGTCGCTCGCCGATGCCAATGACGAGGCCCAGTTCGCCGAGCTGAGGACGCTCGGCGAACTGACCAAGATCGCCTGGAAGCACGATGTGCAGACCATGATCGAAGGCCCTGGCCATGTGCCCATGCACCTGATCCAGGCCAATATGGACGAGCAGCTCAAGCACTGCGACGAGGCGCCCTTCTACACCCTGGGCCCGCTCACCACCGATATCGCGCCGGGCTATGACCACATCACCAGCGGCATCGGCGCGGCCATGATCGGCTGGTTCGGCTGCGCCATGCTCTGCTACGTCACGCCCAAGGAGCATCTGGGCCTGCCCGACCGCGACGATGTGAAGGCCGGCCTGATGGCCTACAAGATCGCGGCCCACGCGGCCGATGTGGCCAAGGGCCATCCGGGCGCGCGCGCCCGCGACGACGCGCTCTCCAAGGCCCGCTTCGAGTTCCGCTGGACCGACCAGTTCAATCTCGGCCTGGACCCCGAGACCGCGCGCGAGTTCCACGACGAGACCCTGCCCAAGGACAGCGCCAAGGTGGCCCATTTCTGCTCCATGTGCGGCCCCAAGTTCTGCTCCATGAAGATCACGCAGGAGGTGCGCGACTACGCCGCCGCCCAGCAGGGCATGGCCGACAAGAGCGCCGAGTTCAAGGCCCAGGGCGGGGAGCTCTACATCCCCATCGCCAAGGGCTGAGATGGCCCGCATCGCCATCGCCGGCGCCGGCCTGGCCGGGCGCCTGTTCGCCTGGGCGCTGGCGCGGGCCGAGCATGAGGTCGAGGTCTTCGACCCCGCGCCCGGCCCCGCGCCGCGCTTCGACGGCCAGGGCGCGGCCGCCTTCACCGCCGCCGGCATGCTCAGCCCCCTGGCCGAGCAGGAATGCGGCGGCCCCGAGGTGGCGGCCCTGGGCTGGCAAAGCCTGGCCCTGTGGCCGCAGATCGTGGCCCGCCTGGGCCCGCAACCGCCACGCCTGTGCGTGGAAGGCAGCCTGCTGCTGGCCCATGGCGCGGACCGTGGCGCCGCCGCCCGCGCCCTGGCCCGCATGCCCGGGGCGCAAGCCCTGACCCCCGAGCAGCTGCGTGCGCTGGAACCCGCGCTGGCGCCCGCCGGCCTGCTGGCCTGGCTGCTGCCCGGCGAGGGCCTGATCAACCCCGTCCAGGCCATGGCCGCCTTGCACGAAGGCGCCATGGGCGTGCGCTGGCACTGGGAGCAGACGGTGGACCAGGTCTTGCCGGGCCTGCTGCATCTGCGGGGCGGTGCGCGCGTTGAAGC
>NZ_JBKCLH010000171.1:0-2602 GCF_046300915.1 Roseateles sp. | reverse complement strand
TATGCAAGACGCCCTGTTTCCCGAGGACACGCTGGCCCCGGCAGCATCGCCACCGGCCACCCCCGGCCTCAAGGTCCGCCCCCAGCCCGTGGATGAGGCCCTGCGCGCCCTGGCCGCCGCCCTGCCCCGCGAGATCCATCTGGGCGGCTCCTCCTGGAGCTATCCCGGCTGGGCCGGCCTGGTCTGGGACAAGGCCTATGCCGAGAGCCTGCTCTCGCGCCACGGCCTGGCCGCCTATGCCCAGCATCCCCTGCACCGCGGCGTGAGTCTGGACCGCGGCTTCTACCGCCCCTTGAGCGCCAGCCAGTACGAGCGCTATGCGGCCCAGGTGCCGGCGGACTTTCGCTTCACGGTCAAGGCGCCCAGCCTGGTGGCCGACGCCCAGGTGCGCGCCGAGGGCAGCGGCCGGGGCCAACAGCTCAACCCGGTCTTCCTGAATCCCGAGCTGGCCCTGCAGGAATTCGTGCAGCCGGCGCTGGAGGGCCTGGGGCCCAAGATCGGCGCCCTGGTCTTCCAGCTCAGCCCGCTCACGCCCCCGATGCTCACCCGCATGCCCGAGCAGCTGGAGCGCCTGCGCAGCCTGCTGCGCACCCTGCCGGATCTGCGCAGCGCCACGCCCGAGGGCGTGATCGCCGTGGAGGTGCGCGACCCCGAATGGCTCACGCCGGACTTTGCCGCGGTGCTGCGCGAGACCGGCGCCACCTACTGCCTGGGCCTGCACCCCAAGCTGCCGCCGCTGAGCCAGCAGCTGCCCCTGCTGCGCGCGCTCTGGCCCGGCCCCCTGGTCTGCCGCTGGAACCTGAACCGCCTGCACGGCCCCTATGGCTATGAGGACGCCGGCCGCAAGTACGGCGCCTTCGACCGCATGCTGGACCCCGACCCCGAAACCCGTGAGGCCCTGGCCCGGGTGATACGCGGCACGGCCGGCGCCGGCCACAAGGCCTATATCAGCATCAGCAACCATGCCGAGGGCTGCGCCCCCTTGAGCGTGCGAGCCCTGGCCCAGACCCTGGTCCAGGGCATGGCGCACGAGAACTGAAGCCAGGGCTTCGGCTGCAGAAAAGAAAAAGGCGCGCAAGCCCCGGGGGGCTCGCGCGCCATCGCGCTCGGCATCACGGCCCCGCAGACGGGGCCGCAATCGGCTGCCTCAACCGCGCAGGGCGGCCAGGGCGGCGTTGAAGGTCTTGGACGGACGCATCACGGTGGCCAGCTTCTCGGTGTCGGGCTTGTAGTAGCCACCGATGTCCACCGGCTTGCCCTGCACCTCGGCCAGCTCCTTGACGATGGTCTGCTCGTTCTCGCTCAGGCTCTTGGCCAGGGGCGCGAAATGCTTGGCCAGCTCGGCGTCTTCGGTCTGGGCGGCCAGCTCATGGGCCCAGTACAGGGCCAGATAGAACTGGCTGCCGCGGTTGTCCAGCTCACCGGTCTTGGGGCTGGGGCCCTTGCGGTTGTCCAGCAGCTTGCCGGTGGCCGCATCCAGGGTCTTGGCCAGCACCTTGGCCTTGGGGTTGCTATTCTTCAGACCCAGGTCTTCCAGGCTCACGGCCAGGGCCAGGAACTCACCCAGCGAGTCCCAGCGCAGGTGGTTTTCTTCCACCAGCTGCTGCACATGCTTGGGCGCAGAGCCGCCGGCACCGGTCTCGTACATGCCGCCGCCCGCCATCAGGGGCACGATGGACAGCATCTTGGCGCTGGTGCCCAGTTCCATGATGGGGAACAGATCGGTCAGGTAGTCGCGCAGGATGTTGCCGGTGGCGCTGATGGTGTCCAGGCCGCGGATCACGCGCTCCAGGGTGTAGCGCATGGCACGCACCTGGCTCATGATCTGGATGTCCAGACCGGCCGTGTTGTGCTCGTGCAGGTACATCTTGACCTTGGTGATCAGCTGGGCCTCATGCGGGCGGTACTGATCCAGCCAGAAGACCACCGGCATGCCGGAGTTGCGGGCGCGGTTGACGGCCAGCTTGACCCAGTCGCGGATGGCGGCGTCCTTGACCTGGCACATGCGCCAGATGTCGCCCTGCTCCACGTTCTGGCTCATCAGCACCTCGCCGGTCTCCAGGTCGGTGATATTGGCCACGCCGTCTTCGGAGATCTCGAAGGTCTTGTCGTGCGAGCCGTATTCCTCGGCCTGCTGGGCCATCAGGCCGACATTGGGCACGGTGCCCATGGTTTTGGGGTCGAAGGCGCCATGCCATTTGCAGAAGTTGATGATCTCCTGGTAGATGCGGGCGAAGGTCGACTCGGGCATCACGGCCTTGACGTCCTTCAGGCGGCCGTCAGCGCCCCACATCTTGCCGCCATTGCGGATCATGGCCGGCATGGAAGCGTCAACGATGATGTCGTTCGGCGAATGGAAGTTGGTGATGCCCTTGGCCGAATCCACCATGGCGAGCTCCGGGCGGTGCTCGTGGCAGGCATGCAGGTCGCGCTTGATCTCGTCCTGCTTGCTCTGCGGCAGGGAGGCGATCTTGCTGTAGAGGTCCACCATGCCGTTGTTGACATTGATGCCCAGCTCATCGAACAGCTTGCCGTGCTTCTCGAACGCTTCGCGATAGAAGATGCGCACGCAGTGGCCGAAAACGATGGGGTGCGAGACCTT
>NZ_JBKCLH010000170.1:0-12421 GCF_046300915.1 Roseateles sp. | reverse complement strand
GCATCGATCAGGGCCACGTAGTCGCTGGCCTCGAAGAGCACCGGCTCCCGCCCGGCGCGCTGGCGCAGCATGGGCAGCCAGCCCGACTCCAGGCCCGCCCCGGTGCAGACCGCCAGATCGGCGGCGCGCAGCTGGGCGATCAGGCTGGGCCGCGCCTCGATGTGATGCGGGTCCTGGCCGGCATGGGTGGCCACATGCAGCTTGGCCTGGGGCGCCAGCACCCGGGTCAGGGCCGCCCACTCGGGCTCGCAGGCAAACACGGTGAGCGCGCGCACTGGCAGGGCCAGGCCCAGCAGCAGGCCTGCACCCAGCAGGCGCGCCCAGGGGCGCGGGCGGCGGGGTTCAGAAGCTGTGCGCACCATGGGCTCCAAAGGCCATCACATACTGCAGCTGCCAGCTGCCGCGCGAGGCGTTCTCCACCTCATGCGCATCGCTCTGGCGCGCGTACTGCAGGCGTAGGGCCTGCATATGGGTGGGCTTCCAGGCCAGCATCAGGCTGCGCTCGCGCAGCAGCACGCTGTGGAAGTGATCGCCATGGGGCTGGCGGGCGCGCAGCCAATCGCTGCGCACGCCCACTTCCCAGCTGGGATTGAAGCGCCAGACCGCGCTCAGGGCATTGGCCTCGTGCTTGTCGCTGCCGCGGGCAAAGCGGTTCAGGCCGGTGATGCGCGCGGCCTCGAAGCCCAGGCGCAGCTGCTGCTCGCGGTTGTTGCCGCCGGGCGCCCATTTCCAGGTGCCATCCACCAGCCAGGTCTTGCGGCCGCTGAACTGGGCACCGTGATGATGGTGGTGGTGCTCGTGCTCTTCGGCACCGTGCTCATGAGCATGGTCCTCGTCCTCCAGGGCGGCCTCGCGGCGGTTGTGGATGTGGGACAGGCCCAGCTGCCAGCTGTGGTGGCGGTTGAGGTCGGCGCCCAGCTTGGTGCTCAAGGTGCTCACGCCCAGGCCGCTCGCGCTGCCCGGCGCGGCCTCCGCCACCAGCTTGCGGCCGCGGAAGACCTCGGCCCCCACCATCCAGTAGAAGCTGGTGGGCAGGGTGATGTTCAGGCGCAGACCGTCGTCATTCCAGTGACCGCCGTAGAAGGCACGGTAGAGCAGGGGGCGCTCCACAAAGTCATCGGCATGCGGATGCTGCTGGTTCAGATAGCCGATCTGGGAGGCGAAGCGGCCGGCGCGCAGCTGCAGGCCCGCGGGCAGGCGGGTGGTCTCCAGCCAGAACTCTTCCACGCCTTTTTCCAGCTTGCCCTCATGCGTGGCCACGGCCACCGTGGCCTGGGCGCGCAGCCAGGGGCCGAGCGGGCCGCTGGCCGTCAGGTCGCTGTGGCCCAGTTGCAGGCCCTGGTCGCGCCCGCCCAGGGCCAGGGGCCGGCTGGTGTGCGTCAGGTCCAGCACGGCGCCGAACTGCCAGGCCTGGCTGGCGGGCTTGGCCGGTGCCTGGGCCTGAGCCGCGGCGGCAGACAGGGCCAGCAGGGTCGCGGCCATCTTGAAGAGGGTCTTGGGAGATGTGGACTTCATGGGAGCGGCTTTCGGGTTCAACGGTTGATGCCCAGCCAGGTGATCACGGTGGGCACATAGCCCAGATCGCGGCGGGCCTTGACGGCGCCGGTCTTGCTGTCCAGCACCACCAGCTGCTTGGCCACCGGGTCGCTCAGATAGAGCTCGTCTACCGCGCCATTGGCCACCAGCACGGGCCAGGGCGCCGCCGTGGGCATGCGGGGAATGGCGCCACTCACGCGGGCCAGGGGCGCCCAGGCGCCGTTGCGGCGCTCGCTGACGACCAGACTGCCCTGATCGTCCAGCACAAAGAAGCGCTGGCCGCTGCGGTCAAAACCATGGGCGCGGCGCACCCGGCCCGTGCTCCAGCCCTCGGGCACGAAGTCGCTGACGCGGGCGCGCTCGCCATCCACCGCATAGAAGCGGGTGGTGACCGGGGCGGGCGCGGCGCCCTCGGTGGCGATGCCGATGAACTGGCCCGGCAGACGAGGATGGCCGGCAATGGTGCCCACGCGCAGGGGCGTGCTCAGCTTGCGGCCATCGTCCACCGTGGTCGTGCCGGTGTGCTGCACCAGCAGCATGCCGTCCAGGCAGCCGGCCACGGTGTAGGCGCCGCTGCTGAAGCTGCCATGCATGCCGTTGCAGCGCGTGGCGACCTGGCGCACCAAGCTGTAGCCGCTGCCATTGCGCAGATGCAGGTTCAGATGGGTGGGCAGGGTGTCGGGCGCATCGGCCGCGCGGCTGACCAGCAGCAGCTTGTCGTCCACCGGCTCGCCCAGACCGTGGATGGGCGCGGCCAGATCGGTGCTGGCCACCAGGGCGCCGGCGGCAATCGACGCTTCCGTGAAGAGGCGTACGCCGGCGTTCTGCACGGGCGAGGCCGTGGCATTGCCGTCCATGAAGAAGGCGGCCTGCTTGCCGGCCTGCACGTCGTAGTGCGTCGGGCGCGGGCCGGTGATCTTCCAGGCCAGGGCGCGGCTGCCCTGCTTGTAGTCGTGCAGATGGTCACCATGGTCTTCCTGCCAGATGCCGCCGTCCAGGATCTGCACCTGGTCTTGCATGCGCTGCACGACCAGGGCGTAGCGGCCACGCGGGCTGGTGTAGAGGGCCGCGGGCTCATGCTCCAGGGTGTAGCTGGCCTCGACCGCGGCCGTGGCGCTGTCCAGATCGTGCAGGCGCAGGGTCTTGCTGCCCTGCTCGGCCAGGGCCAGTCGGCCCGCGGTGGCGATGGTCACGGAATCGTGCTTGTCGTCCTTCTCGGGCTCGTCCACCCCGCCGCCGCAAGCGGCCAGCAGGGCCGCGGTAAGAAGGCTGAGCGCCCAGGGGCGCGGCTGCACTGAAGCATTCATATCAACAATCCTTGTGACGAAGAAAAGTGGGGGCGGCTGGCCGTGCTCGGCTGCTCAGGCAGGCGACCAGTCCGGGAAGGGGTCCGGCAACGCGGCCCAGTGGGTACGACCCTTGCGGGTCTCGGTGAAGCTAAGGTGCATGCCCTTCCAGGCCTGTTCGATGGCCGCACGGTCCAGATCGCGGCCGATGAAGACCATCTCGTTCATACGGTCGCCATGGGGCTCTTGCCAGTTCTGCTCGATGCCGGCGCGCTCGGGTGTGCCCGGCGCCGGCCAGCGCTCGCGCGGCGCCGCCGCCCACCAGCGCCCCATGGGCTCATGGGTGGCCATCTGGCCAGCGCGGCTGTAGGCCAGCACCCAATCGGGTCGGCTCGCCAGCCACACGTAGCCCTTGGCCCGCAGCAGGCCTGCGAAAGGCTGCTCCATGAAGGCAGCAAAGCGTGCAGGGTGCAGGGGCTCGCGGCTGCGCAGCACAAAGCTGCCTATGCCATAGGCCTCGGTTTCCGGCAGATGATCACCTTCCAACGCGCGTGCCCAGCCGGGCTGCTCGCTGGCGGCTTCCAGATCGAACAGGCCCGTGCCGAGGATGCGGTCCAGCGGCACCTGCCCACGTACCGACTCCACGATCTCGGCCGCCGGATTCAGCGCGCGCAGCAGGCCCTGTACCTGCTCGCGCTGGGCAGGGCTGATCAGGTCCAGCTTGTTGAGCACGATCACATTGGCAAACTCGATCTGCTCGGTCAGCAGGGCTGCCAGGGAGCGATCATCGCCCTCCCCCGCCACCGCGCCGCGCTGGGCCAGCAGATCGCGGCCCTCGAAATCGCGCAGCAGCTGGGCGCCGTCCACCACAGTGACCATGGTGTCGATGCGGGCCACATCGTTCAGGGCAAAGCCCTGTTCGTCGCGGAAGTCAAAGGTCGCCGCCACGGGCAGGGGCTCGCCGATGCCGGTGCTCTCGATCAGCAGGTGATCGAAGCGGCCCTCCTCCGCCAGGCGCCGGACCTCCAGCAGCAGGTCTTCGCGCAGAGTGCAGCAGATGCAGCCATTGCTCATCTCCACCAGGCGCTCCTCGGTGCGCGACAGCGCGGCGCCAGCCTTTTCGCTGCCCATGGACACCAGGGCGGCGTCAATATTCACTTCGCTCATGTCATTGACGATCACCGCCACGCGCAGGCCTTGGCGATTGGCCAGCACATGGTTGAGCAGGGTGGTCTTGCCAGCCCCCAGAAAACCGGACAGCACGGTAACCGGCAGGGGGTGGGCAGGGATGACAGTGGAGGACAGCATTTCTTAATGATAATGCATTTGCATTTACACCAACAAGCCCCGAGTCCGGGCCATACGGCCTGGGCGTGCTGGCTACACTGCCGCCATGGAACAAGCCCCGCAGCGCTCAACCCGCCAGCGCACCGCCATCCGTGCCACCGTGGATCAGGCCGGCCGGCCCCTGCTGGCCCAGGAGATCCTGGAGCTGGCTCAGCGAGAGGTGCCGGGCCTGTCCCTGGCCACGGTCTACCGCAATCTCAAGAGCCTGGTCGAGGGTGCTGAGCTGCAGGTGGTGCAGCTGCCGGGCGAGAACCCGCGCTATGAGGCTCGCCATGGTCACCACCATCACTTCCTGTGCCGCCAGTGCCAGCGGGTGTTCGACATCCATGCCTGCCCGGGCAATCTGGCCCGACTGGCCCCGGCAGGATTCAGCGTCGAAGACCACGAACTCACGCTCTACGGGCGCTGCCCCGACTGCCGAGCCGCAACCTGAGGCGGCCCGGGTCGCCGGGTCGCCCCGGCTTGCGCGCAAATCCGCGGGCGAAAACCGCGGCGGCAGCGGTATGCTGGATGCCCGGAGTTCGTTTGCATGCCCATGAACCATCCAGGTCCAGTCGCCACGCCCGCTGCAGCCGACGACATATTGCTGCTGGTGGACGATGACGATTCCACGCCTGCGGCCGCCTCAAAGCAGCCGCCATGGAAGGTGCTGGTCGTCGACGACGACCCCGAGGTGCATGAGGCCACCGACTTCGGCCTGCGCGGCGTCGTCATCCTCAACCGCCCCCTGCTGCTGCTGCACGCCCACTCGGGCGCCGAGGCCGTGGAGATGCTCAAGCACGAGCAGGATGTGGCGGTGGTGCTGCTGGACGTGGTGATGGAAACCGTCACCGCCGGTCTGGACATCGTGGGCACCATACGCCAGGACCTGGCCATGCGTGATGCACGCATCATCCTGCGTACCGGCCAGCCGGGCTATGCGCCGGACGAGCAGACCGTGATGCATTTCGACATCAATGACTACCGCACCAAGAGCGAGCTCACACGGAGCAAGCTCTTCGTGGCGCTGTTCACGGCCATACGCACCTATGACCAGCTGCGCCGCACCGCCGAGCAGCAGCGCTTTCTGCATGAGACCCTGGACGTCAGCAGCGCGCTGCTGGACAAGCGGGGCATCAGCGACTACGCGGCAGCTCTGATCGAAGAGCTGCAGAAGCCCTTTCGGGCCGAGCTCAGCGGCTTCGTGGCGCTGGCCAGCGATATGCCCGAAACCCTGGCGCAAGCCCGGGTGCTGGTGGCCGGCCAAGGTTTCGAGGACATGCTGGGCAAGACCCTGGGCGATCTGGACGACGAACAGATCCTCCCCCACCTCGAGCGCTGCGCCCTGTCCAAGTCCATCGTCGTCGAGGCCGATGCCGTCATCGTCTGGGTGGCCCTGGAGCGGGGCCAGGGCCTGCTGATGTACGCGCGCTCCAACAACCCGCTGGTGCCGGCACAGCTGCAGCTGCTGCAGGTGCTGCACCGCCATCTGGACCTGAGCGCGGCCAAGGTCTTTCTCACCGAACGCCTGCACGGCCTGGCGTATTTCGACCGCCTCGTCGGCCTGCCCAACCGCAGCGCCCTGGTGGAAAAGATCGATGCCCGTTCCCCGGCGGACTCGGCCGTGGGCTGGGTGGTGGGCGTGATCGATATCGACCGCTTCGGCGAGATCAACGATATGTTCGGTCACGCCCACGGCGACCTGCTGCTGTGCGCGATGGCACGGCGCCTGAGCGAACGCCTGGGCAGCAGCAGCTTCCTCGCCCGCATCGGGCCGGACATCTTCGGCCTGCTGTGCCCGGCCGCAGCCCTGGATCTGGGGCGGCTCAAGGCGCTGACGGACGAGCCCTTCGAGCTGGACGGCAAGCCGCTGCGCATCACCGTCTCCATGGGCCTGGCCCAGGCCAGCGGACCCAGCGATACGGGCGAGGTGCTGCTGAAGAACGCCTCCCTGGCCCTCAAACGCGCCAAGGCCCAGGGCGCCGGCCAGCTGCTGTGGTACGGCGCCGAATTGGAGGCCCGCACCCGCGAGCATATGAGCCTGCTGCAGGCCTTCACCGAGGCACCTCGCCTGGGTCAGCTCTATATGGCCTACCAGCCGCAATGGTCGCTGCACAGCGGCGAGATCATCGGCTTCGAGGCCCTGATGCGCTGGCGCACGGCCGATGGCCGCCATGTCTCGCCGGATGCCTTCATCCCCGTGGCGGAAAGCTCGGGCCTGATCATCGAAACCGGCCGCTGGGCCCTGATCACGGCCCTGCAGGCCGTGGGCCAGCTGCGCCGCGCCGGCCTGCAAGGCTTCCATATGGCGGTCAATGTCTCGGTGATGCAGTTCCAGGCGCCGGGCTTTGTGGACATGGTGCAGCAGGCCCTGGCGCAGACCGGGGTAGGCGCCGAGGCGCTGGAGCTGGAGATCACCGAATCGGTGGCCATGGCCGGTGCCCAGCAAGTGCTGCAGATCCTGGCCTCGCTCAAGGCCATGGGCGTGGGCATTGCGATCGATGACTTCGGCACCGGCTATTCCTCGCTGAGCTATCTGCACCAGCTGCCGGCCGACCGGCTCAAGATCGACCGCGCCTTCGTCTCCTGCCTGGGCAGCGGTGAGCGCAGCGCGCAGATCGCCGAGATGGTGCTGCCCCTGGGCCGCCAGATCGGCATGAAGGTGCTGGCCGAGGGTGTCGAGACTTCCGAGCAGGCCCGCATGCTCGCGGCCCTGGGCTGCGACGAGGCCCAGGGCTATCTGTTCGCCAAGCCCATGCCGCTGAGCGAGCTGCTGGAGTGGCTCAAGGTCCGCCCGGTCATGGAGAAGCTGCGATGAGGCGCCGCGCCGCCACCCAGCTGCTGATGTCGCTGACGCTGCCCACCCTGCTGGCAGGATGTGGCCGTGAAACCGGCCCGCTGCGCATCGGCTATCTGGGCGGCCTGACCGGCCGGGTGGCCGATCTGGGCGAGTCCGGTCGCAACGGCGTGATGCTGGCGGTGGAGGCGCTCAATGCCGAAGGCGGCGTCCTGGGTCGTCAGGTGCTGGTCGAGTATGCCGACGACGGCCAGGACCCGGCCAAGGCCAAGGCAGCGGTGAAGGACCTGCTGCAGAAGAAGGTGCTGCTGCTGATCGGGCCCATGACCAGTGCCATGGCCCAGGCCGTGCTGCCCGAGATCGAGGGCGCCCGCCTGCCCACCGTGAGCCCCACGGCCACGGCGACCAGCCTGGCTGGCCTGGACGATATGCTGTTTCGCGTCGCGCCTTCGGTGAAGAGCTACTCCGACCAGATAGCGCGTGCCGACTACCAGGCGGGAGCGCGCCGAGTGGCCATCGTGCTGGACCTGGGCAACCGCGCCTTCAGCGAAGACTGGACCCTGCAGTACGGCGAGGCGCTGCGGCGGCTGGGTGCCGAGATCGTGAGCGAGCAGAGCTTCACCTCGGGTGATGACGCCAGCTACAGCCGCGCCATCGAGGCCCTGCCACCCCACGGCATCGACACGCTGATGCTGGTGGCCAGCGCCGTGGACACGGTGCGACTGATACAGACGGCGCGCAACCGCGGACTCGCGCCGCGCTTCAGCGCCTCCTCCTGGGCCGGCACCGAAGCCCTGATCCAGCTCGGCGGCAAGGTCGTGGAAGGCATGTTCATCGCGCAGCTCTTCGACCGCGACAGCAGCAATCCCGAGTACCTGCGTTTCGCCGCCCGCTATCGAGAGCGCTTCAATCAGGAACCCGGCTTCGCCAGCTTGGGCGCCTACGACGCCACCAGTGCCGCGCTGGATGCCCTGGCGCGGTCCTCGGGTCAGGGAGGCGAAGCCCTGAAGAAGGCCCTGCTCCAGGGCGGCCCCTATGCCGGGCTGCAGGAGCGTTGGCAGTTCGACAGCAAGGGTGACACCCTGCGTGCCGTGCGCATTGCCGAAGTGCGCGACGGCCGCTTCAAGGTGCGGAACTGAGGCCAGGCCCAAGGATGCGCAGCCTGAGTTTGCGCAGCTGGTGGACCCTGCTGCTCCTGCTGCTGGTCAGCACCATGTTCGCCGTGGTGGGTGGCATGGTGCTGGCCTACCGCCTGCCCCAGGTGGAACAGCGCAACCGCGATCTGCTCAATGAGCGCGTGCAGGGTGCACGGCATCAGCTGGAACAGTACACCCGCATGGTCGAGGATCAGCTGCAAGCCTTTGCGGCTGCCGCCTCTCAGCTCGACACCCGGCGCCAGCAGAGTCTGGCCCAGGCCCTGGCCGACCACTCGCGGCTCTACACCGCGGTCTATGTGCTGGACCGCGAACAGCGCGTCGAGGTGCTGGCCCTGGCGGCTGAACAGGGGCCGCCGCTGCTGAGCCAGCTGCGCGGCATGGATCTCTCGGCCAGCCCCCTGGTGCAGGCCCTGGACCGCACGGCCCGCGGACACAGCGCCGCGCCCCTGTGGAGTGGCGAGTACCTCTCGGTGCTCTCGGGCCGCAATACCGTGGCCCTGGGCCTGATGCTCTCGGGCCGCAGCTACATCCTGGAGCTCTCGGCCCAGCAGCTGCTGGCCAGCGTCAGCCGGCGCGGCCAGGTCTCCTCGGCAGATTTCGAGCTCTTGATCATCGACCCGCATGGGCGCGAGCTGGCCTCCTCGCAGAGCGTCGAGGGGCGCATGCAGTTCCGCGACTTCAGCGGCAGCGCCAGCTTCAGGGCCGCGCTGGCCGGCCAAGATCTGCCTCCCCAGGAGACCGGTGCAGACGGGCAGGCGCGCAGCTACGCCGGCAGCCGGTCCGAGAAGCTGGGATGGGTGCTCATGGCCAACAGCCCCCGCGGCATGGCCGAATACCACTACCGCATGACCGTGCTGCTGGTGCTGGCGGGGCTGATCGCCGGACCGCTGCTGGCCCTGCTCGCCGCGCCCGTGGCCGCCGCCGCCATGGCGCGACCGCTGACGCGGCTGCAGCGTCGCGTGCGATCGATCGCGGCCGGTGAGCTGAATCCCCCCTCGGTCAGGCCCTCGGTCATTCTGGAGGTGCAGCGCCTCTCGGAAGACATCGCGCGCATGGTGGATCAGTTGCAGACGCGCGAGATCGAGACCCGCCGGGCGGCGGATCGGCTCAGTGCCACGCTGGAATCCACGCCCAGCATCGCCATCCAATGGTTCGATGCGGAGGGGCGCTTCCTGTACTGGAACGAAGCCTCCACGCGCATGTACGGCTACACGGCACGCGATGCCATTGGCCACTCCATTCATGAGCGGCCCCTGTACCTGAAGGATTCCGATCAGGTCCAGGCCCTCGCGGCGGTGATCAGGCAGATCGTGGACAGCGGTCAGCCCTACGGGCCTGCCGAGTTCAGCATGCGCCACCAAGACGGGCGGGAGCTGATCGTGCTGGCCAGCCTGTTTCCCATCCCGGCCGAGGATGGTGGCCGTCTGGTGGTTTGCATGGATGTGGATGTGACCGAGCACCGCCGTGTCCTGGATGATCTGGCAGCCAGCGAAAACAAGTTGGAATTCATCTTCAATGCGTCACCCACGGCCTTGTCGGTGTCGGATGCCGATAACGGCTACCGGGCACAAGCCGTCAATGCGGCGTGGCAGCAACTGTTTGCGCGCCGTACCGATGAAGCCATCGGACTCAACGGCAGCGAAATGAAGATGTGGGTCAACATGGCCGATCGGGAAGCCCTGATTGCAGCCGTGGAGTCACGGCCAGAGCTGCACACGAGCGAAGCCCTGCTGCGCAATGGGCGCGGCGAGGTGATGCTCTGCCGCATCTCAGCGCAGCTGGTGACCATCCGCGGTTCACGCCTGCTGCTGATGTCCACGGAGGACATCACGGAGCAGCGCCGGGCCGAGGACCAGATCCGCAAACTCAATCTGGAACTGGAAGACCGGGTCGTCGAGCGCACCGAAGCCCTCTCCGCGGCCAATGCCGAGCTGGCCATGAATCTGGAAGCACTGCGCCAGGCCCAGCAGCAGCTGGTGCAGGCCGAAAAGCTTTCCGCCCTGGGCCGCCTGGTGGCCGGCGTGGCCCATGAGCTGAACACGCCCATAGGCAATAGCCTGATGGCCGTGTCCAGCCTGCGCGAGCCCATGGAGCAGATCCGCAGCGCCATGGCCGGTGGCGGGCTCAAGCGCTCCATGCTGGAGAGCTTTGTCACGCATGTGGGCGAGGGCACGGACATCGCGCAGCGCAATCTGAGCCGGGCGGCCGAGCTGGTGATGAGCTTCAAGCAGGTGGCGGTGGACCAGACGACGACCCAGCGGCGCCGCTTCAAGCTGGACGCCGCCATCGAGGAGATCCTGCTCACCCTCAATCCCATGCTCAAGCGCAGCCCCCACAAGCTGAGCCTGGACATCGAGGCCGACATCGAGCTGGACAGCTATCCAGGCCCCCTGGCCCAGCTCATCACGAATCTGGTCCACAACGCCCTGCTGCACGCTTTTGAAGGGCGCGAGAGCGGTGGCCAGATCAGCATACGGGCCCGGCGGCTGGAGGCCCAGCCCGGTCTGGTACAGCTGGATGTGGGCGACAACGGCGTGGGCATCCCGGCGCAGGCCATGGGCCGCATCTTCGACCCCTTCTACACCACGCGCATGGGGCGCGGCGGTACCGGCCTGGGCCTGCACATCGTGCACAACCTGGTCACCCAGCTGATGGGCGGGCAGATCCGGGTGCAAAGCCAGGAGGGCCAGGGCACGGTGTTCGAGCTGCTGCTGCCCCTGCAGGCCCCGGTCTCGATGTCCGAGGACCAGGTCCTGTTGCCCTGAGTCTATCTGCGCCCCCGGGGGCAGCCATGAGGCCTGAAGGGCCTGGGCAAAGCCGGGGGTGGCTGAAGATCGCCATTGCAGCCGGGAGGCTGCCTAGAATCAGGGCATCGCGGCAGCTATTGCCGGCAAGAGGCTCCCACCATGGGATTCGCATGAGTCTTGTCGCCCCGCAACGCCTCGGCTTGCTCGCCAGCGCCCTGGCCGCGGCCCTGCTGCCCACGGCGGTTGAAGCAGCCAATGTGCTGATCATCACCGAGACCAATGCCCTGACGCTGGCGCCCGGCACACAGACCCGCTTGCAGGCACGTCAGCTGGCAGCGGGCAACACGGTCACCATCGTCAGCATCAACGCCCTGCCCGGCAGTCTGCTGGCCTACGACCAGGTCTGGGACCTCAGCTTCGTCAACCCCCTGTCCGGCGCCAACGCCAGCCTCTACAGCAGCTATCTGGCCAGTGGGCGCACCGCCGTGCTGGTGGGTGAGAACGTACTGGCCTGGCTCCCGCGCAACAACTCCATCGCCAGCTTTCTGGGCAGCCTGGGCGCGGGCACCGTCACGGTGAATACCAGCGGCATGGCGGCCTCACCCCAGACCCTGCTGCCCGAGTTCCAACTGGCCAACGCCGTGTCCAGCGTGCCTTTCCCGGGAGCCGGCAAGTTCACCGCCGTGGGCAGTGGCCGCTGCATGAGCAGCGACTGCACGGCCGCGGCTTGGGGCGCAGGCAGTCTCTCGAGCGTCCCGCTGGGCACCCTGGTCAGCGTCTTGGACATCAACTACCTGGTTCCCTCGACGGAGCAGCCGGCGCTCACCGACAACCTCATCGCCTACCTGGCCCAGCAACGCCAGATTGCGCTGAGCACCGATATCGACACCCAGGCCCCGCACTACCTGGCCAGCCAGCTGGGCATCACGGTGAATCCGGTATTCAGGGGTGGCGTGCTCCTGGTGGACAACAGCCCCATGTCCATAAGCCGCAACTTCCTGATCCACGGCGGCGGTGGCACCGTCTCGGCGCCCAGCCGGCAAGCCCTGTTCAGCGGCGTGTTCTCCGACGCCCAGCCCGGGGTGGCCGGTCGGCTCACCCTGGACGGCCAGGACGCCCGCATCACCCTGAGCGCGGCGCAAGCCTTCACCGGTGCGCTGCAAGTCAGGCAGGGGGTCACGCTGGTCCTCAGCGCCAGCGCCAACCTGGCCAGCAGCAGCGGCCTGCAGCTGGACGGTAGCCTGGACCTCAGCACGCTCACGGGCAGCAGCAGCACGCTGCGCACGCTCACCGGCTCGGGCCAGGTGCTGCTGGGCAGTCGCAGCCTGCTGCTCAGCCAGGCCAGCGGCGAGTTCGCCGGCAGCCTCAGCGGCAGCGGCGGCTTGCAGCTGCAGGCCGGTAGCTGGACGCTCAGCGGCAGCCCGGCGCACAGCGGTGCCACCCAGATCGCCGCCGGCGCCAGCCTGGCCCTGAAAAGCGGCGCCAGCCTGGCCGCCAGCAGCGGCCTGCAGCTGGATGGCAGCCTGGACCTCAGCGGCCTCTCCGCCAGTAGCAGCACGCTGCGCACGCTCA
>NZ_JBKCLH010000169.1:0-21585 GCF_046300915.1 Roseateles sp. | reverse complement strand
TGGCAATGGCGCGTTGGGGCCAGTCCGCCTCGCCAGGCTGCTCGCGATGACCGTGCTTGAGGGCGAAGCGGGCGATCAGCCTGGTCGGCGCGTCGAGGCACCAGCTGCGGTCGGATATCGGGTGCAGGCTCTACGGGCGCTACCGGCAGTGCAGGCGAGAGCAGCGGCGGCAAGGTGGCCGCGCCGAGCGGCAAGCAGGTGGCCTTGGTCAGCCCCGCCAGCGCCAGCAAGGCCGAGGCCGAGGCGGCACTGGAACGCATGCGCAGCCTGCTGGGCGAAACGGTGCGCGACCCTAGCAGCCTGCAGGGCCATGTCTTCCAGACCCACGAGGGCTGGCGCGCTGCGGTCTGGCCCTTCCCCAGCCGCGAAGAGGCTCAGCTGGTGAATGCCATTCTGGTGGCACGGGGCTTGCGTACGCGAGCGGTGGATTTCTAGCCCATCTGGCCTACAGTGCCACCCATGCTGACCGTCAACAAACTCCTCCCCCAAGGGCGCGGCCTGGCCGCCGTCCTGCTCAAGCGCGCACCCCAGATCGAACTGGACTGGGATGTGCGGCAGAAAAGTCGCTTCGACGCCACCGACAGCCAGGGCCGGGCGCTGGCCGTCTTCCTGCCGCGCGGCAGCGTGGTGCGCGGCGGCGATGTGCTGGTGGCCGAGGACGGCAGCCTGATCCGCGTGCTGGCCGCGCCCCAGCCGGTGCTGGAGGTGAGGGCCTGTGCCGAGCATGGCAGCCCCTTCGACCTGCTGCGCGCCGCCTACCACCTGGGCAACCGCCATGTGCCGCTGGAACTCAAGCCCGACCATCTGAAGCTGGAGCCCGACCATGTGCTGGCCGAGATGCTGCGCATGATGCATCTGGTGCTCACCGAGACCCAGGCCGCCTTCGAGCCCGAGTCGGGCGCCTATGGCGGCGAGGGTCATGGCGGGCATGGACACAAGCACGAGCACCAGCACGAGCACGCCCATGTGCACGGCCCCGGCTGTGCTCACGATCATGCGCATGAACACGGCGCCGCACCGGCACCGCGTGGCAAGCCGCTGAACATCGCCGTCACCGCGGCCGCGCCGGCCCAGCCGCATGTGCACGGTCCGGGCTGCAAGCACTGAGCGGGCGAGCTCGACCATGCCCCGCGTACGCGCGCCCGCCGCGCCGGTGAGTGCCGGCGCCTGGCTGCAGCTGATGCAGCTCGCCTCCCCCGCCTTGCCGGTGGGCGGCTTCAGCTATTCCGAGGGCCTGGAGGCCGCGGTGGACGGCGGCCTGGTCGGCAACGAAGTCCAGGCCCGGCAATGGCTGCTGGACCAGCTGGCCCTGGCCCTGGGCCGCGCCGATCTGCCGGCCTGCGCGTCCGCCATGCGAGCCTGGCAGCGCGAGGACAGCGATCGGGTGCAGGCCCTCAACGACTGGGTGCTGCAGACCCGCGAAACCCGCGAGCTGCGCCTGCAGAGCGAACAGATGGGGCGTTCCCTGCTGGAGTGGCTGCGCAACCGTGGCGACGCCGCAAGACCCGACACCGCGCGGCGCCTGCAGGCGCTGGCCTCCTTGCGCCCGGCGCCCAGCTGGCCGGTGGCTTTTGGCCTGGCCGCCGCACTGACCGGCGCACCGCTGCGCGAGGCCATGCTGGCCCATGCCTTTGGCTGGGCCGAGAACCTGGTGGCGGCCGCCATCAAGGCCGTGCCCCTGGGCCAGAGCGCGGGTCAGCGCATGCTGGAAGCCCTGGGCCAGGAGATTCCCGCGGTGGTGGACGCAGCGCTGGCACAGACCGAGAGCCAGCGCCAGGCGTTCAGCCCGGGCCTGGCCATTCTCTCGGCCCGGCACGAGGCACAGTACTCGCGGCTATTCAGGTCCTGAGCGCCGCTGCGCTCCGGGGCGTGCGCTCAGCTGGCGCTGCCGCCCAGCAGGCCCTCACGGGTGCTGGCGCGAATCTTGGGGCCCAGCCAGACCTTCATCATCATCTTGAAGAACTGCTCGCCCTGGATCGGGTCACTCAGGCGCTTGTCGTTGAGCGTGAATTCGGTGGTCTTGTCGACGGCGTTGTAGTCGATCACGACCAGGTCCCCCTTCTCGACCCGGCTGCGCTGGCCGAACACCGCGCCGAGCTGGGAGATGGCGACGATGTTGGCGCCGAACTCTTCGGTGCTGACGTTCTGCCGGATGCGATCCAACATCGCGTTCGAGAGATCCCTGGCCGCTACCGACCTGAGCATATAGAACTGGATGCGCTTGGAACCGGCCACCGCGGCCGCGCCCTCGGGCGTCCTCTGCTTGCTGCTCAGATAAAGCCCGACCACGGTGGAGCGGGTGGAAAGGATGCTGGACACCGCCACGCCATTGAGCACCAGACTCTGCTTGCCCACCGCCACCGAGGGCGGGAAATCGAAACCCTCGAACTTGTGGTCCTGGGCCTGCGCGGAACCGGTCGCCAGCAAGAGGGCGATGGCGAGGGGGCGTAGCAGCTGCAGCATGGTGTCTCCTGATCTTGCGGCAGCGCCACATGAGCGGGCACTGCCGAGGGCGGGATGATAGAGATGTGCGGCAATCGCGCGCGCCGCCCAGCCGGTAAAAATTGGCACCCATTCTCGATTGGGCTGAGCACTCTAGAGCGCTCGAAGCGAATTGCCCGCCAAGGCTGGCAGCATGCCGGGCCGATTCGCCGGGCGCCGCCCGGTATCACTGTCATCAGGACCCGCCATGAAGAAGTACATGTCCTCGCTCGCGCTTGCAATACTGGCCCTCAGCGGCGCTGCACAAGCCACCGAAAACGGCCAGCTACGCGCCCTGCTGGGCGCACCAGGCTTTGAGATGGCGACGCCCCAGTTCCCCGGCGTCTATGGCCAGCTCTGGCTGCAGAACTACCGTGCCAAGCAGTTCAAGGGCGATGATGGCCAGGCCCTGAAGAGCACCGCGAGCACGCCGCTGGGTCCCTTGGCCCTGCGCGTCGAGGGCGAGGTCGAGGCCGATGTCTTTGTCGCGCGCAGCACCTGGGTGAGCGATATGCGCTTGGCCGAGGGCCGTGTGGGCTTCTCGGCCTCCCTGCCGCTGATCCGGCAGCGCAATGACATCCGCCTGAGCGCCGAGCTGCCCGCCGGCCTGCCCGCTTCGGCCGTGCGCGCCGTGCAAGACCTGCTGGCCCAGCAGGGCGCTGCGCGCTCGGGCAGCCAGAGCGGCGCTGGCGATCTGGACCTCACCGGCTTTGTGGACTGGCAGCAGGACGAAAGCCGCCTGGTGCTGGGCATGAGCGTGGTGGCACCGACAGGCAGCTACGAGGCACAGCGTGCGGTCAACCCCGGTGCCGGCAAGTACTGGACCCTGCGCCCGGTGCTGCTGAGCTCGGCGGTGTGGGAGAACGGCCTCGAGCTGGGTCTGCGCGCCACCTACTCCGTCAACAGCCGCAACACCGCCACCGACGTGCGCTCGGGCCAGTACCTGCATGCGGACTATGCCGCCATGTACCGCCTCAATGACGCCTGGCGCATGGGCCTGCAGGGCTATCTGGTCGAGCAAACAACGCGCGACCAGGGCCCGGGCGTCGCAGCACATGGCAACAAGGCCCGGATTCATGCCCTCGGCCCCATGCTGGCCTATATGTCGGAGAGCGGCATCTGGTCCGCCGACATCAAGGTGATGAACGAGTTCTCGGTGCGCAACCGCCCCGAAGGTCGCACCGTCTGGCTGCGCCTGAACCTGCGCCTGGACTGATCAATAGGGCAAGATCATGGCCGGCACCACATGCCGGCCACGACCCATGCGCGAGGGCCGGATCAGCTGCGGTAGTCGGCGTTGATGCTGACGTAGTCGTGGCTGAGGTCGCAGGTCCAGACCGTGGCTTCGGCCACGCCGCGGTGCAGCTGCACGCGTACCGTGATCTCGCTTTGCTTCATCACGCGCTGGCCGTCTTCCTCACGGTAGGCCGGGTGGCGGCCGCCCTTGGTCACCACATGCACATCGTCCAGATGCATCTCGATCAGGGTCTGGTCCAGATCGGCGATGCCGGCATAGCCCACCGCCGCCAGGATGCGGCCCAGGTTCGGGTCGCTGGCGAAGAAGGCAGTCTTGACCAGGGGCGAGTGGGCGATGGCATAGGCGGCCAGCTGGCACTCATGCACATCGCGACCACCCTCGATCTTGACGGTGATGAACTTGGTGGCGCCCTCGCCGTCGCGCACGATGGCCTGGGCCAGCTGCTGCGACACGGCGATCACGGCCTCGCGCAAGGCCTGACCCTCGGCGCTGGCCAGGGACTCGATGCGGGCATGCCCCGCCTTGTGCGTGGCGATCAGCACAAAGCTGTCATTGGTGGAGGTGTCGCCGTCGATGGTGATGCGGTTGAAGCTGGCATCAGCCGCCTCGGTCACCAGGGCCCGCAGCAGCTCGGGCGCGATGTTCGCGTCGGTGGCCACATAGCCCAGCATGGTCGCCATATTCGGGCGGATCATGCCAGCGCCCTTGGAGATGCCGGTCACGGTGACGGTGTGGCCGCCGATCTGCACCTGGCGCGAAGCGGCCTTGGGCAGGGTGTCGGTGGTCATGATGCCGGCGGCTGCCTCGGCCCACGCATCGGCCTTGGCGGCGGCCAGGGCCGCGGGCAGACCGGCCACGATGCGGTCCACCGGCAGGGTTTCCATGATCACACCGGTCGAAAAGGGCAGCACCTGCTCGGGCGCGATGCTCAGCAGAGCGGCCAGGGCGGTGCAGCTCTGGCGGGCGCGGGCCAGGCCATCCTCACCGGTGCCGGCATTGGCATTGCCGGTGTTCACCAGGATGGCGCGAATGCCGCGGCCGGCCTCCAGGTGCTCACGGCAGATCTGCACCGGCGCGGCGCAGAAGCGATTCTTGGTGAAGACACCGGCCACCGAGCTGCCCTCGTCCAGCAGCACCACCGTCAGATCGCGTCGATCCGCCTTGCGTATGCCCGCCATCGTGACGCCCAGGCGCAGGCCGGGCACGGGATGGAGGGAGGCAGGGTCGGGGGCGCTGAGGTTGACGGGCATGGCGGTCTCGCGATGAAGAGAAAGACAGAGCTGGAAGTCGAATGAACAGGGCCGACCGGATGGCCGGCCCGAGAAACCCGCGAAACGGGATGGCGCGGATTGTAGGGAGAGATTGAGCCCTCGCGCGCCCTGCGCACGCAGGCATCACGAAGCCCCAAACGACAAAGGGCTCCCCGCAGGGAGCCCTTCATGCTCAGGCCAGACCTGTTCAGCGCTGCTGACGGCGGCGAGCCACGAAGCCGACAACACCCAGGCCAGCGAGCAGCATGGCATAGGTGCCGGGCTCGGGAACGGCGGTGACGGTGACCAGATCCTGGAAGTTGTCACTGGACAGACGAGTGATCTGATAGCGCGCAGGACCTTGATAGGACAGCGCATCGTCCAGATAGCTATTGACCAGCGTCGTGAAGCCGAGATTCTGGGCATCGGTTCCTTGACTCAGACGGTCGAAGAAGAAGATGCCTTGGCCCTGACCCACGCCAAAGGTCTTGGCCGTCTCGTTGGTGATCTCCCAGACGGCCATCTGGAAAGCTGCTTGCTGAGTGGCATCACCCAGGGTGGCGTAATGACGGGAGAACAGGCCTTGCAAGGCTTTGGACTGATCGCCGCTGAAGCTGCCGACGGTATAGCTCTGCATGCCGTTGGCAGCAGTTGCATAGTCCTGGCCAGGCTCAATGCAGAACGCCATAAAGCTCTTGCCAGCCGAGTCCTTGAAGTACAGCGGGCCTGTTTCGTAATCATCCGTCTCCGAGGTAGAGAGGCTGATCGACGGGCCGAGCTTGTCAAAACCCAGGCTCAGCTGCCCAGCGGCCGACGCGGCGCTGGCGGTACCCAGGGCAAATGCAGCAAACAGAACGGACGGGATCGTGCGCATGAAGTGGCTCTTGTGAACGTTTGTTGGCAAATGCAGGGGACCTGATTAGGCCTGCTTGCGACGACGGCGATGAGCGACCAAGGCGCCAGCAAGCGCCAAGCCGGCCAGAGCGAACGATTGCGGCTCGGGAACGGCATTCGCCAGGGGTTGGAAGCTGCCGGCAAAGGAACCGATAGCCTTGCTGTTGGAGTCCTCGCCCATCACATCGAGCTTCCAGTCGCCTGCGCTGAGTCGGGTCTGAGGCAGGGTCCAGACTTCGTAACTCACCTTACGGCCACCCGCCAACTCCTCCTCATCCACGCTCTTCTTCAGAGTGATGAGTTCCGTGCCATTGGTCAGCACCGCGGAGCTGATCAGCACATCGTAACTCTGCTTGCTGTGGGTACGGAAATAGCCGGAGTAAAACTGCTCTGCCGCAACCGTGAAGCCGAACTGCTTCTCGAAGCCGCCCTTTTTCAGGTTGCCACTGTCAATCATGACCGGACCAGCCGAAGCAGAAGCAGCAGCGACAGCCAAGGTGGAGAACAGAGCGATGTGCTTGATGGTCTTCATGGGCAGTTTGCGGGGCCAGGTTTTATGTTTGCCTTTCGGTGCAATGAACCTCCCTGCACCGATAACCTAACTTTAGGGGGGAAGGCTTGACAAGGGCACCCCTCAAGCCGGGGCCGGCGGCCGGGTTTGTGCGCAATGTGTCACGCTCAGCATGTCAACACCCGGCTCAGCAATGACAAAGGGCGCCTGGGCGCCCTTTGTCGGCCTGCGATACCCGCTCTCAGCTCAGCTTGCCGTGGCAGTGCTTGTACTTCTTGCCGCTGCCGCAGGGGCAGGGATCGTTGCGGCCCACATGGGCGAACGCCGTCGGTGCCGGGTCTTGCGCCGGATCCTGGGACACCGAGCCATCCTCGTTGGGATGGGTGTAGGTGACGTTGCTGACGTTCTCGGCGCGCTGCTCGATGGCCTCGGCCGCCTGGGTGGCCTCTTCCTGGCTCTGGATGCGCACATTCAGCAGCACGCGGGTGACTTCCATCTTCACCACGTCCAGCAGCTGAGAGAACAGCTCGAAGGCCTCGCGCTTGTACTCCTGCTTGGGGTTCTTCTGGGCGTAGCCGCGCAGATGGATGCCCTGGCGCAGATAGTCCAGCGCCGCCAGATGCTCGCGCCAGTGCTGGTCGATGCTCTGCAGCAGCACCATGCGCATGAAGGGCGTGAACTGCTCCAGACCCACGCGCTCGAGCTTGTCGGCAAAGATGGCTTCACCGGCCTGCAGCACCTTCTCGAGGATTTCCTCGTCGGTGATGGCGTCACTCTTCTCGACGATGCCCTGCAGATCCACGGCGATCTGCCACTCGTCCTTGAGCACGCGCTCCAGGCCGGGTAGATCCCATTGTTCTTCCAGGCTCTCGGCCGGCACGAAGCCGCGCACCACATCGCTCAGGGCGCTCTGGCGCAGATTGTTGATCTGGGCCGCCACATCCTGGGCTTCGAGGATGTCGTTGCGCTGCTGATAGATGACCTTGCGCTGGTCATTGGACACATCGTCGTACTCGAGCAGCTGCTTGCGGACGTCGAAGTTGCGGCCTTCGACCTTGCGCTGCGCGGTTTCCAGCGAGCGGCTGACGATGCCGGCTTCGATGGCCTCGCCCTCGGGCATCTTGAGGCGGTCCATGATGGCGCGCACGCGATCACCCGCGAAGATGCGCATCAGCGGATCGTCCAGCGAGAGGTAGAAGCGCGAGCTGCCGGGGTCGCCCTGGCGGCCCGAGCGGCCACGCAGCTGGTTGTCGATGCGACGGCTCTCGTGGCGCTCGGTGGCGATGATGCGCAGGCCGCCCTCGGCCTTGACCTTCTCGTGCAGGCCACGCCATTCATCGCGCAGCTGCTGGATGCGACTGGCCTTTTCCTCGGCGGACAAGCTCTCGTTGGCCCCGATGAACTGAACCTGCTTCTCGACATTGCCGCCCAGCACGATGTCGGTGCCGCGGCCCGCCATATTGGTCGCGATGGTGATCACGCCGGGCCGGCCGGCCTGGGCAATGATCTCGGCTTCCTTGGCATGCTGCTTGGCGTTGAGCACCTGGTGCGGCAGCTTGGCCTGATTGAGCAGCGTGGCGATGAGCTCGGAATTCTCGATCGAGGTCGTGCCCACCAGCACCGGCTGGCCGCGCTCGTGGCACTCGCGGATGTCCTTGAGCACCGCGTCGAACTTTTCCTTGGAGGTCTTGTAGACCAGATCCAGCTCGTCGCGACGGATGGTCGGGCGGTTCGGCGGGATCACCACGGTCTCCAGACCGTAGATCTCCTGGAACTCATAGGCCTCGGTGTCGGCCGTGCCGGTCATGCCCGAGAGCTTGCCGTACATGCGGAAGTAGTTCTGGAAGGTGATCGAGGCCAGAGTCTGGTTCTCGCTCTGGATGGCCACGCCTTCCTTGGCTTCCACGGCCTGGTGCAGACCATCACTCCAGCGGCGGCCCGTCATCAGGCGGCCGGTGAACTCGTCCACGATCACCACCTCGCCGTTCTGCACGACGTAGTGCTGGTCCTTGTGATACACGTGATGCGCCCGCAGCGAGGCGGACAGATGGTGCATCAGGGTGATATTGCCGGCGTCGTAGAGGCTGGCGCCCTCGGGCAGCAGACCGGCCTGGCTGAGCAGGCGCTCGGCGTTCTCGTGGCCGTCTTCCGTCAGGTAGATCTGGTGCGACTTCTCGTCCACCGTGAAGTCACCCGGCTCGATCACGCCCTCGCCCGTGCGCAGGTCCAGCTCACCGATCTGGCGCTTGAGCAGGGGGGCGACCTTGTTGATGGCCTCGTAGAGGTCGGTCTGGTCATCGGCCTGACCCGAGATGATCAGCGGGGTGCGGGCCTCATCGATCAGGATGGAGTCCACCTCGTCCACGATGGCGAAAGCCAGACCGCGCTGCACGCGGTCGGCGATCTCGTAGACCATGTTGTCGCGCAGATAGTCGAAGCCGTACTCGTTGTTGGTGCCGTAGGTCACATCGGACTGGTAGGCGGCCTGCTTCTGCTCCCGGGTCATCTGGGGCAGGTTGATGCCCACGCTCAAGCCCAGGAAGTTGTAGAGCTTGCCCATCTCCTCGGCGTCGCGCCGCGCGAGGTAGTCGTTCACCGTCACCAGATGCACGCCCTTGCCGGTCAGGGCGTTCAGGTACACGGGCAGGGTGGCCATCAGGGTCTTGCCCTCGCCGGTGCGCATTTCAGCGATCTTGCCCGCATGCAGGGCCATGCCGCCGATCAGCTGCACATCAAAGTGGCGCATCTTCAGCACACGCTTGCCACCCTCACGGCAGACGGCAAAGGCCTCGGGCAGCAGGGCATCGAGCTTTTCGCCGCCTGCAACGCGCTGCTTGAATTCTTCGGTCTTGGCGCGCAGTTGCTCGTCGCTCAGAGCCTCGAACTGAGGCTCCAATGCATTGATCTGCTGCACCACGCGGCGGTATTG
The DNA here is from genome assembly GCF_046300915.1 of Roseateles sp. GTDB lineage: Bacteria > Pseudomonadota > Gammaproteobacteria > Burkholderiales > Burkholderiaceae_C > Kinneretia. The sequence goes on along the minus strand of NZ_JBKCLH010000169.1, from coordinate 12,262 downwards.
CTTGAGCAGCCGGTCATTGCGGCTACCGAAAATCTGGGTAAGAAGCTTGGGCAACATGCAGCAGCGTCAGAGGTGATGGCCGGTCCCGCCGCCGCCCGCAGGCGGCGCACGAGCCCGAGGGCCTTGCGGTCTTGTAGAGGATCTGGGCCTGGCACTTGGGGCCGGTTCTGGGCATTGCAAGCCGGCTCATAGCCGGCGTAAACCCTGAGCCCCCGCCGGGCCGCAGAAAAACCCGCCGAGTTTAGCACCGCCCACATGACGGCCTTGGCGGCCTTGGCGCGCCACTACACTGAACCCATGTCCAGCAAGCGCCGAATCACGACATCGCTCAGCAAGAGCAGCGGCCCCTATGTGCCCGACCCGCAGCCCCTGAGCCAGGCCCTGGCCCAGCACCAGGGCTTGGCGCGACTGGGCCGACTGCTGCAGGAGTCGAATCGGCGCATGGCCATCGTCGAGGTGGCGCTGCCCGGCGCCATGCGCCGCTTCGTGCGCGCCGGCCCCGTGGACGAAGAGGGTTGGACCTTGCTGGCCGCGAATGCTGCCGTGGCCACCAAGCTGCGCCACTTGCACCCACGCTTGCTGGAACTGCTGGCGGAGGCCGGCATACCGCCCGGCGAACTCCGCATCAGAGTTCTGCAGAGCACGGGCGGCTGAGGCGCATCACCAAGAAAAAGCCCCACGAGCCGTGAAGACTGCGGGGCTTTCTAGAAAAACTGGTGCCGGCTATCGGATTCGAACTGATGACCTACCGCTTACAAGGCGGTTGCTCTACCAACTGAGCTAAGCCGGCTCAGCACGGCGAGAAACTCGCCGAACTGCGCTCGCCATTGTAGGCGAAGAAATTGCCACCACACCCGAAGCAAACGCCAGCACTGAGGGCCGGGCCTGTCGCTGGTGCTGAGCTGCTACTTGATGCGCTTGAGCGCGGGCCGCCCTGCGCCGGGTGCAGCAGGGCCGCCCTCGGGATCACTGGGAGGCTCGTCGGCCGATGCGGCCTGTTCCGGTGCTTCGCCCGCCACACCGGCCCCGGCCAGGCGCAGGCCCCGCAGGGGCGTGCTGCCGGGTTTGGCCGGCGCAGCCGTGCCCGCAACAGGGGGCGCATCAGCGGCAGCCACCGCGGGTGCAGGGAAGGCCATGCCCTGCCCGTTTTCACGGGCATAGATGGCCACCACATGGTCCACCGGCACAAAGATCTCGCGAGCCACGCCGCCGAAGCGCGCCTTGAACTGGATGTGCTCGTTGCCGAGCTCCAGCCCACTGGTGGCATCGAAACCGATGTTCAGCACGATCTCGTTATTGCTGACGTACTCCTGCGGCACCTGCACCGAGTGATCCACATGCACCGCGATGTACGGCGTAAAGCCGTTATCGGAGCACCACTCATGCAGGGCCCTGATCAGATAGGGCCGTGTGGAGGCGCTGGAATTGCCGGCGGAGCTGCCGTCGCTGCTGTGATCCATGAGCTCAGTGTATTACTTGCGCATCACCTTCTCGGAGGGCGTCAGCGCCTCGATATAGGCGGGACGCGAGAAGATGCGCTCGGCGTACTTCAGCAGGGGCAGCGCGTTCTTGGACATGTCGATGCCGTAGTAGTCCAGGCGCCACAGCAGCGGGGCGATGGCCACGTCGAGCATCGAGAAGTCGTCACCCAGCATGTACTTGTTCTTCAGGAAGATGGGGGCGAGCTGGGTGAGGCGGTCGCGAATCTGGGCGCGGGCCTTCTCCAGCTGCTTGTCGGTCGCCTTGACGGCTTGACCACGACCTTCCAGCACATTGACGTGAGCGAACAGCTCCTTCTCGAAGTTGAGCAGGAACAGGCGCACACGGGCACGGGCCACCGGGTCGCCGGGCATCAGCTGCGGGTGCGGGAAACGCTCATCAATGTATTCGTTGATGATGTGCGATTCGTACAGGATCAGATCGCGCTCAACGAGGATGGGCACCTCGTTGTAGGGGTTCATCAGCGCGATGTCCTCGGGCTTGGCGAACAGGTCCACATCGCGGATTTCGAAGTCCATGCCCTTCTCGAACAGCACAAAGCGGCAACGGTGCGAATAGGGGCAGGTGGTTCCAGAATAAAGCACCATCATGGCGGCAGGCTCCCGAAGAGTCAGAGGGGTCAAAAAGCAAACGCAGTGGGTGGTCCTGACGACCCTCCCCACTGCGGTATCGGTCCCGGAACAGGCCGAGGCCGTTCGACGCTTATTTCACGTCTTTCCAGTAAGACGCGTTCAAGCGCCAGGCGAACAAGGTGAACACGGACAGGAACAGCAGCACCAGCACGCCCAGGCGGAAACGCTCGCCCTGAGCGGGCTCGCCCATCCACTGCAGATAGGCCACCAGATCGGCCACTGCGTCATCGTACTGTGCCGGAGTCAGGGCACCCGGGCTGATCTGCTCGAAGCCCTTGAACACATGCACGGTCTTGCTCTTGTCGTGAGGGTCGGCCTCATCCACGAACTTGGCCGTGCGCTGCCCCTGCAACTCCCACATGGCATGCGGCATGGCGACGCTGGGGAAGGCCAGGTTGTTCCAACCCGTGGCCTTGCTGTCGTCGCGGTAGAAGGTCCGCATATAGGTGTACAGGTAGTCGGCACCAGAGCCCTGCGAGGCACTGGCGCGCGAACGGGCGATCACGGTCAGATCCGGCGGCGCGGCGCCAAACCAGTCCTTGGCCTGCTTGGCATCCATCGAGACCTTCATGGTCTCGCCCACCTTGTCGCTGGCGAAGAGCAGATTGCTCTTGATCTGAACCTCGCTCAGGCCCAGGTCGCGCAGCCGGTTGTAGCGCATGAAGGCTGCCGAGTGGCAGTTCAGGCAGTAGTTGACGAACAGCTTGGCGCCATGCTGCAGCGCGGCCATGTCCGTCATCTTTTCCTTGGGGAACTTGTCCCACTCGATGCCGCCGCCTGCGGCATGGGCGCCGCCAGCCAGGCTCAGACCCGCCGATGCAGCGATCAGCAGCTTCGCGATGATTTTCTTCATCATGATTCTTGGCTCTCCGATGCTGTTCAGTGGGGGTGGAAGGTCACGCGGTCGGGCACGGGCTTGGGCGTACCCAGCTTGCTCCACCAAGGCATCAGCAGGAAGAAGCCGAAATAGAACAGCGTACCGACCTGGGACACCAGGGTGCCAGCGTCAGACGGCGGCTTGATGCCCAGATAGCCCAGCACGAGGAAGAAGACCACGAACAAGGCATAGAGGTACTTGTGCCAGTCCGGGCGGTAGCGGATGGACTTGACCGGGCTGTGGTCCAGCCAGGGCAGGAAGAACAGGATCACCACCGCGCCACCCATGACCACCACGCCCCAGAACTTGGCGTCGAAGACCTTGAGCAGGGCAATAGCCACCAAGGCGCCCACCAGTACCGCACCCTTGGCCTTGCCGCCAAAGCTGCCCTTGAGCACGGCCAGCACCGCACCCAGGCCGATGATCACGCACAGCACATTGACCATCACATCGGTCGTGGCGCGCAGCATCGAGTAGTAGGGCGTGAAGTACCAGACCGGGGCAATATGGGCCGGCGTCTTGAGCGGGTCGGCCGGGATGAAGTTGTTGTACTCCAGGAAGTAGCCACCCAGCTCCGGCGCGAAGAACACGATGGCGGTGAACACCATCAGGAAGATGCCCACACCGAAGATGTCGTGCACCGTGTAGTAGGGGTGGAAGGGAATGCCATCCAGAGGGCGACCCTGGGCATCCTTCTTGGCCTTGATCTCCACGCCGTCCGGGTTGTTGGAACCCACTTCGTGCAGCGCGATGATGTGCGCCACCACCAAGCCCAGCAGGACCAGGGGCACGGCGATCACGTGGAAGCTGAAGAAGCGGTTCAGGGTGGCGTCGCTCACCACATAGTCACCGCGAATCAGCAGCGCCAGATCCGGGCCGATGAAGGGCACGGCGGCAAACAGGTTCACGATCACCTGGGCGCCCCAGTAGGACATCTGCCCCCAGGGCAGCAGATAGCCCATGAAGGCCTCGGCCATCAGGCACAGGAAGATCGCGCAGCCGAAGATCCAGACCAGCTCGCGCGGCTTGCGGTAGGAACCGTAGATCAGCCCGCGGAACATGTGCAGATACACCACCACGAAGAAGGCCGAGGCGCCCGTGGAGTGCATATAGCGGATCAGCCAGCCCCAGGGCACATCGCGCATGATGTACTCGACCGAGGCGAACGCCAGGGCGGCGTCCGGCTTGTAGTGCATGACCAGGAAAATGCCAGTGACGATCTGGATCACCAGGACCAGCAGGGCCATGGAGCCGAAGATGTACCACCAGTTGAAATTCTTGGGGGCGTAGTACTCGGAGAGATGCTCCTTGTACATCTTGCTGGCCGGGAAGCGGTTGTCCACCCAGGTCAGCAGCTTGACGCCGGCAGAGGCGCCGGCGGGTGCTTCTTTGAATTCAGCCATGATCTCGCTCCGTCCGGGTTAAGCCTTCTTGTCCTCGCCGATCAGCAGCTTGCTGTCGGAGAGATACATATGGGGCGGCACCTCGAGGTTGTCCGGGGCGGGCTTGTTTTTGAAGACGCGACCCGCCATATCGAAGGTCGAGCCATGGCAGGGGCACAGGAAACCGCCATGCCAGTCGTCGGGCAGGGAGGGCTGAGCGCCGGTCTGGAACTTGTCGCTGGGCGAGCAGCCCAGGTGCGAGCAGATGCCCACGGCCACGAAGATCTCGGGCTTGATGGAGCGCCACTGATTCTTGGCGTACTCGGGCGTGGGATAGGCCGTGCGATCGGACTTGGGGTCTGCCAGCTGGGCATCCGTGGCCTTGAGCGACTCCAGCTGCTCGGGCGTGCGGCGAACAATCCACACGGGCTTGCCACGCCATTCCACGGTGGTCTTCTCACCTGGCTTCAGGCTGCTGATATCCACCTCTACCGCCGCACCCGCGGCTTTCGCACGCTCCGAGGGCGTAAAGGTGCTGACAAACGGCACTGCGGTGGCGACGCCACCCACGGCACCGGCACAACCCGTGGCGATTAGCCAGGTGCGTTTGCCTTGGTCCACTTGCTGGTCACTCATGAGGTTCCTCAAACGAGACTTCTGATCGGGGGCAACAGCGGATTCTAACGGACGCTGTCAAGCCCTCCTCTACGGAGCACCCCGGGGCGCCGCGCAGGCGCCACAACCTCTGGTTAGGCCCGATTCCCGAGCGGGGAAGGCGGGCACAATGGGCGCCGCCAAGAAACAACACACAGCAAGGGTGCTCAGATGGGATTCATGTCGGAGTTCAAGGAGTTTGCCGTCAAGGGCAATGTGGTCGATCTGGCCGTGGGCGTCATCATCGGCGGCGCCTTCGGCAAGATTGTCGATTCCATGGTCAAGGATCTGATCATGCCTTTGGTGGGCAAGGCGGTGGGCGGCCTGGACTTCAGCAACTACTTCATCCTGCTGAGCAATCCGCCGGCGGACTTCAAGGGTCCCATGACCTATGAAGCCCTGAGCAAGGCCGGCGTGCCCTTGTTCGCCTACGGCAGCTTCCTGACGATTCTGCTGAACTTCGTGATCCTGGCCTTCATCATCTTCGTGATGGTCAAGCAGATCAACCGCCTCAAGCGCTCGGAAGCCGCACCCGCCGCCGCTGCGGAGCCGGCCCCCACGCCGGAAGAAGTGCTGCTGCTGCGCGAGATTCGCGACAGCCTGCGCAAGAACGGTCAGTAAACCGTCCAGGGGCTCAGAGCGGCCGGCTGTCAGAATTCCGGCGTTCTGAATTTCCCGCCTGCCCCTGCGCCCTGCAGGACGGGGGCTTTGGCGCGATACTGCCGCAGCACGACTGCGGCGCTCCCGCCCCCCCCTGCCCATCCCACGCATGAACTCGCCAGACGTCCGCCTGAATCCCCACCTCGAAGCCGCCCTGCAACGCCTGCGCACCGCGGCCGAGCAAGCTGCCGACCGAGGCGCCGAGGGCATGGGCATGGCCGCGCTCTCGGCGGGTCAACACAAACGACGCGACGCCCTGCTCGCCGCCCAGTTCCTGTTCCGCAAGCAGCAGGCCTTGTTCGGCCAACGCTTTCACCAAAGCCTGCGCGGGCAGATGGCGGGCGAGCAGCGCCCCAAGCAAGACAGTGCGAGCAGCAAGCCCAACTGGGGCGAGTTGTCGCTGATGAACGACGAGCAGGTCGACGCCATGGTAGCGGCCGACCGGATCGGCCTGGCCATAGGGCATCAAAGCGAGTGGGAGCTGCGCGATGTGGAGTCCTATCTGCCTGGGCTGGGCGTGGAAGGCGGCGATCGCAACCCGCTGCGACCGGCCCTCGTAGCCCAGGCCCTGCTGGATGCCATCCATGCGCTGACCGACGATCACGAGGCGCGCCAGTTCCTGATTGACGAGATGACCCGTTCGCTGGCCCAGGAGATGCGGGCCTGCTATGCCGACATCGCCCAGCTTTTCCGCAGCCGGGGCCTGCGCCCCCAGGATCTGCGCGTGAGAGGCACCGAGGCAGCGGGCGGCCACACGGTTCAGCACAGCAGCTACGGCCCCCTCGGCCAGACCGTGCACTCCCAGCAAGGCATGAGTGGCTTCAGCAGCCGCGGCGGTCTGACTGGCAGCGGCCCCGCTGGCTTCGCCGCCCCCGGCCGTGGCGGCGCAGCCAGCAGCTGGGGCGCCGCCACCGGCAGCCGTGCCGCGCCCGGAATGCTGGGTGCCGTGGATCCCCAGATGATGGATCTGCTCAGACGCCTGGCCTTCTCGCCAGCCACCCTGCCCACGGCAGACATGGGCGAGATCGGCGAAACAGTGGGTGCGGGCATGAGCACCCTGGCCGGGGGCTGGGAGTCCGGCCTTGGCGACCTTGGTCAGCCCGCCTGGGGTGGGCAGCCCATGCCGCCGAACCTGATCGTCCAGCATCGCGATGAGCTGCGTCAGGCTGCCACGGGGCAGCTCGACCATATGGTGATCGATGTGATCGGCAGCCTGTTCGATCAGATCCTGGCCGATCCCAAGGTGCCGCCGCAGATGGCGCGCCTGATTGCACGGCTTCAGCTCCCGGTGCTGCGTGCGGCCCTGGGTGACCGCAGCTTCTTCTCCTCGCGCCGACACCCGGTACGCCGCTTCATCAACCGCACCGCCTCGCTGGCCTGCGCTTTTGACGACTTTTCCGAGGACCCGGGACGCGAGTTTCTGCGCCGGGTTCGCGAACTGGTCAACGAGGTGGCGGAGGGGGACTTCGAGCGCATGGACGTCTATGAGTCCAAGCTCGATGCGCTGGAGCAGTTCATCGCCGAGCAGAGCGCCCAGGTGCTGCGCGCCGGCAGCGATGCAGCCGCCCTGGTAGAGCGCAAGGAAACCGATTTGCGCCTGCAGCAGCGCTATATGCAGCAGTTGCAGGCCTCACTGGCCCCGGTAGCCATGCCGGACTTCCTGCGGGAGTTCCTGGCCCAGGTCTGGAGCCAGGCCATCGTCATGGCCGGCCGCGATGGCGGTGCCGAGCGCGAGCAGCGTCTGCGCCAAAGCGGCCGCGATCTGGTCATGAGCGTGCAGCCCAAGGGCGGGACCGCCCAGCGCCAGGCCTTCCTGGCCATGCTCCCGGGCCTGATGCGCAGCCTCAACGAAGGCCTGGATCTGATCGCTTGGCCCGAGGCGGCCCGCAAGAGCTTCTTCGCTGCCCTGCTGCCCGCCCATGCCGAGTCACTCAAGGGCCAGGGCCTGAGCCCCCTGGATCACAATCTGCTGGTCAAGCAGCTCGATGGCGTGTTTGGCGTGGCCGCACCGACCGAGCAGGACCTGCCAGCCAACGCACCACTGGAAGTACCCGAGGACCTGGACCTCGCTCAGCGCCTGAGTGCCGATGAGGCCAAGCGGCTGGGTCTGGTCCAGGACACCAAGGTGGACTGGGAAGGCCATCTGGACATCGACCTGAGCGCGGGCGAGGCTCCGCTGAGCAGCGTGGATATCAGCATCGACGGCCTGCCCGCCGCCGAGGCCCCGGAACCCAGCCAGGGTGCCTTGCTGCTCGAGAACCTGCAGCTGGGCTTTGCCTACCAGATGAACACCGGCGACCAGTGGCGCAAGGTTCGCCTGGCCCATATCAGCGCCGGCCGCAGCTTCTTCATCTTCACCTACGGCCAGAAACACCAGGAAACGGTGACCATGACGGCGCGCATGCTCAAGCGCCTGTGCGAGGCCGGCCGGCTCAAGGCCTTCGAGAGCGCTTATCTGCTGGAGCGCGCCACCGCGCGTGCGCGCAAGCAGCTGGCCGAGCTGAGCAAGACGGCCTGATCGGGCCGCCGGATCAGCCCGCCTCGCCCAGCAGGCGCCGCGCCATGCGGATGGCCGCACGCATGCTGGAGGGATCGGCCATGCCACGACCCGCGATGTCGAAGGCCGTGCCATGGTCCGGGCTGGTGCGCACGAAAGGCAGGCCCAGCGTCACGTTGACGCCCTCCTCCACCCCCAGATACTTCACCGCGATCAGGCCATGGTCGTGGATCATGGACACGACCAGGTCGAACTCGCCCGCGCGCTGCGCGCTGCTGCGGGCGCGCATGAAGACCGTATCCGGCGCATAAGGGCCGCTCACATCCAGGCCCTCGGCACGCGCCTGCTCGATGGCGGGGGCGATGATCTCGATCTCCTCGCGGCCGAACAGCCCGCCCTCGCCCGCATGCGGGTTCAGGCCCGCCACCGCGATGCGCGGCTGCGCGATGCCGAAGCGGCGCAGGGCCGCGGCGCTGATGCGCAGGGTCTGCAGCACGCGCTCGACGCTCAGGGCCTCAATCGCTTCGCGCAGCGCCATATGGATGGTCACCAGCACCACGCGCAGTTCCTCATTAGCCAGCATCATGCGCACGGGCGGAGGCTCGCCCCCCGGTGCAGCGGCCAGGGCCTGCAGCATCTCGGTGTGGCCGGGATGGTCCACACCCGCGGCATGCAGGGCCTCCTTGTGGATGGGAGCGGTCACCAGGCCCGCGGCCTGGCCCGCCTGGATGGCGGCCACGGCGGCCGTGATGCAAGCCGCCGCCGCCGCGCCGGCACGCGCATCGATATGCCCCTGGCGCGCCTCAAGAAGATCGGCGCCCAGGCCCGCAGGCTGCCAGACCGGCAGGCAGTCCGGCGGCACACCCGGCAGCTCGGCCAGGCTATCGAGCCGGGCCAGCGGCAGATTCAGGCCGCACTGGCGCGCAGCGCGACGCAGCACGCCGGCATCCCCCACCAGGCAGAGCTGCTCGCGCCGCACATCGGCCGCCCAGGCGGCCACCGCGATCTCGGGGCCGATGCCGCAGGCATCGCCCATGGTCAGCAAGAGGGGCAAACCGGGAGCCGGTGAAGGAGATGTCTCGTTCATGGAGCGATTGTTCCATGCGGCTTTCGACCTTCGAAAAACGTGCTTCGTCGCATGGCCGCGCCGCGCCCCATCGCGCATGCCACACTGCGCGCGGCCCCATCCGGCCCACACAGACAGGTCGCCCATCCGCGGCGACCGCCACAGGAGGAGATTTCATGCCCATTCGCAGTCCTTCGCCCGTCTCGCGCGCCGCGCTCGCGCCCCTGTTGCTGGCCCTGGCGGCCGCCACGCTGGCGACGGCGAGCCTCGCCACCCCAGCAGCCCCCAGCGCTCGCAGCGCCCAGCCGCCCCAGAGCCAGGAAGCCCGGCGCCTGCACGCCCTCTTTGCCGAAGCCTGGGAAGACAGCGCTCGCCGCTATCCCGAATGGGCCACCTACCGCGGCGACCATCGCTATGGCGACAAGCTCAGCGACCGCAGCCCCGAGGCCGAGGCCGCCGCACGCGCCCAGCGCCAGCGCTATGAGCAGCGCCTGCGCGCCATCCCGCGTGAGCGACTGAGTGCCCAGGACCGGGTCTCCTACGATATGTTCCTGCGCAATCTGCAGCAGGAGCGGGAGCTGGACCGCTACGAGGGCTACCGCAGCCTGAGCATCGGCTCGCTCTGGGGCTTCCACACCAGCCTGGCCAATCTGATGCGCCAGAGCCCGGCGCGCAACGAGCAGGATCTGCGCCATATCCTGGCGCGCTTTGCGGCCTATCCGAAGCGCGTGGACCAGGAACTGGCCCGCCTGGAGCGCGGCATGCAGCTGGGCTGGGTCAGCAGCCGCCCCGTGCTGGAGCGCGCCCTGCAGCAACTGGACACCCAGCTCACGGCCGATGTGAGCCGCAGCCCCTTCTACGAGCCCTTCGGCCGCAGCGGCAAGGACCTGCCCGAGGCCACGCTCGGCGCCCTGCAGACCCAGGCCCAGGAGGCGCTGCGCAGTCAGGTCTACCCGGCCATGCGCAAGCTCTCCAGCTTCCTGCGCGAGCGCTACCTGCCCCAAGCCCCGGCCGACGGCGCCTACCAGCGCTACCCACAGGGCGCTGAGGTCTATGCCGCCCTGGTGCGCCTGCACACGACCACGAACATCAGCGCCGACGAGGTGCACGAGATCGGCCTGGCCCAGGTCAAGCGCCTGCGCGCCGAGATGGAAGCCGTGCGCGAGCAGGCCGGCTTCAAGGGCAGCCTGGCCGAATTCGTGGACATGATCAAGAACGACCCGGCCCAGTACTATCCCGATGGCGAGAGCCTGCTGACCGGCTACCGCGAGATTGCCAAGCGCATCGACCCCGAGCTGCCGCGCCTCTTTGCCGAGCTGCCCCGCGCGCCCTACGGCATCCGCGCCATGCCCGCCTTCATGGGTCCTGGCGCCGCCGAGAACTACAGCCGCCCGGAACAGGGCGGGCGCAGCGCCGGCTGGTTCAATGCCAATGCCCTGGCCTTCAAGCGCAAGCCCAAATGGGCCATGGAGACCCTGGTGGCGCATGAGGCCATGCCCGGCCACCATCTGCAGAGCGCCCGCGCGACCGAGCTGGGCGAGCTGCCCGAGTTCCGCCGCAATGCCTTCATCACCGCCTACGGTGAGGGCTGGGCGCTCTATGCCGAGACCCTGGGCGGCGAGCTGGGCCTGTACCAGACACCCTACAGCCGCTTCGGCCATCTGCAGGCCCAGATGCTGCGCGCCACCCGCCTGGTGGTGGACACCGGCCTGCATGCCAAGGGCTGGAGCCGCCAGCAGGCCATCGACTACATGCTGGAGCAAGGCGGCGAGGACCCGGTCTTCATCGCCTCCGAGGTGGATCGCTACTACTCCAACCCCGGCCAGGCCCTGGCCTACATGATGGGCAAGCTGCGCATCGAGACCCTGCGCGACCGCGCCCGCCAGGCCCTGGGCGAACGCTTCGAGCTGCGTGACTTCCACATGGTGGTGCTGGACCAGGGCGCGGTGCCGCTGGACGTGCTGGAGCGGCGCGTGGACGAGTGGGTGGCCGAGCAGCTCAAGCGGGGCAAGGCCGCAGCACGCAAGCCCTCCTGAGCGCTCAGACGCTTCAGGCCGGATTGGGCAGGTCGATGAACTGCTGGCGCAGGCCCGGGAAGTCCTGCGCCAGGCGTGCGCCCAGGGCCTGCACGCCGTAGCGCTCGGTGGCATGGTGGCCGGCCGCCACATAGGCCACGCCGGTTTCGGCCGCGTAGTGAGCCTGCGGCTCGGAGATCTCGCCGGTCACGAAGACATCGGCGCCGGCCGCGATGGCCGCCTCGAAAAAGCCCTGGGCCCCGCCGGTGCACCAGGCCACGCGGCGCAGCGCCCGGCCATCGCCCGGCACGGCCAGCACCTCGCGGCCCAGGCGCTGGCGCAGCTGGGCGCTGAACTCGTCCAGCGAGGCCGGAGCCGGCAGCGGGCCGGCAAAGCCCAGATCCTGCTCGCCAAAGCGCGCATCGGCCTCCCAGCCCAGCAGGCGGCCCAGCTGCGCGTTATTGCCCAGCTCGGCATGCGCATCCAGCGGCAGGTGGTAGGCGAAGAGATTGATATCGTGCTGCAGCAGGCGCTGCAGACGCTGCTTCATCCAGCCGGTGATGCGACCGTCCTGACCGCGCCAGAACAGACCGTGGTGCACCAGGATGGCATCGGCCCCAGCGGCAATCGCCGCGTCAATCAGATCGAGACTGGCCGTCACACCGGAGACGATCTTGTGGATCTCGGGTTTGCCCTCAACTTGCAAACCGTTCGGCCCATAATCGCGAAACCGGGGCACCTCCAGCAGGGTCTGCAGGTACTGATCGATATGGGCAATTTGGGCGGTTTGCGTCATTGAGGGAGCCTCTTGGATGTGTGGGAACTATGCGTAGAACCTGGTTGATTTTCTCCCAGGCCGTGACCGTTGCCGTGGCGGTGCTGTTCGTGGTGGCCACGCTCAAGCCCGACTGGCTGCGCCGCAGCCCGGTGGCTGAACTCCAAACCCTCACAGCGCCCGTTGTTGGCCCCACCGCTGGCT
>NZ_JBKCLH010000168.1:0-2560 GCF_046300915.1 Roseateles sp. | reverse complement strand
CGGGTGTGGTCGATGACTGAACTTTAGAAACTTCATAATCCGGCCGTAAGTCCTCAGATTTGAGTTCTTTGTTTAGTTCAACTTCATAAAAGCGGGTCGACATGCTGGATCAGCTCAAGCGCATGGCGGTGCTGGCCACGGTGGTGGAGCAGGGCAGCTTTGTGGCCGCGGCGCGCAAGCTGCGCAGCACCACCTCGGCCGTCAGCCAGCAGATCCGCGCCCTGGAGCGGGATATGGGCGTGACCCTGCTGCACCGCTCCACCCGCCGCCTGGCCCTGACTCCGGCCGGCGCGCGTTTCCACGAGGGTTGCGCCGCCATGCTGGCCGCGGCCCAGCAGGCCCAGAACCAGCTGCTGCAGCTGCGCGATGCGCCGGAGGGCGAGCTGCGCGTGGCCGCGGCCGTGGGCTTCGGTCGCCACCTGGGTCCGGCCCTGGCGCCCCTGCTGGCGGCGCACCCGGGCCTGCGCCTGCATCTGGAGGTGGATGACGGCTTCAGCGATCTGCTGGCCCTGCGCATCGACCTGGCGCTGCGCTACGGCCGCCTGCCCGACAGCGCCTGGGTGGCGCAGAAGATCGGCCACAAAAGCATGGCGCTCTACGCCGCGCCCGCCTATCTGGCCCGCCATGGCGCCCCGGCCAGTCTGGATGATCTGGCCCAGCACCAGTGGCTGGCCCTGGGCCCCGAGACCGAGAGCCCGCGCACCCTGCACCTGCTGGGCGCCCAGGGCGCGGGCCAGGGTCAGCCGGTGGAGCTGATGCCCCCGGCCCCGCGGGTGAGCAGCAACAATCAGTTCAGCCTGCAGCAGCTCTGCGAGGCCGGCCTGGGCCTGGCCCTGCTGAGCCCCAGCGATATCGAGGAGTCGCTGCAGCTGGGCCGCCTGCTGCGGGTGATGCCGGCCTGGCAGCCGCCACCGCTGCCGGTCTGGGCCCTGAGCCCGCAGCGCGATGCCCAGCCCGCCAAGGTGAGGCATGCCATCGAGGCCCTGCGCCAGCATTTCGCGGCGCTGCCGGCCTGAGACCTTTGCAAGCCGTATCGACGGAGACGCCCATGACCTCATCTTCCTCAGATTCGCCCGCCGCCGGCCCCCTGGCCGGACTCAAGGTGCTGGAGCTGGGCCAGCTGATCGCCGGCCCCTTTGCCGGCAAGACCCTGGCCGATTTCGGCGCCGAGGTCATCAAGGTGGAGCCCCCGGGCACCGGCGACCCCCTGCGCCAGTGGCGCCTGTTGCACCAGGGTGAGAGCGTCTGGTGGCAGGTGCAGAGCCGCAACAAGAAGAGCGTGACCCTGGACCTGCGCCAGGAGACCGACCGCGCCATCGCGCGCCAGCTGGCCGCCGAGGCCGATGTGCTGATCGAGAACTTTCGCCCCGGCCTGATGGAGGACTGGGGCCTGGGCTACGAGACCCTGGCCGCCGCCAACCCGCGGCTGATCATGTTGCGCATCAGCGGCTACGGCCAGAGCGGCCCCTACCGCGATCTGCCCGGTTTTGCCGTGGTGGCCGAGGCCATGGGCGGCCTGCGCCATCTGATGGGCGAGCCGGGTCGGCCGCCGGTGCGCGCGGGCGTGAGCCTGGGCGACACCTTGGCGGCCCTGCATGGCGTGATCGGGGTGCTGCTGGCCCTGCAGGCTCGCCAGAAGACGGGCCGCGGCCAGGTGGTGGACGTGGCCCTGTACGAATCGGTTTTCAACTGCATGGAGTCCCTGCTGCCCGAGTACAGCGCCTTTGGCGCGGTGCGCGAGCCGGCGGGCTCGGCCCTGCCGGGCATCGCGCCCAGCAATGCCTACCGCTGCGCCGACGGTCAGGTGGTCATCGGCGGCAACGGCGACTCCATCTTCAAGCGACTGATGGCGGCCATAGGCCGTGAGGATCTGGGGCAAGACCCGCTACTTTCCGGCAATGCCGGCCGGGCCGCCCGCGTCGACGAGCTGGACGCCGCCATCACCACCTGGACCGTGCAGCGCCCGGTGGCCGAGGTGCTGGCCACGCTGCAGGCCGCTCGCGTGCCCGTGGGCCGCATCTACACCGCCCGCGATATCGCCGAGGACCCGCATTACCGCGCCCGCGGCATGATCGAGCGCATCGTCACCGCCAGCGGCCTGGCCCTGGACGTGCCCGGCGTGGTGCCCAAGCTCAGCGACACGCCCGGCGCCATCCGCAGCCTGGCGCCTGGCCTGGGTGAGCACAACACCGAGCTGCTGCCCCGCCAGCCCTGAGGGTTGGCTAGCTAGCGCCGCTCCACCACCAGGGGCGTGAGCGCCAGCTCCAGGCGCAGGCGCTCGGCGGCCTGGCGCGCGTCGTCGCGGCTGGCGTAGGGGCCGGCCTGCAGGCGGTGCAGGCCCTTGTCGCGCACCACGGCCAGCAGGGGGGCCATGCTGTCCAGACGCTCCAGCACCTGGCGGCGCATGGCCTCGGCCCCGTCCAGCCGGGCATAGGCCCCCAGCTGCAGCCAGAAGCCGGGTGCGATCTTGGCGTCGGTGCGTGGCGGGGGCTCGGTGGCGCTGCTGTTGCCCCCACCCAGCAGGGCGGCGGGGGCGGCCCGGGCGCCGGCCCCCACCCTG
>NZ_JBKCLH010000167.1:0-27099 GCF_046300915.1 Roseateles sp. | reverse complement strand
GGTCATGCCCGGCGACAACGTCAGCATCACCGTGAAGCTGATCGCTCCGATCGCCATGGAAGAAGGTCTGCGCTTCGCCATCCGTGAAGGCGGTCGTACCGTCGGCTCCGGCGTCGTGGCCACCATCATCGAGTAATTTTTGCGTGACTCGCCCGGCGCTTTGGGCGCCGGGACTCACTACACCGCGGTCTCCGACCGCTCGCTCTTTGAAGGAAAAGTCATGCAAAAGCAAAAGATCCGTATCCGCCTGAAGGCTTTCGATTACAAGCTGATCGACCAATCGGCTCTGGAAATCGTGGAGACCGCCAAGCGTACCGGCGCCATCGTCAAGGGCCCCGTGCCCCTGCCGACCCGCATGGAGCGTTTCGACATCCTGCGTTCGCCGCACGTCAACAAGACCTCGCGCGACCAGTTCGAGATCCGCACCCATCAGCGCCTGATGGACATCGTCGATCCGACCGACAAGACGGTTGACGCCCTGATGAAGCTCGACCTGCCCGCCGGCGTCGACGTTGAAATCAAGCTGCAGTAAATCACCCGGGCCCTTGTGGCCGGTGTTCAAAGGGCGACCTCCGGGTCGCCCTTTTTCTTGCCTGCGTGGCGAGCGCTTGCGGTCTGCCTAGGGTTGACGCTATACTCGCAAGCTTTTCCGCGTTGGTGAATGCCTGCGCGGCTTCGTCGCATCGTGCGTGCGAGGGGATTTGGGCCTTTACCCCCGGTCTTCTGGCGCAAATGGTGCATTTGTCAGCCCGGCCAATCGATGTCGGGTGTGTGAAATGACTGTCGGTTTGCGCGTGTCGGTGTCTCCGATGCGAGTGATCCGGAGGTCTGGAGAAAAACCATGAGTCTTAGCAATCGTCTCGGATTGCTGGGCCGCAAGGTGGGCATGATGCGCATCTTCACGGACGATGGCGACGCCATTCCCGTGACCGTGCTGGACGTGTCCAACAACCGCGTGACCCAGGTCAAGACCGAAGAGACCGACGGCTACAACGCCATTCAAGTGGCGTTCGGTGCGCGCAAAGCTTCGCGCGTGACCAAGCCGGAAGCCGGCCACCTCGCCAAGGCGGGTGTCGAAGCTGGTGAAATCCTCAAGGAATTCCGCGTCGCCGCTGACGTCGCTGCCGAGTACAAGGCCGGCGCTCAGGTGCCCGCGACCCTGTTCGCCGCCGGCCAACTGGTCGATGTGCAGGGTACCTCGATCGGTAAGGGCTTTGCCGGCACCATCAAGCGCCACAACTTCGGTTCGCAGCGCGCTTCGCACGGTAACAGCCGCTCGCACAATGTCCCGGGCTCCATCTCGATGGCGCAGGATCCGGGTCGCGTGTTCCCCGGCAAGAAGATGTCGGGTCATCTGGGTGACGTCACGGTGACCGTGCAGAACCTGGACATCGTCCGCGTGGACGAAGCCCGCTCGCTGCTGCTGGTTCGCGGCGCCGTGCCGGGTTCCAAGAACGGCCATGTGGTCGTGCGCCCTGCCGTCAAGGTCAAGGTCAAGAAAGGAGCCAACTGATGCAGCTCGAGCTCCTGAACGAACAAGGTCAGGCCACCTCCAAGGTGGACGCGCCTGACGCCGTCTTCGCTCGCGACTACAACGAAGCCCTGGTGCACCAGGTGGTCGTGGCCTATCAGGCCAACGCCCGTCAAGGCACCCGCGCCCAGAAGGACCGCGAACAGGTCAAGCACTCGACCAAGAAGCCTTTCCGCCAGAAGGGCACCGGCCGCGCTCGTGCCGGTATGACCTCGTCGCCGCTGTGGCGCGGGGGCGGTCGCATCTTCCCGAACATGCCTGACGAGAACTTCTCGCACAAGCTGAACAAGAAGATGTACCGCGCTGGCATGGCTGCCATCCTGTCGCAGCTGGCTCGCGAAGGCCGTCTGGCCGTGGTGGACTCGATTTCGGTCGACGCCCCCAAGACCAAGCTGCTGGCTGCCAAGTTCAAGGCCATGGGTCTGGACAGCGTGATGCTGATCTCCGACCAAGTGGACGACAACCTGGCCCTGGCTTCGCGCAACCTGGCCAATGTGCTGGTTGTCGAGCCGCGCTACGCCGATCCCCTGTCGCTGGTCTTCTACAAGAAGGTGCTGGTCACCAAGGCCGCGATGGAGCAACTCAAGGAGATGCTGGCATGAGCGCCCCCAAGTATGCAGAAGGCCGTCTGGCCCAGGTGCTGCTGGCTCCCATCGTGTCCGAAAAGGCCACGGCGGTTGCTGAGAAGCACAACCAAGTCCTGTTCAAGGTCCTGCGCGACGCCACCAAGCCGGAGATCAAGGCCGCTGTTGAACTGATGTTCAAGGTCGAGGTCGAGTCCGTGTCCGTGGTGAACGTGAAGGGCAAGGTCAAGCGCTTCGGTGGCCGTGTCGGCCGTCGCGACCACGTCAAGAAGGCGTATGTGTCCCTGAAGGCTGGCCAAGAGCTCAACTTCTCCGGGGAGGCTGCGTAAATGGCCATCGTTAAAGTCAAGCCGACCTCGCCTGGCCGCCGTGCCGTGGTCAAGGTGGTGCACAAGCACCTGCACAAGGGCGCTCCCGAGGCTTCGCTGCTGGAACCCCAGAAGCAGAAGTCTGGCCGTAACAACAACGGTCATATCACGATGCGCCACAAGGGCGGTGGTCACAAGCACCACTATCGTGTGGTGGACTTCCGTCGCAACAAGGACGGAATCCCGGCCAAGGTCGAGCGCATCGAGTACGACCCGAACCGTACGGCTCACATCGCTCTGGTGTGCTATGCCGACGGCGAGCGTCGCTATGTGATCGCCCCGCGCGGTCTGGAAGTGGGCTCCACCATCCTGAGCGGCTCGGAAGCGCCGATCAAGGCTGGCAACACCCTGCCGATCCGCAACATCCCCGTGGGTTCGACCATCCACTGCATCGAGCTGCTGCCCGGCAAGGGCGCCCAGCTGGTTCGTTCGGCCGGCGCTTCCGCTGTGCTGATGGCCCGCGAAGGCACCTACGCCCAGGTTCGCCTGCGCTCGGGTGAAGTGCGCAAGATCCACATCGACTGCCGCGCCACCATCGGCGAGGTGTCCAACGAAGAGCACAGCCTGCGCCAGTACGGCAAGGCCGGCGCGATCCGTTGGAAGGGCATCCGTCCGACCGTCCGCGGTACCGCCATGAACCCGGTGGACCACCCGCACGGTGGTGGCGAAGGCCGCACTGGCGAAGGTCAGGCTCCTGTGTCGCCGTGGAACACCCTGACGAAGGGCTACCGCACTCGCAACAACAAGCGCACGCAGACCTTCATCGTCTCGCGTCGCAAGAAGTAAGGGGTAGACCACCATGGCTCGTTCCCTCAAGAAGGGTCCCTTTGTGGACCATCACCTGATGGCCAAGGTCGAAAAGGCTGTGGCGATCAAGGACAAGAAGCCCATCAAGACCTGGTCGCGTCGCTCGACGATCCTGCCCGAGTTCATCGGTCTGACGATCGCCGTGCACAACGGCAAGCAGCACGTGCCGGTCTATGTGTCTGACCAGATGGTCGGCCACAAGCTGGGTGAATTCGCACTGACCCGCACCTTCAAGGGCCACCCGGCCGACAAGAAGGCCGGGAAGAAGTAAGGACTGAGACGATGGAAACCCGTGCAATCGTTCGCGGCGTCCGCCTGTCTGTCGACAAAGGTCGACTGGTGGCCGACCTGATCCGCGGCAAGAAGGTGGACCAGGCGCTCAACATCCTGGAATTCACCCAGAAGAAGGCTGCCCTCATCATCAAGAAGGCGCTGGAATCGGCTATCGCCAATGCCGAGCACAACGACGGTGCTGACATTGACGAACTGAAGGTCAAGACGATCTATGTGGAGCAAGGCGCCACGCTGAAGCGTTTCTCGGCTCGCGCCAAGGGCCGCGGCAACCGCATCAGCAAGCCCACCTGCCACATCTTCGTGACCGTCGGCAACTAAGGCGCAAGGAAGACTATGGGACAGAAAATCCATCCGGTTGGCTTCCGCCTGCCTGTCACCCGTAACTGGGCTTCGCGCTGGTACGCCAACAACCAGAACTTCGCCACCATGCTGGCCGAAGATCTGCAGGTTCGCGATTACCTGAAGGCCAAGCTCAAGAACGCCGCCGTTTCGCGCATCCTGATCGAGCGTCCAGCCAAGAATGCTCGCATCACGATCTTCTCCGCCCGTCCGGGCGTGGTGATCGGCAAGAAGGGCGAAGACATCGAAAACCTGAAGGCCGAACTGACCAAGCGTCTGGGCGTGCCGGTGGCAGTGAACATCGAGGAAGTGCGCAAGCCCGAAATCGATGCTCAGCTGATCGCCGACTCGATCACCCAGCAGCTGGAAAAGCGCATCATGTTCCGTCGCGCCATGAAGCGTGCGATGCAGAACGCCATGCGTCTGGGCGCCCAGGGCATCAAGATCATGTCCGCCGGCCGTCTGAACGGCATCGAAATCGCTCGTACCGAGTGGTATCGCGAAGGTCGTGTGCCCCTGCACACCCTGAAGGCAGACATCGACTACGGTTTCTCGGAAGCCAAGACCACCTACGGCGTCATTGGCGTCAAGGTTTGGGTGTACCGCGGTGACCGCCTGGCCAATGGCGAGGCTCCGGTGATCAACACGCCGGCTGGTGCCGAAGACGACCGTCGTCCGCGTCGCAACGCCCGTCCGGGTGCTCCTGGCAGCCGTGATGGCAAGCCGGGTGCGCGTCCCGCCGGTGCTCGCGTGGTCCGCAAGGCCCCCGCGGCCGGTGAGACCAAAGGAGAATAAACATGCTGCAACCAGCTCGTCGCAAATTCCGCAAGGAGCAGAAGGGCCGTAACACCGGCGTCGCCACTCGTGGCGCAGCCGTGTCCTTTGGTGACTTCGGCCTGAAGGCTACCGAGCGCGGCCGTATCACGGCTCGCCAGATCGAAGCGGCTCGTCGTGCCATCTCGCGCCATATCAAGCGCGGTGGTCGCATCTTCATCCGCGTCTTCCCGGACAAGCCGATCTCCCAGAAGCCTGCCGAAGTCCGTATGGGTAACGGTAAGGGCAACCCTGAGTACTATGTGGCTGAGATTCAGCCGGGCAAGGTGCTCTATGAGATCAATGGCGTGCCGGAAGCTCTGGCTCGCGAAGCGTTCACGCTGGCCGCTGCCAAGCTGCCCCTGCGTTGCACCTTCGTGGCCCGTCAGATCGGCGCCTGATTGGAAGGAACACCATGAAAGCATCTGAACTGCGTGGCAAGGACGTCGCTGCCCTCGAGAAGGAAGTGACCGATCTGCTCAAGGCCCACTTCGGCCTGCGCATGCAAAAGGCCACCCAACAGCTGGGCAACCATACCCAGCTGGGCAAGGTCCGTCGCGACATCGCTCGCGCCAAGACCATCCTGGCCGAGAAGAAGAAGGAGGCCGCGAAATGACGGAAGCTCAAACCAAGAACACGCGCACCCTGATCGGTCGCGTGGTCAGCGACAAGCGCGCCAAGACCGTCACGGTCCTGATCGAGCGTCGCTCCAAGCATGAGCTGTACGGCAAGATCGTCGCTCACTCCCGCAAGTACCACGCCCACGATGAAAAGGGCGAGTACAAGATGGGTGACATCGTCGAGATCGCCGAAGGCCGTCCCATCTCCAAGACCAAGAGCTGGGTTGTGACCCGCCTGGTCGAGAAGGCGCAAGAGGTCTGATCATGCCGGCGGAGTTCGCTCCGCTGTGCTGAGGGCCGGCAGGTCGGGTAACCGGCGGCCGGCCTTTTTGTTTTTCATTGGGAGAAGATCATGTTGAAGGTCGGAGACAAGCTGCCCGCGGGTGTGCTGCAGGAGTTCATTGAGGTCGAGGGCAATGGCTGTTCCCTGGGCCCCAACAGCTTCGACATCGAGAAGGCCACTGCCGGCAAGAAGATCGCTATCTTCGCGCTGCCCGGCGCGTTCACCCCCACCTGCTCGGCCCAGCATGTGCCGGGCTATGTGGCCCAGGCCGAAGCCTTCAAGGCGGCCGGCGTGGACGAAATCTGGTGCGTGTCGGTGAACGACGCCTTCGTCATGGGTGCATGGGGCCGTGATCAGAAGACCGCCGGCAAGGTGCGCATGATGGCCGACGGCAGTGCGGCCTTCACCCAGGCGGCCGGCCTGACGCTGGATCTGATCGCTCGCGGCATGGGGCTGCGCTCGCAGCGCTACTCCATGCTGGTGGTTGATGGCGTGGTCAAGACGCTCAATGTCGAGGCCCCCGGCAAGTTTGAAGTCAGCGACGCCAACACGCTGCTGGCCCAGGCTCAGGCCCTGTGATGGAATAAGCTCGTGGCCGCCGAACCCCGGCGGCCACGGGTTTTGCGAGGCAGGCCCTTGACATCAGGGGTCTATTGCCTGCACAATACAAAGCTTCGCCGAACGTCGGGCGCATCTAGTGGTGCGTTTACGGCCTCGGGTTCGCCCTCAACCGCCGGGCGCAAGGTGTCTGCAATGGATGCCGAGCGAACGGTCCACGGGCCCAAGACTGACCGCTGAGGTCTGCTGCGATGGTCGCAGCAGGGGGATGCGGGAAAAGTTGGGGACAGACATGATTCAAATGCAATCGCGGCTTGATGTCGCGGACAACACTGGCGCCAAGTCCGTCATGTGCATCAAGGTGCTGGGTGGTTCCAAGCGCCGTTATGCCCATATTGGCGACATTATCAAGGTCAGCATCAAGGAAGCTGCTCCGCGTGGCCGCGTCAAGAAGGGCGAGGTCTACAGCGCTGTGGTCGTGCGCACCGCCAAGGGCGTGCGCCGCCAGGACGGTTCCTTGGTGAAGTTCGACGGCAATGCCGCCGTGCTGCTGAATGCCAAGCTGGAGCCCATCGGCACCCGTATCTTCGGCCCCGTGACGCGTGAACTGCGTACCGAGCGCTTCATGAAGATCGTGTCGCTGGCGCCCGAGGTGCTCTAAGCGCCTCGCTGCAGAACAAAGGTACTGCCATGAACAAGATTCGTAAAGGCGACGAGGTCATCGTGCTGACCGGCCGCGACAAGGGCAAGCGCGGCGTCGTGTCGCAGCGTGTCGATGACTCCCACCTGGTGGTGGAAGGCGTCAACGTCGTGAAGAAGCACGCCAAGCCCAATCCCATGAAGGGCACCACCGGTGGTGTGATCGATAAGACCATGCCCATCCATCAATCCAACGTGGCGATTTTCAACGCCGCCTCCGGCAAGGCCGATCGCGTGGGCATCAAGCTGCTCGCCGATGGCAAGAAGGTGCGCGTCTACAAGTCGACCGGCGAAGAGATCAAGGCTTAAGAGGTCCGACATGGCTCGTTTGCAAGCGTTTTATCGCGAAAAAGTCGTTCCCGGCCTGACCGAGAAGTTCGGCTACAAGTCCGTGATGGAAGTGCCGCGCATCACCAAGATCACCCTGAACATGGGTGTCAGTGAAGCCGTCGCCGACAAGAAGGTCATGGATCACGCCGTGGGCGACCTGACCAAGATCGCCGGCCAGAAGCCCGTGGTCACCAAGTCGAAGAAGGCCATCGCCGGCTTCAAGATCCGTGACGGCGTGCCCATCGGCTGCATGGTGACCCTGCGTGGCGTCCAGATGTATGAATTCCTGGATCGCTTCGTGACCATCGCCCTGCCGCGCGTTCGCGATTTCCGTGGTATCTCCGGTCGTTCGTTTGACGGCCGTGGCAACTACAACATCGGCGTCAAAGAGCAGATCATCTTCCCCGAGATCGAGTACGACAAGGTGGATGCTCTGCGTGGTCTGAATATCAGCATCACGACGACTGCCAAGACGGACGACGAAGCGAAGGCCCTGCTGGCCGCGTTCAAGTTCCCGTTCAAGAACTGAGGTGACCCGTGGCAAAACTCTCGATCAAGCAACGTGAGCTGAAGCGCGAACAACTGGTCGCCAAGTTCTCCAAGAAGTACGCCGAACTCAAGGCCATCATTGACGATGCCAAGAAGTCGGACGAGGAGCGCTATGCAGCCCGTCTGGAGCTGCAAAAGCTGCCCCGCAATGCCAACCCCACTCGCCTGCGTAACCGCTGCGAGCTGACCGGTCGTCCCCGCGGTACCTTCCGCAAGTTCGGCCTGGCCCGTAACAAGATTCGTGAACTGGCTTTCAAGGGCGACATCCCCGGTGTCGTCAAGGCTAGCTGGTAATCGGCACGATTAGGAGAAATCGCAAATGAGCATGAGTGATCCTATCGCCGATATGCTGACTCGCATTCGCAACGCCCAGAGCGTTGAGAAGGCCAGCGTCGTGATGCCTTCCAGCAAGCTGAAGGTCGCGATCGCCAAGGTCCTCAAGGACGAGGGCTATATCGACGGTTTCGCGGTGCGCGGTGATGCCGCTCGCCCCGAGCTGGAGATTGCGCTGAAGTATTACGCCGGTCGCCCGGTGATCGAGCGCATCGAGCGCGTGAGCCGTCCCGGCCTGCGCATCTACAAGGGCCGTCACGACATTCCTCAGGTCATGAATGGCCTGGGCGTGGCGATCGTCACCACCCCCAAGGGTGTGATGACTGACCGCAAGGCACGTCAAGCCGGTATCGGCGGCGAAGTGCTCTGCTACGTCGCCTAAGCGCAAGGAGAGACAGACAATGTCCCGCGTTGGAAAAATGCCGGTCGTCGTCCCGCAAGGCGTGGACGTGACCATCAGCGCTGAGCAGATCAGCGTCAAGGGCTCGCTGGGCACGCTGGTGCGTCCCGTCAATGCCCTGGTGACCGTGAAGAATGAAGGCGGCAAGCTGAGCTTTGTGCCCGTGAACGAATCGGCCGAGGCCGATGCGATGAGCGGCACGATGCGTGCCCTGGTGGCCAATATGGTCAACGGCGTCAGCAAGGGCTTCGAGAAGAAGCTGAATCTGGTGGGCGTGGGCTTCCGTGCCCAGGCGCAAGGCCAGAAGCTGAACCTCCAGATCGGTTTCTCTCACCCCGTGGTGAAGGACATGCCCGCCGGCATCAAGGTGGAATGCCCGACCCAGACCGAAATCCTGATCAAGGGTTCGGACCGCCAGGTGGTCGGCCAGATCGCCGCTGAGGTGCGTGCCTTCCGTCCGCCCGAGCCCTACAAGGGCAAGGGCATCCGCTACGCCGACGAGAAGGTTTCCCTCAAGGAAACCAAGAAGAAGTAAGGAGCAGCGCCATGATGACCAAGAAAGAACAGCGCCTGCGCCGCTCGCGTCAGACCCGTGCCCGCATTGCCCTGCAGCGCGTCGCCCGCCTGACCGTGTTCCGCTCGAATCTGCACATTTACGCCAACGTCATTTCCGAAGACGGTGGTCGCGTGCTGGCCAGCGCTTCGACCGTCGAGAAGGAAGTCCGCGAACAGCTGGGCGCTTCCGGCAAGGGTGGCAATGTGTCCGCCGCTACGTTGATCGGCAAGCGCATCGCCGAGAAGGCCAAGGCTGCCGGCATCGAGAAGGTTGCCTTCGACCGCGCTGGCTTTGCCTACCACGGCCGTATCAAGGCCCTGGCTGAAGCCGCCCGCGAAGCCGGCCTGCAGTTCTGACGCACAAAGGATTAAGAAATGGCAAAGTTTCAACCCCGCGCGCAGACTGAAGGCAACGACGACGGCCTGCGCGAGAAGATGATTGCGGTCAATCGCGTCACGAAGGTGGTCAAGGGCGGCCGTACGCTGTCTTTCGCTGCCCTGACCGTGGTTGGCGACGGCGATGGCCGCATCGGCATGGGCAAGGGCAAGGCGAAGGAAGTTCCCGTCGCCGTGCAGAAGGCCATGGAGTCGGCTCGCCGCAATATGTTCAAGGTGAACCTGAAGAACGGTAGCGTCCATCACAATGTGGTGGGTGAGCACGGTGCTTCGCGTGTCATGCTGGCTCCGGCTCCGACCGGTACCGGCGTGATCGCTGGCGGCCCGATGCGTGCCGTCTTCGAGGTGATGGGTGTGACCGACATCGTGTCCAAGAGCCACGGTTCGACCAACCCTTACAACATGGTCCGCGCCACGCTGGACGCGCTCAAGCGCTCCACCACCGCTGCGGAAGTCGCTGCCAAGCGCGGCAAGACTGTTGAAGACATCTTCAACTGATCAGCCGACTGGAGAGACAGATGTCTGATAAGAAAACCCTGACGGTCAAGCTGGTCCGCAGCCCCATCGGCTGCCGCGCTTCGCACCGTGCCACCGTTGTTGGTCTGGGCCTGCGCAAGCTGAACAGCACCAAGACGCTGGAAGACACGCCGGCTGTGCGCGGCATGATCAACAAGATCGCTTACCTCGTGCAGGTGCTGTAAGCACCGGCCGAATAGAGGACAAGAGATGCAACTCAATACCATCAAGCCCGCCGCTGGTGCCAAGCACGCCAAGCGTC
This sequence comes from Roseateles sp., assembly GCF_046300915.1. Classification (GTDB taxonomy): domain Bacteria; phylum Pseudomonadota; class Gammaproteobacteria; order Burkholderiales; family Burkholderiaceae_C; genus Kinneretia. Next base: position 16,862 of record NZ_JBKCLH010000167.1, on the reverse strand, counting down.
GCGTGGGCCGTGGCATCGGCTCCGGCCTGGGCAAGACCGCTGGTCGTGGTCACAAGGGTCAGAAGTCGCGTGCTGGCGGCTTCCACAAGGTTGGCTTCGAAGGCGGTCAGATGCCGCTGCAGCGCCGCCTGCCTAAGCGCGGTTTCAAGTCGCAGAACAAGCCCTTCGTGGCTGAGATCAACCTGTCTGACCTGCAGAAGCTGGCCGGCGAGGAGATCGATCTGCTGACGCTGAAGGCCGTCGGCCTGGTGTCCGAACTGGTCAAGACCGTCAAGGTCATCCAGTCCGGTGCAATCAGCCGCAAGGTCACGCTCAAGGGCGTGGGTGCCACGGCTGGCGCCAAGGCTGCCATCGAAGCCGCTGGCGGTTCTGTCGCTTAAAGCTTTAGGAACGGGGCACAGTGGCTACCAACGCAAACCAACTGGCCAAGAGCGGCAAGTTTGGCGACCTGCGTCGCCGGCTTGTTTTCCTGTTGCTGGCACTGGTCGTGTACCGAATCGGGGCGCACATCCCCGTGCCGGGCATTGACCCTGTTCAGCTGCAACAGCTCTTCAAAGGCCAGCAGGGCGGCATCCTGAGCCTGTTCAATATGTTCTCGGGCGGTGCGCTGTCGCGCTTCACCGTCTTCGCGCTGGGCATCATGCCCTACATCTCGGCCTCTATCGTCATGCAGTTGATGACGTATGTGGTGCCGAGCCTGGAAGCGCTGAAGAAGGAAGGCGAGGCTGGGCGTCGCAAGATCACGCAGTACACGCGCTACGGCACCTTGGGCCTCGCGATTTTCCAGTCCCTGAGCATCGCTCTGGCTCTGGAAAGTTCGCCTGGCTTGGTGCTCAGCCCCGGTTTTGGTTTCCGCATGACCGCGGTGACCAGCCTGGTGGCCGGCACGATGTTCCTGATGTGGCTGGGTGAGCAGATTACCGAGCGCGGTCTGGGCAACGGGATCTCGATCCTGATCTTTGCGGGTATCGCCGCGGGTCTGCCCAGCGCCATTGGTGGCCTGCTGGAGCTGGTGCGAACCGGCGCGATGAGCATCATTTCCTCGATCTTCATCGTCGCCATCGTCATCGCCGTGACCTATCTGGTGGTGTTTGTCGAGCGCGGTCAGCGCAAGATCTTGGTGAATTACGCCAAGCGCCAGGTGGGCAACAAGGTGTATGGCGGCCAGAGCTCGCACCTGCCGCTCAAGCTCAATATGGCAGGCGTGATCCCCCCGATCTTCGCGTCGTCCATCATCCTGCTGCCGACCACGATCGTGAGTTGGTTTGCCACGGGTGACGGCCTGCGCTGGTTGAAAGATCTCGCGGATGTGCTGCGCCCCGGTCAGCCGATTTACGTGCTGCTGTACGCTGCTGCCATCGTGTTCTTCTGCTTCTTCTACACGGCTCTGGTGTTCAACAGCCGTGAGACCGCAGACAACCTGAAGAAGAGCGGCGCCTTTATCCCCGGGATTCGTCCTGGAGATCAGACGGCCAAGCATATTGACAAGATCCTGGCTCGCCTGACCCTGGTCGGAGCGGTCTACATCACGGCGGTCTGTTTGTTGCCTGAGTTCCTGGTCCTGAAGTACAACGTTCCGTTCTACTTCGGTGGCACGTCCTTGTTGATCATCGTGGTCGTGACGATGGACTTCTGGACTCAGGTGCAGTCTTATGTGATGAGTCAGCAGTACGAGTCGCTGCTGAAGAAGGCGAACTTCAAAGCCAGCTGAGAAGCCGGTTCAATTTGATTAACAACATTCCTCTTGGAACAGGAAACGTGGGCAGGGCATGGCGAAAGACGACGTCATTCAAATGCAGGGCGAGATTCTTGAGAACCTCCCCAACGCCACGTTCCGAGTCAAGCTGGAAAATGGGCATGTCGTCCTCGGACACATCTCCGGCAAGATGCGTATGCATTACATCCGCATCTTGCCTGGTGACAAGGTGACCGTGGAGCTGACGCCCTACGATTTGAGTCGTGCTCGCATCGTATTCCGGGCGAAGTGAGCTTTTGAATACCCCCGGGGACGCGCGCAGCGCTAAAGAGTAGGTCAAGGAGCAGACCATGAAAGTTTCGGCATCCGTCAAGCAAATGTGCCGCAATTGCAAGATCATCCGTCGCAAGGGCGTGGTGCGTGTGATCTGTACCGATCCGCGCCACAAGCAGCGTCAAGGCTGATTGCAGCACGACTAATAGCGAGAGAGAACGCACATGGCACGTATTGCTGGTATCAACATTCCGCCGCAAAAGCACACCGAGATCGGTCTGACCTCGATCTACGGCATTGGCCGTACGACCGCGCAGAAGATCTGCACCGCTTGCGGTATTCCGTTCGACAAAAAGGTTAAGGACCTCACCGACGCTGATCTGGAAAAGATCCGTGAAGCCGTGGGCGCCATGACCATCGAAGGCGATCTGCGCCGCGAGATGTCGATCAACATCAAGCGCTTGATGGACCTGGGTTGCTACCGCGGTTTCCGTCATCGCCGTGGTCTGCCGATGCGCGGCCAGCGTACCCGTACGAATGCCCGCACCCGCAAGGGTCCGCGCAAGTCGGCGGCTACCGGCAAGAAGTGATCTCGCGGCAACCGTACTGAAAGAAGGTCAATATGGCAAAAGCACCCAATAACTCGGCTGCCCAGCGCGTTCGCAAGAAGGTCCGCAAGAACGTGGCCGACGGCGTCGCCCACGTGCACGCCTCGTTCAACAACACCATCATCACCATCACTGACCGTCAAGGCGGTGCTCTGAGCTGGGCCTCCTCCGGTGGCCAGGGCTTCAAGGGCTCGCGCAAGTCGACGCCTTTTGCTGCCCAGGTGGCTGCTGAGGTTGCTGGCCGCGCCGCTCAAGAGCAGGGCATCAAGAACCTTGACGTCAAGATCAAGGGTCCCGGCCCCGGCCGTGAGTCCTCGGTGCGTGCACTGGCTGCCCTGGGCATCCGCATCAACTCCATCTCCGATGTGACTCCGGTCCCGCACAACGGCTGCCGCCCGCAGAAGCGTCGCCGTATCTAAGCTTCGATTCAAATCGAAGTTTGTGCGATAATCGTTAGTTCGATTACCCAGCCGGCTGGTGCTTTTGGCGCCAGTCGGCCGTTTTGCTGAGATGCTGCGCCGGTGCCTTTTGGCGCTTGAGCAGCACTCGACGGCGGCAACGCCGGTCTCCCAGAGGTCTTGCGATCTCTATAAGCCCACCGTCCGAGCCCATGACAACACCGGCCGGACTCGCGCTTCATACGCTCAGCAATGGGCCCTGATGCGTTAGATTGAACAAGGACACTCAAAGTGGCACGTTATCTCGGCCCGAAGGCCAAACTTTCCCGCCGCGAAGGCACCGACCTGTTCCTGAAGAGCGCCCGCCGCGCCATCAGCGACAAGGCCAAGTTCGACAGCAAGCCCGGCCAGCATGGCCGCACCTCGGGTCAGCGTACCAGCGACTTCGGTCTGCAACTGCGTGAAAAGCAGAAGGTCAAGCGCATGTACGGCGTGCTGGAGCGTCAGTTCCGCCGCTACTTCGCCGAAGCCGAGCGCCGCAAGGGTTCGACCGGCGTGAACCTGCTGCAACTGCTGGAATCGCGCCTCGACAACGTGGTGTATCGCATGGGCTTCGGTTCGACCCGTGCCGAAGCGCGTCAGCTGGTTTCCCACAAGGGCATCACCGTGAACGGCGAAGTCGTGAACATCGCCTCCTACCTGGTGAAGGCCGGTGACGTGGTCGCTGTGCGTGAGAAGGCCAAGAAGCAGCTGCGCGTGCTGGACGCTTTCAAGCTGGCCGAGTCCGTGGGCATGCCCGCCTGGGTTCAGGTCGACGGCAGCAAGCTGGAAGGCATCTTCAAGAAGACGCCGGACCGCGATGAGTTCGGCGCCGAAATCAACGAATCGCTGATCGTTGAGTTGTACTCGCGTTAATCGTGAAGTTCTTGCCGAGCGGCCCCAGATGGGCCCGCTCGGCTTTGCCGTTTTCCTCGTCCGGGCGCGGGCTGTTCGTGCTGCGCCTGGTTGGTCCCTCAGCCTTATCGGTGTAACGAACCGAGGGTATTGAAAGAAAGACCTCATGCAAACCAATCTGCTCAAACCCAAGTCCATCAATGTGGAGCCCCTGGGCGGTCATCGCGCCAAGGTCACTCTGGAGCCGTTCGAACGCGGTTATGGCCACACCCTGGGCAATGCCCTGCGCCGTGTGCTGCTGTCCTCGATGGTGGGTTATGCGCCGACGGAAGTGACGATTGCCGGCGTGCTGCACGAGTACTCGGCCATCGACGGCGTGCAAGAGGACGTGGTTCACATCATGCTGAACCTCAAGGGCGTGGTCTTCCGTCTGCACAACCGCGAAGAAGTCACCCTGGTCCTGCGCAAGGAAGGTGAAGGCCCGGTCACGGCAGCCGACATCCAGACCCCGCACGACGTCGAGATCATCAACCCCGAGCACGTGATCGCCCATCTGTCGCAAGGCGGCAAGCTGGACATGCAGATCAAGGTCGAGAAGGGCCGCGGCTATGTGCCCGGCAATATGCGCCGCTACGGCGACGAGCCGACCAAGAGCATCGGCCGCATCGTGCTGGACGCCTCGTTCTCGCCGGTCAAGCGCGTCAGCTATGCCGTCGAGAACGCCCGCGTCGAGCAGCGTACCGACCTGGACAAGCTGGTCATGGAGATCGAAACCAACGGCGCCATCTCGCCCGAGGAAGCGATCCGTGCCTCCGCCAAGATTCTGGTTGAGCAACTGGCCGTCTTCGCCCAGCTGCAAGGCACCGATCTGGTGGACGCCTTCGATCAGCCGGCCCAGCGCTCCAGCAGCTTCGATCCGATCCTGCTGCGCCCGGTCGACGAGCTCGAGCTCACCGTGCGCTCGGCCAACTGCCTGAAGGCCGAGAACATCTACTACATCGGCGACCTGATCCAGCGTACCGAGACCGAGCTGCTCAAGACCCCCAACCTGGGTCGCAAGTCGCTCAACGAAATCAAGGAAGTGCTGGCTTCGCGTGGTCTGACTCTGGGCGCCCGCCTGGAAAACTGGCCGCCGCAAGGTCTGGACAAGCGTTGATTTTTTGAAGAGAGAAGGGTGGCGCTTTGACAAACGCCACCCGGTGCACCCGGCAGTACCTGATCCGGCTGCCGGTCATTACATAGTAGGAAAGGAAAAGCACCATGCGTCACCGTAACGGTCCCCGTAAGCTCAACCGCACCAGCTCGCATCGCGCCGCGATGCTGCGCAATATGGCCGTGTCGCTGCTGCAGCACGAAGCCATCAAGACCACGGTCCCCAAGGCCAAGGAACTGCGCAAGGTTGTGGAGCCCCTGATCACCCTGGCCAAGGTCCCGACCCTGGCCAACCGTCGCCTGGCCTTCGACCGCCTGCGCGATCGCGACATCGTCACCAAGCTCTTCAATGAGCTGGGCCCTCGCTTCCAGACCCGTCCGGGCGGTTACACCCGCATCCTGAAGATGGGTTTCCGCGTGGGCGATAACGCGCCGATGGCCTACGTCGAGCTGGTGGATCGCGCTGAAGAAGCCGCTCCGACCGCCGAAGCCGCTGCCGAGTAATCGACAGAACGCGATCGAGCCTTTGCCCATCGTGGCAGCGGCTCTTCTCGCTCGAAAGGCCAGCCATAGCGGCTGGCCTTTTTCATTGTGCGGCGCCGCGTCGGGAGCTGGCCAACGTCATTTTCCTGTGCTATACTGCTAGCTTCAGTCGCGGGGTGGAGCAGTCTGGTAGCTCGTTGGGCTCATAACCCAAAGGTCGTAGGTTCAAATCCTGCCCCCGCAACCAACAAGTCGCAGCCGTCAAGGCTGTGCCAAGCAAGCCAACCCAAGCGGTTGGCTTTTTTGTTGGCGAAGGCCCTGCTGCAGTGCTGCAGCGGGACTCAGGCTCTAGCTGACTGCCGGCTCGATCAGGGGGCGGCCACCACCAGCGTCTGCAGCAGTTGCGGGATGTTTGCCGGGGCCACAGCGGGCGCGAACAGCCAACCCTGGAGCTCGTCGCAGCCTTCGGCCTGCAGGAAGCGTCGCTGGGCTTCGGTCTCGACGCCCTCGCCAACCACCCGCATGCCCAAGGTCTTGGTCAGGCCTATCACCGCACGCGTCAGCACCGCATCGCGTGCATGGGTGCATGCGCCCTGTACAAAGCTCCGATCCATCTTGATGCGATGTACCGGCAGGTCACGCAACTGGCCCAGTGACGAGTGGCCCATGCCGAAGTCGTCCAGGGCCAGTTGCACGCCCAGGCGGGCGACTTCTTCAAGCAAGGCCTTGGCCTGCAGACCATCGCCCATGGCCACGCTCTCGGTGATCTCGAGCTCCAGCATGGCGGGGGGAATGCGCCATTGCTGCAGCAACTCTGCCAGATGCGCCGCAAAGCGCGGCAGGCGCAGCTGATGCGCCGAGACATTGACGGCGACACGCAGGGCCAGGCCTTGGTCCAGCCAGCTGCGCAGCTGCCGGCAGGCCTCGTTGAGCACCCAGTCGCCCAGGGGCAGGATCAGGCCGCAGCGTTCTGCCACGGGAATGAAGCGTGCGGGCGACACCATGCCCAGCTGTGCGTCCTGCCAGCGGGCCAAGGCTTCCACACCCAATACTCGGCCGCTACGCGCACAGAGCTGGGGTTGATAGTGAAGCTGCAGCCCGCCATGGCGCAGCGCCAGTTGCAGGCGCCCCTGAAGCAGACTGCGCTCCTCCAGCTCCGCGGCCATACGGCCGTCGAACACCCGGTAGGTGCCGCGACCCGCATCCTTGGCCTGGTACATGGCCATGTCGGCGTGCCGCATCAGCATATCGGCACTGTTCCCGTCTCCCGGGCCGAAGACGATGCCGATGCTGGCGCCGGGCGAGATTTCGTGGTGCCCCAGCTGCCAGGGGCGCGCGATGCTGGCCAGGAGCTTTTCCGCGACCCGCAAGGTGTCGGGCGCATGAGTCTGGTCCGGCAGCAGCACCGCAAACTCGTCGCCGCCGAGGCGGGCCAGCGCGTCAGAGCTGCGCAGCTCTCTGCGCATGCGCGAAGCCATGTCCTGCAGCAGCCGGTCTCCCACATGGTGCCCGTGGCCATCGTTGACCGACTTGAAGTCGTCCAGATCGATCAGCAGCAGCGCCATCGATCGCTGGCTGCGCTGTGCCTGGGCGAGCGCCTGACTCAGCAGCTGGTGAAACACGGGGCGGTTGTGAAGGCCCGTGAGCTCATCGTGCGTGGCCAGATAGTCGTTGCGCTGATGCAGGGAGTGCAGCTCGCTGAGATCGTGAATCACGGCCAGGGCCAGGCGCTCGCCCTCGCTCTCGAACAGGCCCAGCGAGATATCCACGGGCAGGCTGCTGCCATCGGCGCGGCGCAGGCTGAGCCGGCTCACGCTGCCCATGGGGCGCGGTCGCGGCTGTCGAAAGAACTGCTGCAGATGCGCGCCATGGCGGCAGCTGGCGCCGATGGGCAGCAGCACATCCAGGGCGTGGCCATGCAGGGAGGATGGATCCATGCCGCAGAGCCTGTGCATCGCCTTGTTGGCGCAGCGGATGCGGCCTTGTTCATCCACCAGCAGCACGCCGTCGGGAATCAGATCCAGCCACGGCTGCAAGCCGTCCGGGCTGCGGCCCGGCGGCCACCGGCTCTCAGTCACCCCGGAAGACATCGATGGCTCGGCTCAGACTGTTCACCCCGCCACGCAGGCTGCTCGCCGCCGCGCTGGACTGCTCGGCCATAGCACTGTTCTGCTGGGTCATGTGGTCCAGTGCCTCGATGCGGCCCAGCATCTGTTCGATGCCCTGGGCCTGCTCGCTTGTTGCCAGTCGTATGCCGCCTATCAGTCCGGTGACCTGCTGAACCTCCTGCAGCAGCTGATCCATGGACCGCCGTGATCGCTGGACCAGATCGGCGCCGGTCTGTACCCGCTCCGCACTGTCCTGGATCAGGGCCTTGATCTCGCGTGCGGCCTCCTGGCTTCGCTGCGCCAGTCGGCGCACCTCGGCGGCCACCACCGCAAAGCCCCGTCCGGACTCGCCGGCGCGGGCCGCTTCCACGGCGGCATTGAGGGCCAGGATATTGGTCTGGAAAGCGATACCGTCGATCACGCCGATGATCTCGCCGATCTGCTCGCTGGAGCGGCTGATCTGCTGCATATTGCCCTGGACCTGATCCACCAGCTGATTCACCGAGGCGGTTGCCTGAGCCATATGGCCCGCCGCTTCGCCGCCCTGGGCCGCGGTCTGAGCGCAGTGACTCACGCTGGCCGTCAGCTCGGTCAGGGACGAGGCCGCATCGGCCAGGCTCTGCGATGTCTGCTGCGTCCGCTCGCCCAGGTCGGCATTCGCCGCCGAGAGTTGGGAGGCCACGCTCTGCAGGCCATGGACCTGGGCGCCCACATCGGCGACCAGGGAGCGCACATTCAGCCCGGCCTGATTGATGGCGCGCAGCATCAGTCCGATCTCATCCACCCGGTCCAGGCGCACATTGGCATCGAAGTGTCCCGCGGCCACGGCCGTGGCCTGGCGGCAGACCAGGGCCAGCGGCGCGGCGATATGGCGCTGGGCCAGGAAGTCAGCCCCCAGCAGCAGCAGGGCCATGCCGCTCAGCAGCACGGGCCAAGCACCAGCGGGCACGCCTGCCACGGCACACAGCCCCAGCAGCCCCAGGCCCAGGCCGGCGACGCCCAGGCGCAGCACGGTACCCACCGACAGCAAGCGCCAGTGCTCGCGCAGGCGGGCCAGGCCAGGGCGCAGCACCAGACCACGGAACAGCTTGAGTCCCCGCTGGCTGCCGCTGCGCAGCCCGCTGTAGAGCCGCTCTGCCGCCGCGACCTCTTCGCGCGAGGGTTCGGTGCGAACCGAGATATAGCCCCGCAGCTGGCCTGCGCGCACCACCGGCGCCACATTGGCCCGCACCCAGTAGTGATCGCCATCCTGCCGGCGGTTCTTGACCAGCCCCGTCCAGGGCAGGCCGGCCCGCACCGTGGACCAGAGGTCATGAAAGGCTTGGGGCGGCATGTCCGGGTGCCGCACCAGCTTGTGCGGCGAGCCCATCAGGGCGTCACCGCTATAGCCACTGGCCTCCACAAAGGCGGCATTGGCGTACTGGATGTGGCTGTGCACATCCGTGGTCGACATCAGGGTGGCGCCAGCCGGAAAGCGGTACTCGCGCTGGCTGACCGAGGGCGGATGCTGATCCATGCTGCGGGCTGCTCCTTCACACACGCTGGACCCGTCGCGACCTGCTTCCGAGCAGAAGCGCCGCCGGGCTGGAGCTGACTATCGTCAAAAAGGCCGCGGCTTCCATCGGGGGCGATCGCCCCAATCAACCTTCGCTGTGCGCCAGCGCACAGTCAGGATGAAGACCCCGCGGCAATCCGCGCCAGGGCTTGCACATCCAGATGCACGAAGTGGCGATGGCGTCTTTGCACCAGGCCGCGGGTTTCAAACTCGCGCCAGGTGCGGTTGATGCTCTCGCGGGTGACGCACAAGAGCTCGGCCAGCATGCCCTGGCTGGGCAGTTGCACGGCCTCGCGTGGCTGAAGCTCGGCCAGCAACTGCAGGGCGCTGGCCAAGCGCTGCTCCAGTCCGGGCAGGCGCACCAGATGGCTCCATTCGGCCAGGGTCTGCACGGCGCGCCGGCTCTGGCGGCCCATGGTCCAGGGATGCTGGCCGCCCAGCGCATCCAGCTCATGCCAGAGCGACACCGGGAACTCGCAAATGGCTACCGGTGTGAGCGCCTGAACACTCATCAGATTGGACTGCCCCGATGCGGCCGAACGCCCCAGCAGATCACCCTGGCCGATCACCGCGATCGGCTGCTCACGACCCTCGGGGCCGCGCAGCAAAACGGCCAGCAGTCCTGATTTCACGATGCGCAGGGTGCTGGCCTGCTCGCCCTGTTGCTGGACGCGGAACATGCGCGCAATGCTGCGGGCGCTGACCAGGGGTAGTTCCCGCCCAGGCAGGCGCTGCCGGTAGGCTTGTACCGGGCAGTGCGGGGCGATCACACAATGGCCGCAGGGCGTGTCCCTGCCGGCGGAAGCAATACGGAAATGGGGCAGCAAGTGGCGCAGCGCACACGGGCCCGAACCGCTCGGCGATCCCCCGTGTGACTCAGGGCTTGGCCCCCAGGAGCGGGGGCCTTGCGCAAATTCTCACAAAAGCCCCATGCCGGCGCTGTGATGCAGCTCACACGGGGCCGAATTGCCCAACAGGCGTGCGCAGGGCGCCCCGGCCGCCGCGCCGATTCAAATCAGCGTGGCCACGGCCGCGCCCATCTCGCCGGTGCTGGCCTGGCCGCCGAGATCTCGCGTGCGCGGGCCCTGTGCCAGGACGGTCTCGATGGCGCCGAGCATCGCGTCATGGGCCGCACGCTCACCCAGGAAGTCCAGCATCAGCGCGGCCGACCAGATCATGGCCACCGGGTTGGCGATGTTCTGCCCGTAGATGTCCGGCGCCGAGCCGTGCACGGGCTCGAACAGCGAGGGGAAGCGGCGCTCAGGATTGAGATTGGCCGAGGGTGCCAGTCCAATGGTGCCCGTGGTGGCGGGGCCCAGATCGGACAGGATGTCGCCGAAGAGATTGCTGGCTACCACCACATCGAAGCGGCCCGGTTGCAGCACAAAACGCGCGCTCAGGATGTCGATGTGCTGCTTGTCCACGGTCACATCGGGATAGTCCTGGCTCACCACGTCGGCACGGCCATCCCACCAGGGCATGGAGATGGCGATGCCATTGCTCTTGGTGGCCACGGTCAGGTGTTTGCGGGGGCGGCTCAGGGCGCGCTCAAAAGCGTAGCGCAGCACCCGGTCGGTGCCATGCCGCGAGAACACGGACTCCTGGATCACGATCTCGCGCTCCGTGCCGGCGAACATCACGCCGCCCAGATTGGTGTACTCGCCCTCGGTGTTCTCGCGCACCACGAGGTAGTCGATCTCGCCCGGCTTGCGGCCGGCCAGAGGGCAGGGCACGCCCTCGAAGAGTCGCACGGGGCGCAGATTGATGTACTGGTCGAACTCGCGGCGAAACTTGAGCAGCGAGCCCCAGAGCGAAACATGGTCGGGCACGGTGGCAGGCCAGCCCACGGCGCCAAAGAGAATGGCGTCCTTGTCTGAAAGCCGGGCCTTCCAGTCGTCCGGCATCATCTGGCCATGGGCCGCGTGGTAGTCGCAGCTGGCCCATTCAATGTGTTCCAGTTCCAGCTGGAAGCCGAAACGCTGTGAGGCCGCCTGCAGGGCGCGCAGGCCCTCGGGCATCACTTCCTTGCCAATCCCATCGCCGGGAATCACGGCGATCTTGTAGGTCTTGCTCATGGCGGCGCAGGATACACCGCGGCGGCCGACGCAAGCCCGTCAGGGTTGCCGGTAGACCAGCACCTTGAGTGCGCGCTCCGGCGCCACATCGGCAAACACCGGCGGATTGGCCAGGCGCTCCACAAAGACCAGGCCCGGCGCCTCGCGCGCCACGCCCTCGCGCACAAACTCGCTGTCCAGCTTGGGTGAGTTCAGGCAGATCAGGGCGTGGCCGCCGGGCGCCAGCAACTCGGGCAGGCGGCGCAGCAGGCGGGGATAGTCCTTGGTGTCGATGAAGCTGCCCTTCTGGTAGCTGGGCGGGTCCATGATGACCAGCTCGTAGGGGCCGCTGCGGCGGATCTTGCCCCAGGAGCTGAAGATGTCGTGCGCCAGGAACTGCGCGCCCGCCAGGCCGTTGAGCTGGTGGTTGCGGCGCCCGCTCTCCAGCGCGCCGCGCGCCATGTCGTAGTTGAAGACCTGGGCCGCGCCGCCCTGCAGGGCCGCCACCGAGAAGGCGCAGCTGTAGGCAAAGAGGTTCAGCACCTTGCCGCCGGGCTGGGACCGGGCCCAGTCGCGCACCCAGCGCCGGCCCTCGGCCATGTCCAGGAAGAGGCCATGGTTCTGGCCGCGCATCAGGTGCACGCCGTAGCGCGCGCCGGCTTCCTCCACCACATGGGGCTCGGGCACCTGGCCGCTCATCAGGCGGTTGCTGGCGCCGGCCTCGTCGCGGCACTGGTAGACCCAGTTCAGCGGCTCGCCCGGCGCGATCTCGGCCCAGCGCGCCGCCAGGGCCGCGCCGATGCGCGCGAGGGCCTCCTCGTCCGTCGGTGCAAAGCTGGTGAGCAGCCAGACGGGCGGATAGCAGTCCAGGGTCCAGGCCTCGCAGCCCGGATGCAGGCCACCGCGGCCGTGGAAGTGGCGGTCCGCTTCACGCGGATGGGGCAGGGTGGCAATGGTGTCAAGCAGGGCTTGCATGGGCGGTGGCAATGCGCAATGGGGGCGACAGTGTAGGGCGCCTGTCCCGCCCGGCATCTGCTAGCGTGAGGGGCCGCAAGAGGAACGCCTGCATGCCCCTGTTCGCCGCCAATCTCAGCCTGATGTACACCGAGCATCCCTTTGTGGCGCGTTTCGCTGCCGCGGCGCGCGACGGCTTCCGGGCGGTGGAGTACCTCTTCCCCTATGAGCATGAGGCGGCGCTGCTGGCGCGCGAGCTGCATGAGCACGGATTGCGCCAGGTCTTGTTCAACGCGCCCCCCGGGGACTTTGCCGCAGGCGAGCGCGGTCTGGCCTGCCTGCCCGGGCGGGAAGCCGAGTTCCGTGAGGGCCTGCGCCATCAGGCTCTGCCCTATGCGCAGGCCCTGGACTGTCCGCGCATCCATGTGATGGCCGGCCTGGCGCCCCAGGGCGTGGAGCGCGCGCGCCTGCGCGAGACCTATCTGGAGAACCTGGCCTGGGCGGCCGACCAGGCCCGCGCTGCCGGCCGCGAGCTGCTGATCGAACCCATCAACACCCGCGACATGCCGGGCTACTTTCTCAATCGCCAGGATGAAGCCCACGCCATCGTGGCCGAGCTTGACCGTCCCAACCTCAAGGTGCAGATGGACCTCTACCACTGCCAGATCGTCGAGGGGGACCTGGCCAGCAAGTTGCGCCACTACATCCCGGGAGGGCGGGTGGCACATATCCAGATCGCCGGCGTGCCCGAGCGGCATGAGCCGGATCGGGGCGAGCTCAACCACGCCTATCTGCTGGCCCTGCTCGACGAGCTGGGCTATGCCGGCCATGTGGGTTGCGAGTACCGGCCGCGTCAGGCGGACACCTCGGCGGGCCTGGCATGGTTCGAGCCCTACCGGGCCACCCAGCGCTGAAGGAATGCCCATGCCTGCCGATGCCTGCGAAGCTCTCTGCAATCTGATCGATGGCCGGCATCTGCCCGCGGCGTCCGGCCAGACCCTGCCGGTGCTGGACCCCGCCGATGGCCAGGCCTTCGCCCGGCTGCCGCGCAGCGATGCACGCGATGTGGACGCTGCGGTGGCGGCCGCGCGCCGCGCCTTCCGCGGCCCCTGGGGACGTGCCACGGCCACCGAGCGCGGCCGCGTGCTGAGCCGGCTCTCGGCCCTGATCCTGCAGCAGCACGAGGCCCTGGCCCAGCTGGAATGCCGCGACACCGGCAAGCCCATCCAGCAGGCCCGCGCCGACATCACGGCCTGCGCCCGCTACTTCGAGTATTACGGCGGCGCGGCCGACAAGCTGCATGGCGAGAGCATTCCCTATGCGGCCGGCAGCACCGTGATCGCGCTGCGCGTGCCGCATGGCGTGACCGGCCACATCATTCCCTGGAACTACCCGGCCCAGATCTTCGGCCGCTCGGTGGGCGGGGCCCTGGCCGCCGGCAATGCCTGCGTGGTCAAGCCGGCCGAGGACGCCTGCCTCACGCCCTTGCGCATTGCCGCCCTGGCGCTGGAGGCCGGCCTGCCGCCGGGCGCGCTGAACATGGTCTGCGGCCTGGGCGTGGAAGCCGGCGCGGCCCTGGCCGCGCACCCGGGCATCAACCACATCTCCTTCACCGGCTCGCCCGGCACCGGCACGGCCGTGGCCCAGGCGGCGGCGCTCAACCATGTGCCGGTGACGCTGGAGCTGGGCGGCAAGTCGCCCCAGATCCTGTTTGCCGATGCGGATCTGGCGCAGGCCCTGCCCGTGGTGCTCAACGCCATCGTGCAGAACGCCGGCCAGACCTGTGCCGCCGGCAGCCGGGTGCTGATCGAGCGCCGCATCCACGCCCAGGTGATGGAGGGCCTGGCCGCGCGCTTCGCAGCCCTGCGCACCGGCCCCGGTCTTGCGGGCCTGGACTGCGGCCCGCCGCTCAATGCGCGCCAGCTGGCGCGGGTGCAGGCCCTGGTGGAGGGCGGCCTGGCCGATGGCATCCAGGCCGTGGCCCGGGCCCAGATTGCGCCCGAGGCGCCCGCCGGTGGCTTCTACTTTGCGCCCCTGTTGCTGGACGGCGTGCCGCCCGATCACGCCATCGCCCAGCAGGAGCTCTTCGGCCCAGTGCTGGCGGCCTTTGCCTTTGACAGCGAGGACGAGGCCATTGCCCTGGCCAATGGCACGCCCTATGGCCTGACCGCCGCCGTCTGGACCCGCGACGGCGCGCGCCAGCTGCGCTGCGCCCATGCCATCGAGGCTGGCCAGGTCTTCATCAACAACTACGGCGCCGGCGGCGGCATCGAGCTGCCCTTCGGCGGCATGAAGCATTCGGGCTACGGGCGCGAGAAGGCCTTCGAGGGTCTGCGCAGCTTTACCACCATCAAGACCATTGCCATCTCGCATGGCTGAGGAGAGCACCCCATGACAGCGAAGAATCTACAGGACCGCGTAGCCATCGTGACCGGGGGCGGCAGCGGCTTTGGCGAGGGCATTGCCAAGCTTTTTGCCGAGCGCGGCGCCCGGGTGGTGGTGGCGGACATCCGGCTGGAGGCGGCGCAAGCCGTGGCCCAGGCCATACAGGCCGGGGGCGGCCAGGCCATTGCGGTGGGGGCGGACGTGACGCGCAACGAGTCGGTGGGCGCCATGGTGGCCGCCGCAGTGGAAGCCTTCGGCGGCCTGGACATCCTGGTCAACAACGCCGGCACCACGCACAAGAACCGGCCCATGCTGGAGGTGGACGAAGCCACCTTCGACCGCGTCTATGCCACCAATGTGAAGAGCATCTATCTGGGTGCGGTGCACGCCGTGCCGCAGTTCCGCAAGCAGGCAGCGGCTGGGCGCCGGGGCGGGGTGATCATCAATATCGCCTCCACCGCGGGCGTGCGGCCGCGCCCGGGCCTGAGCTGGTACAACGGCAGCAAGGGCGCGGCCGTCAACCTCACCAAGGGCATGGCGGTGGAGCTGGCGCCCGAGGGCATACGCGTGAACGCTGTCAACCCGGTGATGGGCGTCACCGGCCTGATCCAGGACTTTCTGCCCGGCGAGGACAGCGCGGCCACCCGCGCCAAGATCATCGCCACCATTCCCCTGGGGCGCTTGTCCACGCCCCTGGATGTGGCCCGGGCCACGGCCTTCCTGGCCAGCGATGAGGCCGAGTTCATCACCGGCGTGGCGCTCGAGGTGGACGGCGGGCGCTGCATCTGAGCACCCGCACTCAGCCCGCGCCGCTCAGCCGCGCGGGTAGAGGATCATCTGCGTGCAGCGGAACAGGGCCAGGGTCTTGCCGCTGTCGCGGTGGCTGACCACGGCGTCCCAGACCTGGGTCGTGCGGCCGCCGTGATAGAGCGTGGCCACCACCTCCACCACGCCCTCGCGCGCCGTGCCCAGGTGGTTGGACTTGAGCTCGATGGTGGTGAAGCTCTGCGCGCCCTCGGGCAGGCTGGCCATGCAGCCGTAGCCGCAGGCGGTGTCGGCCAGCGTGACCACGCTGCCGGCATGCAGAAAACCGTTGGGCGCCATCAGATGCGGGGCCACGGCGAGTTCGGCCCGCACCTCGCCGGCGGCGAGATGCTGGACCACGATGCCCAG
Organism: Roseateles sp.; assembly: GCF_046300915.1. GTDB lineage: Bacteria > Pseudomonadota > Gammaproteobacteria > Burkholderiales > Burkholderiaceae_C > Kinneretia. The sequence goes on along the minus strand of NZ_JBKCLH010000167.1, from coordinate 1,129 downwards.
ATCGCCGGGCAGGCTGTGGTCGTGACGGGCTTGAAATTCGGGGGCGAGCAAGGTCATGGGGGGTGCGGTGTACGACGGAGCCGGCATTGTGCCGCGCAGTGCGAGGGGGGCGTACACCCCTAACGGACGGGGCGCGACGCGTCTGATCGATACTTGCGGCTTTCCATTCACGCTTGGCTGGCTGCGAGGGGCGACGACCTCATGAGGGTTGCCGCATCGGTGCCTGTGCCATTTCCTGATCCCGATGAGCTTCTTGCAAAGAATCATGTGCTGGCTGGCCCTGGCCTGCCTGCCCCCCGCCGCGACCGCCCTGGGGGGCGCCGTCGTGACGACCGAGCAGGTGCGTGCCGAGCTCGTGGCCCAGGCGAGCGAGGGCATCGAGCCCGGCAAGCCGGTCTGGCTGGGCCTGCTGGTCCGCCACCAGCCGCACTGGCACACCTACTGGAAGAACCCCGGCGACTCCGGCCTGCCCACGGTGCTGAGCTGGGAACTGCCTGCGGGCGTGACGGCCGGCGAGATCCAGTGGCCGGTGCCGCAGCGTCTGCCCGTGGGGCCTCTGGTCAACTACGGCTACGAGGGCGAGCTGCTGCTGCCCGTGCCGCTGACGGTGAGCCCCGAGTTCAAGGGCGAGACCCTGGTGGTCAAGCTGCGCGCGGACTGGCTGGTGTGCAAGGAGGTCTGCATCCCCGAGTCGGGCGAGTTCACGCTCAAGCTGCCGGTGGCGGCCGCCACCGCGGCGCATGCGGCGCTGTTCGAGCGCAGCCGCTCGGCCCAGCCGCGCGATGTGCCGGCCGCTCGCGCCGAGAGCCGGCTGGACGAGTCCGGTCTGCAGCTCAGCCTTGAGGGCCTGCCCGCCGATTGGCAGGGCAAGAGCCTGCAGGTCTTTCCCGAGGCGGCCGGTGTCTTTGATCATGCGGCCGCTCCCCAGCAGCGCTGGGACGGGGCCAAGCTGCTCCTGACGCTGCCGATCTCTGCCCAGCGCAGCGAGGGCCCGGCTCAGCTGGCCCTGGTGCTGCGCCAGGAGGGCAGTGCGCCCGAGCAGGGTGGGCTGCGCCTGAGCGTGGCGGCCCCGGCCTGGCCGGCCCTGCCGGGAGCGGCCCCCGCCCCCGCCCTGCAGCCCGTGGAGGCC
>NZ_JBKCLH010000166.1:0-8343 GCF_046300915.1 Roseateles sp. | reverse complement strand
CGCATGCTGCGCATGGACAGCAAGGCCCGCTCCAGCATGGCCGATGACCTGGCCCTGGGCCGCAAGACCGAGATCGACGCGCTGTGCGGCGAGGTCGTGCGCCTGGCCTGCCGCGAGGGCCGCCAGGCCCCGCTGAATGCGCGCATGCAGGCCCTGGTGGAAGCCTGGGCCCAGCGGCCCCGGCCCTATGGGCCCCGCGAGCGGGAAGAGGCGCTGGGGCTGCGCTGAGCAGGGTCGCGCTCAGCCCCTGGCGAGTGCGAGGCTCATATGCACCTTGCCCTTCAGACCGCTATCGGTGCGGATGGCCTGGGGCTGGGTTCCCCAGCTCACAAAACCCACCGAGCGATAGAGCCGCAGCGCCGGCTCATTGCCCTCGGTCAGCGTGAGGTTCAGCGCCAGCACCTCGGGCCGGGCCGAGGCTGCGGCAATGGCCGCCTGCATGAGCGCCAAGCCGACACCGCGGCCGCGCTGCGCGGCCTGCACATACATGCCCAGGATCAGGGCGCCATGGCGGGTCTTGGGCTTGGCCGAATACTCGATGGCCACCGTGCCTACCAGCCGCCCCTCCTGCCAGGCGCCGAAGCAGGTGCCCAGGCCCTCGGCGCTGCCGATGCGCTTGATCCACCAGGCCTCAGGCTCCACCCGCCGCTCCGCCGCCGTGGTCGTGAAGGCGTCCGGCGCCTGTTCATAGGCCTCCAGCATGAGTTCGCGGTAGGCCGCAGCGTCGGCGGGGGTGAGTACAGTGACTTGCATACCGGGCGTTCATCAGCGGGTTCGAGTGAAGAGCTGCCGGTATAGCACAGCGAGAGGCAAGACCTGGCACTGAGGTGGGTCAATACATGTCCCCGCATGCTCCAATGCCGCCGTGTAGGAGCTGCACCATGTCCGAGAACCTGATCCTGAGTTGCCACGCCGAGGACTGCCCCAGCGAGCTGCTGGCGGCCATTGATGCCGGCCTGCATGCCCACAATCTGGCGGCCGCACCACTGGATCAGGTTCGGAGCCTGGCTGTGGGCATGCATCTGCCGGATGGCGCGCTGCTGGGCGGCGCACTGGGGCGCAGCTGGGGGCTGTGCTGCGAGCTGCAGCAGCTGTGGGTGCGGGAAGATCGACGCGGCCAGGGCCTGGGCGCGACGCTGATGCGCGCCTTCGAGGCGCAAGCCGCGGCGCGGGGTTGCGAGCTGATCTACCTGGAGACCTTCAGCTTCCAGGCGCCCGGCTTTTACCGGCACCTGGGCTATGAGGAGGCCGCCTGCCTGGAGGGCTTTGCCCCGGGACTGGCCAAGTATCTGATGCGCAAGCGCCTGGAGCGCGCGGCACCATGAGTGCAGCGCGCGTGCCCTTACTCACTCAAGCTCAGGCAAAGATCCAGTACAGCAGGCCCAGGATCAGCACCCACTTGCCGATGTAGTAGGTCGGGCGGCTCTTGGCCTTGAGGGCCTTGCCCCACAGCCGCACCTTGTAGGCATAGAAGAAGAACTTGTTGAGCCCGCCCACGGGCTCGCCCTCCACGTTCTGGGTGGCGGCGGCCGTCATGACCACGCGGCCAAAGAGGCGGTTGAGCCAGCGCACGGGGGCAAAGAAGACCGGTCGCTCCACATCGCAGAACAGGATCACGCGCTGCTGATCGGTGCTGTTCTCGGCGTAGTGGATGTAGGTCTCGTCGAACATCACCGCCTCACCGTCCTTCCAGTGGTAGCGCTGACCGTCCACCTCGATGAAGCAGCCGGGCGAGTTGGGCGTGGTCAGGCCCAGGTGGTAGCGCAGCGAGCCCGCATAGGGGTCGCGGTGGCGCTGCAGGCGACTGCCCGGCGGCAGGGAGGCGAACATGGCGGCCTTGACGCTGGGGATCTGGCGCAGCAGCTCCACGGTCTTGGGGCACAGGGCCTGGGCCGAGGCCAGGTCCTGCCCATACCACTTGAGGTAGAAACGCTTCCAGCCGGTGCGGAAGAAGCTGTTGAAGCCGATGTCGTTGTAGGTGGCCGCGGCCTTGATCTGGCCCTCGTCATTGAGCTTGAGCGCCTCCTCGCGGATCACTTCCCAGTTGCGCTGCAGCAGCTCCAGCTCCTTGAACTCGCGCGTGTCCAGGTACGGCGTGGCCGGGGCGCGCGAGAACAGGTACATCAGGGCGTTGATCGGGGAGATCAGGACCGTGAAGTCGGTCAGGGCCCGGGCCAGGCCAAAGCGCACCTTGCCGCGGAAATGGGCATAGAGCGCCGAGGCGATGAAGATCAGCAGCACCCAGTAGCGCAAAGGAATCGAAGACATCTGTGCGGCCTTGGAAAGAAACGCGGAAGGCCGCGATTATCGGCCCTCTCGCGCGGCTAGCCCGCGCTGCCCAGAATGACGCTGGAGGCCTTGAACAGGGCCAGCACCGCATCACCCTCGGCCAGACCCAGCTCCTCCAGGCTGGTCTGGGTGATGGTGGCGGCCAGGGTTTGGCCGCCACCAATGTCCACCAGCAGCTCCGCATTGACCGCGCCGGGGCGCAGGGCCGCCACCGTGCCGCGCAGCTGGTTGCGGGCGGACAGGCGCAGGCCCGCCCCCTGCGACGCGCCATCCGGTGCCGGGCGCGCAATCATCACCGCACCGGCCTGCACCAGGGCAAAGGCCTCGGCCCCCAGCTGCAGGCCCAGCTGCTCGGTGCTTTCGTGGCTGATGATGGCCACCAGCTCGGCCCCGCCAGGCAGGCTCAGCACCAGCTCGTCATTCACCGCGCCGCGGGTGCAGGCGCTGATGCGGCCCAGAAACTGGTTGCGCGCACTGGTTCTCATGGTCAGCATCCTGAGCAGGGGGAAGTCTTGGCCCAGCTCGCCGCCCTCCTCGCTGAGCTGCTGCACAAAGCGCTGGTGCAGGGCCTGCAGCCGGGCATGGCGCGCCACCAGCTGCTCGCCGCGTTCGGTCAGGCGGGTGGAGCCGCCGCCGCGCCCGCCCGCACTGCGCTCCAGCAGGGGCTCGCCGGCCACATTGTTCATCTGCTCCACCGCGTCCCAGGCAGCCTTGTAGCTCAGGCCCACGGCCTTGGCCGCCTGGCTGATGGAGCCCAGGGCGCCGATCTCGCGCAGCAGGGCCAGGCGCAGCTCGCCGCCCAGCTTTTCACCACCCAGGCTCAGCACCAGGCTGGCCTCCAGGGACAGGGCGCCCGCGCCGGCTTCGGGCAGGGGCTTGGACTTGTGCGCGCTCACAGCAGCCGCCCCTGGTCCATGCGCAGCACCTGCTCGGCCAGGGCCTCGGCGTCTTCCTCCTCGTGCGTGATCAGCAGCATGGGCAGGTCCAGGCTGTTCAGCAGGCCCAGCAGCTCCTGGCGCAGGCGGCGGCGCAGGGGGCTGTCCAGGGCGGCGAAGGGCTCGTCCAGCAGCAGGGCCTGGGGCCGGCCCACCAGGGCCCGGGCCAGGGCCACGCGCTGGCGCTGGCCGCCGGAGATCTGTTCGGGCTGGTGCTCGGCCAGCTCGCTCAGACCCAGGGTTCGCAGCCAGTGCGTCAGCTCGGGGTGCTGCAGCCCACGGGATGGATTGCGCCAGCCCCCGGCCAGGCCAAAGGCCACGTTCTGCCGCACCGTGAGGTGGGGAAAGAGCGCGTAGTCCTGGAACACATAGCCCAGGCCGCGCTCACGGGCCGGCAGGTTCAGGCCCCGGGCGCTGTCCTGCAGGCTGCGGCCCAGCAGGCGCACATGGCCGGCATCGGCGCGGGCGAGGCCGGCGATGATCTTCCGGGTCTGGCTCGTGCCTGCGCCCGAGGGGCCCCGCAGCACCAGGCGCCGCGCGTCGCTGGCAAAGCGGGCCTGCAGCTCGAAGCGCCGGCCGGCCTGCTCGAAGACGCGCCGCACATCCACATCCCAGATCACCGCGCCAGCCCTCCCCCCGCCACACGCCCCGGTGCCAGGCGACCCACGCCCAGCAGCACGAGCAGGCAGGTGATGGACGTGAGCAGCACCAGGAAATTGGCCGTGGCGTCCTGCCCCGCCTGCACCGCCTCATACACCGCGATGGACAGGGTCTGGGTCTCGCCCGGAATGCTGCCGGCCACCATCAGGGTGGCGCCAAACTCGCCGGTGGCTCGCGCAAAAGCCAGCAGCAGGCCGGCCAGGATGCCGCGCCAGGCCAGGGGCAGGGTCACGCGGAAAAACACCGCCAGCTCCGACAGGCCCAGCACCCGTGCGGCCTGCTCCAGCTGCGGGTCCACGCCCTCGAAGGCGGCGCGGGCCGACTTGAAGACCAGGGGAAAGGCCACCAGGGTGGCCGCGATCACCGCGCCCTGCCAGCTGAAGATCAGATTGATGCCGAACTCGGCCTGCAGCCAGGCGCCGATGGGGCCGTTGCGCCCGATCAGCACCAGCAGGTAGTAGCCCAGCACGGTGGGGGGCATCACCATGGGCAGGGTCAGAAGCGCGTCCAGCAGCTCGCGCCCCGGAAAACGCAGCCGCGCCAGCGCAAAGCCCACGCCCACGCCCAGCAGCAGGTTCAGGGCCGTGGCCCAGCCCGCCACCTTGAGCGTGAGCAGCAGGGGAATCCAGGCCTCTTGCATCAGGGCTTGCCAAAACCGTGTTTCGCCAACACGGCCTGAGCCGCCGGGCTCAGCAAAAAGGCCACGAAGCTCCGCGCCTCGGCCGCCCGTGGGCTGGTCGCCACGGGGGCTGCCGGGTAGAGCACCGGGGTCTCGGTGGGCACGGTCAGGGCCAGGCGCAGCTTGTCGGCCATCAGGGTGGCATCGGTGCCATAGACAAAGCCGGCATCCACCTCGCCACGGGCCACATAGTCCAGAGCCTGGCGCACATGGTTGGCGCGGATCATCTTGGGCTCCAGCACGGCCCAGAGCTGGGCCTTTTCAAGCGCGGCCTGGGTGTAGCGACCCACCGGCACGCTGGCGGGCAGGCCGATGGCGATGCGCGCATAGACGGGCTGCACCAGATCGGCCAGTGATTTGGGCACGGACCTGGCGCCGGCCGGCACCACCAGCACCAGGGTGTTGGCGGCAAAGTTGCGGCGCTGCTCAAGCCGGACCAGCCCCAGCTGCTGCGCCTGATCCATGGTCTCCTGGTCGGCACTGGCAAAGACATCGACCGGCGCCCCCTTGGCGATCTGCTGCAACAAAGCCCCCGAGGCGCCGAAGTTCAGGCGCAGCCTCTGCCCCGGATGCTGGGACTCATACAAGGGCGCCAGCTCCCGGAAGGCCTGGTTCAGGCTGGCCGCCGCCGAGACGGTGAGCTCGCTCGCCCCGGCCACCCCTGCTGACAACAGACCCAGCACAGCAAGACCCACGAGCCTGCGGGACATCCGGCGTCGGAACATGGTCGAGCGCCCGCCAGCGGGCCGGTCAGTTTCGATATGTAGCAGTGTACATAACGAATCAAGCCCAGAACTGCAGCACCTCCTGAGGCCCGGGCTTGCGCTGCGCACCCTCGGGCCGCTTGGCCGGCGTGCCCAGGGCCAGCCAGCCCACCAGGGTCTCGCCGGGCGCGCAGAAGGCGGCGGCGATCTGCGGATTGCGCACCTTGGCGCCGCTGAGCATCTTGCCGCCATAGCCCAGCAGATGGGCCGCGCTCATGAACTGGGCCAGGGCGCCGCCCAGGGCCACCCATTGCTCATGGGCCGGGACCTGGGGATGACCCAGATCGATGCGGGCCACGATGGCCACGCTGACCGGCGGTCGCAGGGCGCGCTCGGCATCCATCTGCGCGCCCTCCTCCCCCTGGCCCGCGGCGCGCGCCGCCTCAGCAAAGAGCTCGGCCATGCGTTGACGCGCAGCGCCACTGACCACCTTGAAACGCCAGGGCACCAGCTCGCCGTGATCGGGGGCCCGCAGGGCGGCGCGGGCCATGAGCTCCAGCTCCTCGGGGCTGGGGCCGGGCTCCAGCAGATGCTTGGGGCCTACCGAGTAGCGGCCCAGCAAGGCTTGCAGGGCCAGGTCTTGCGCTTGGTTCATGAAGTCACCGCACAGGCTGGTGGCGGAGGGGAATGGGAGTCGAACCCACCCGGCGGCGCGTGGCACCACCCACCGGGTTTGAAGCCCGGCCGACACACCGGTGTCGTCTCCCCTCCGCAGCATCCGCACCCCTGGGATGCGGTCTGAAATCGTCCGGCATCATGCCCTGCTTTCGGCCGCGAACAGATTGGATTCGCTGCGCAGCTTGTGTACATCGCCCACCCGGCGCAGCAGGCCCACGCGGTCGAAGTATTCCAGGATCTGGATCGCACGCTTGCGGCCCAGGCCCGTGGCATCGCGGAAGGCCGCGGCCAAGACCTGACCCTCGCTGCGCGCCGCGATCTCGCGCGCCGTGCTGGCCAGTCTGCGCATATGGCCCAGATCGTAGTAGAGGTCTTTCACCACTTGATGCACCTCGCCCTGCTGGGCCAGGCGGGCCAGGGTGGTGCGCATCAGGGGCTCGGGCTCGGCGCTGTCGCGCGCCAGATCGCGCGCCCAGGCGCCCTCGAAGCCGGCCTGGGCCAGCTGGGGCGCCACCTTCTGTGCGATGCGCTGCTCGGCAGCCGAGAGCCGCACCCCATGCTCGGGCAGATGCACAAAAGCGCCGCGCAGGGCCAGCCGCCCCTGCTCGCGCAGGCGCGCCAGCAGCGCGCGCCACAGGGGCTCGGGCAGGCGCGGCGCCGTCAGGCGGCGCAGGCGCGCGGCCTCGGGCCCCAGCTCATCGGGCTGGCGGGTGTGGAAGTCGCTCAGCGCGGCCAGCAGCTTGTCGGCCAGCTGGGCCGCGGCGGCCTCGGACAGGGCCCAGGCGGCCTCGCCCTCCGCCACCCGCAGGGCCGCGGCGATCTCGGGCAGGGCCTCGCGGCGCAGGCCCTCGGCGCGGGCAAAGCGCGCCAGGTCCAGGCCCAGGGGCGCGGCCTGCAGCAGGGTCTGCAGGCGCTGGGCGGGCTCCGCGGCCTGCAGCGCCGACAGCTCGGCCAGGCGCTCGGGCGTGCGACGGTAGCGCGTGGGCGCAAAGGGGTCGAGCACCACGCCGCCGGCCAGGGTGCGGCTGGCCGAGGCATCGCGCAGCACCACGCGGTCACCGCGCCAGGCGCCCACGGGCTCGCGCAGCAGCAGCTGCACCAGGGCTTCAGCGCCGGGCTGGAGCTGATCGCCCTCCAGCAGGGCCACGCTGCCCAGCACCGCGCGCGCGCCCAGATGCACATGCACGGGCGTGCCCGAACGCAGGGCCTTGGCCTCGCCGGGCCACAGACGCAGACGCGCGTCCAGGCGCTCGGTGGCCAGGGCCACGGCGGGCTCGCACAGCCACTGGCCGCGCTCGATCTCGTCCTTGGCCAGACCCACCAGATTGGCGGCGCAGCGCTGACCGGCCCAGGCCACGTCCACCGCCTGGTTCTGCGCATGCAAGCTGCGCACGCGGGCGCGACGGCCGCGGCTGTCGGGCGCCAGGACCAGCTCCTCGCCCAGGCGGGTGTGGCCCGCATGCACGGTGCCGGTGACCACGGTACCCACGCCGTCCAGGCTGAAGGCGCGGTCTATGGCCAGGCGGAAGGCCTGGCCCCCCTGGGCCGCGCCGTCCCGCGCAGCCGCATGCGCCTGGGCGGCGGCCCGCAGATGCTCGCGCAGCGCCGCAAGGCCCTGACCCGTGGGCGCGCTGACCTCGAAGACCGGCGCCTCGTCCAGACCGCTGCCCGCCAGCAGGGCCGCGATCTCGCCGCGCAGGGCGGCCAGACGTTCTGCATCGGCCCGGTCGCACTTGGTGATGACGACCGCACCGCGCCTGAGGCCCAGCAGGCTGAGCACGGCCAGGTGCTCGCGGGTCTGGGGCATCACGCCGTCATCCGCCGCCACCAGCAGCAGGGCGTGGTCTATGCCCGTGGCCCCCGCCAACATGGTGTGAACCAGGCGCTCGTGGCCGGGCACATCGATGAAGCCGATGCGCTGGCCATCGGCCGGTCGCCGGGCCGCCCCAAGGCCGGCGCTCCCCCCTGGGGGGACGGCGCCGCAGGCGCCTAGGGGGGCGGCTGGAATGTCCAGGAAGGCGTAGCCCAGCTCGATGCTGATGCCGCGCTTCTTCTCCTCCGGCAGGCGGTCGGTATCCACACCGGTGAGCGCTCTCACCAGGGTGGTCTTGCCGTGGTCGATATGTCCTGCGGTGCCGACGATCATGGGCGGTTCACGAGGGGGCTCAGATTTCCTTGGCGGAGATCGTGTACTTGAAGCTGTCGGGGGCCAGCTCGTCGAAGCGGCCGCTGCGGTTCTCGCCCTGCGGGTACATCAGGAAGGGCAAGGTGGTCTTGGCAGCGCTGCCGGGCAGGCGCAGGTCGTGGCCGGTGTTGTAGGCCACCCAGTTGCCCTCCCAGGCGCCGAACAGGCCCTTGTTGACGGGCGCGACCAGGGGGTGGGTGGGGTCCTTGATCC
>NZ_JBKCLH010000165.1:0-2986 GCF_046300915.1 Roseateles sp. | reverse complement strand
GTACATCTCCATGTCGGCCTGGCCCTGTATCCCGAGACGGCGCGCGACGCCGCCGGCTTGCTGCGCCAGGCCGACATGGAGATGTACGCGCGCAAGGCGCAGTACAAGCGCGCCAACGGCGAGCCCCTGGGGCGCGAGTCCAACCCGCCCGCCGCGCCCTGAGTCGCGCGGGCTTCAGCCCAGGGCCAGGGCCAGGCGGGCACCGGCCTGGGCGTTGTGCTTGACCAGGGCGATATTGGTGGCCAGGCTGCGGCCCTCGGTCAGTGCCTTGATGCGGGCCAGCAGATAGGGCGTGACGGCCTTGCCCGCGATGCCCTGGGTCGCGGCTTCACCCAGGGCCTGCTCGGTGATGGCATCGATCTCGGCGCGCGGCATGGCGGCCTCGGCCGGCACGGGGTTGGAGATCACCACGCCGCCGGCCAGGCCCAGCGCCCATTTGGTCTGCAGAAAGCGAGCCTGCTCGGCGGGCTCGTCGATGCGGAAATCGGCCTTGAAGCCGGAGTCCGGCGTGTAGAAGGCGGCGAAGTTGTCCTGACCGATGGCCAGCACCGGCACGCCGTGGGTCTCCAGGTATTCCAGGGTCAGACCGATGTCGAGGATGCTCTTGGCCCCGGCGCAGACCACGGCCACCGACGTGCGGGCCAGCTCCTGCAGATCGGCCGAGATGTCGAAGCTGGTCTCGGCGCCGCGGTGCACGCCGCCGATGCCGCCGGTCACGAAGACGCGGATGCCGGCCAGCTCGGCGCAGATCATGGTGGCCGCCACCGTGGTGGCGCCGATCTTGCGGGCCGCCAGGGCGTAGGGCAGGTCGCGGCGGCTGATCTTCAGGGCCTCGGGCGAGCGGCCCAGCAGCTCCAGCTCCTCGGGCGTCAGGCCCACGCGGATCTTGCCGTCCAGCAGGGCGATGGTGGCGGGCACGGCGCCCCCGGCGCGGATGATGTCTTCCACCTCGCGCGCGGTCTGCACATTCTGCGGATAGGGCATGCCGTGCGAGATGATGGTGGATTCCAGGGCCACGATGGGGCGGCCGGCGGCGCGGGCGGCGGCCACCTCGGGCGAGTAGGCAATGAAGTCTTGCATGGCGGGTGTCCTCAGGAATGGGCGGGAGCGGCGAGCCATTCGGGGCTCAGCGCGGGGTGAACGGTGGCATCGGTCTGCAGGGTCAGGGCGGAAAGCCGCTGGCCCAGGCGGCAGGCCTCGCCCAGGGCTTGGGGGTCGCGCTGCAGCACGGCGGCCACGCCGGCGGCAAAGGCATCGCCCGCGCCCGTGACGTCGCGCACCGTCGCTACCGGCGGAGCTGCCAGGGCGTGCAGGGCCGGGCCCTCGCTGTAGAGCAGGCCGGCCGCGCCGCGCGTGACCACCAGCTGGCGCAGGCCGCGCGCCTGCAGGCGCTGCCAGGCGTGCTGGAAATCGGCCTCGCTCGCCAGCGGCGTGCCCACCAGGGCGGCCAGCTCGCCGGCATTGAGCAAAAGGGTCTGCAGGCCCTGCAGATCGGCGGGCAGGCTGGCCATCTTGGGCGCGGAGACGGCCACGGCCAGCAGCGGCCGGCCCTGGGCACGGGCCTCGGCCAGCAGCAGGGCCACGCTCTCGGCGCCCAGGATCAGCTCGAAAAGAGTGAGGGAGGCGCCGGCGCGCAGCGGCGCGCTCTGGCGCAGAAAGCCGGTATCCAGGGCCTCGACCACCGACATCTCGGCCAGGCCCAGCACCCTGGCGCCCTGCGGGTCCAGCACGGCGGTGTAGCTGCCGGTGGCCTGGCCGGCCAAGCGCAGGCAGCCGCCCACGTCCACGCCCAGGCGCTGCAGCCCGTCCAGCAGGATCTGGCCGGCGGCGTCCTCGCCCACAGCGCTGAGCAGGCGCACCGGCAGGCCCAGGCGGGCCAGGTTCTCGGCCACATTGCGGGCCACGCCGCCGGGTGTCTCGCGCTGGCGCGCCGGGTTGGACTCGCCCATCTGCACCGGCCCCAAGCTTTGCAGCTTGCGGTCCAGATTGCAGCCGCCGATGCACACGATGGGCGCCTGGGCGGGCGGCAGCATATAGGCGCGGCCCAGCAGCCGGCCCTCACGCACCAGGCTGGCCACATGGCCGGCCACGGCCGAGCGCGACAGGCCCAGGCGTTCGCCCAGCTCCTGCTGGCCCACAAAGGGGTTGGTCCGGATCAGGGCGAGCAGCTGCTCTTTCTTGCTGTCCATGCCGGCAGTGTACAGACAATTGTCTTTATGCAAAACAATTGTCTGTATCTGTCTGGTTTAGGACGTGGAATCCTGCCTTCCTACAATCGGCGGCCCACCAGCCCAAGCCCGGGAGCCGCCTTGACCGACCGATTGCTCAGCCTTGCCCAGCAGCGCTGGAGCGCGCCCCTGCTGCGCGCCCTGGGCCTGCCCCAGCCTCAGCGGCTGCGGCGCCGCGCGCCCGGGGCCTGGCAGCGCCAAGAGCTGGCGGGGCGCCGCCTGCTCCTGCTGGCGGCCGCGCCCAGCGCCCTGGCGCCACGACTGCAGGCCTGGGCCGAGGCGCGCGGGCTGCTGTCGCTGAGCGGGGAGGAGGGCGCCCAGGCCCTGCTGCTGGACCTGAGCGCCGCGAACCGTCTCGACGAGCTGCAGGCCTTGCGCGCCCTGGCCCAGCCGGCCGTGCGCGGCCTGGCGCGGGGCGGGCGGGTGCTGCTGCTGGCGCCGCCGCTGGAGGCGGCGGCCGGGCCAGAGGCCCTGGCCGTGGCCGCGGCCCTGCGCGGCTTTGTGCGTGCCCTGGGCAAGGAGCTGGGCCGGCGCGGCGCCAGCGCCAATCTGCTGGCCCTGGAGGCCGGTGCCGACACGGCGGCGCTGGAGGCCGCGCTGGACTTCTTCCTGGGTGATGGCGGCGCCTATGTGAGCGGCCAGGTGCTGAATCTGCCCGGCGCCGTGGCGGGCGAGGGCGAAGGCTTGCAGGGCGCCCTGGCCGTGGTCACCGGCGCGGCCGCGCCAATGCCGCCGGCCGCGGCCGCCAGGGCCTGCAG
>NZ_JBKCLH010000164.1:0-49629 GCF_046300915.1 Roseateles sp. | reverse complement strand
GTCCTGCGCGCGCTCGGCCAGGCCCACCTGGGCCAGGGCGGCGCGGGCGCGCTCAGCCGCCGCCTCTGCGTCCAGCCCCAGGGCGATGTTGTCGAGCACGCGCTTCCAGGGCAGCAGGCGCGAGTCCTGGAACATGATGCGAACGTCCTCGCGCCGCGTCCCGGTCTGCGCCTGACCATCCAGCGCCAGCGTGCCGGCGCTGCCCTGCTCCAGGCCGGCCAGCAGGCGCAACAAGGTGCTCTTGCCGCAACCGCTGCGGCCCACGATGGCCACAAACTCGCCCGGCCGAACCTTGAGATCGATGCCCTGCAGCACGGGGCGCTCGCCAAAGGATTTGTCCAGCGACGCGATCTCGATGGCCAGCCCGGCGCTGGGCTGGGGCGCTGGCGCCGCCGGCGCTGCCGCGGGCTGAGCCTCGCGGTGCAGGCCAAAGGCCAGCATATCGATGTCCTTCATCATCAACATGGTTTGAAACTCCTTGGTCAGACCGTGGCCTGAGCGCGATAGCCCGGGTGCCAGACCAGCCACCAGCGCTCCAGGCCCTTGGCCAGCACATCGGCAAGCTTGCCCAGCAAGGCGTACAGCAGGATGCCCACCAGGACCACATCGGTCTGCAGGAACTCGCGGGCATTCATCGTCAGATAGCCGATGCCGGCCTGGGCCGAGATGGTCTCGGCCACGATCAGCAAGACCCACATCAGCCCGAGCGAGAAGCGCAGGCCCACCAGGATGGAGGGCAAGGCGCCGGGCAGGATGACCTGGCGGTAGAGCTGCCAGCCCGACAGGCCGTAGCTGCGCGCCATCTCGATCAGGCCCGCGTCCACCGAACGGATGCCATGGAAGGTGTTGAGATAGATCGGAAAGAACACGCCCACCGACACCAGAAAGAGCTTGGCGCTCTCGTCAATGCCGAACCACAGGATGACCAGGGGGATCAGGGCCAGGGCCGGGATGTTGCGCAGCATCTGGAAGCTGGTGTCCAGCAAGGTCTCGGCCAGACGCAGGCTGCCCGTGAGCAGGCCCAGCAGCAGGCCCAGGCCGCCGCCTATGGCCAGGCCCGCCAGGGCCCGGCCGCTGCTGACCGCCACGTGGTGCCACAGCTCGCCGGAGCGCGCCAGGTTCCAGAAGGCCTGCAAGACCGCCAGAGGCTCGGGCAGCACGCGGCTGGACAGCCAGCCCTGCCGCGCGGCCAGCTCCCAGGCCAAGAGCAGGCTCAGGGGCAGCAGCCAGGGCAGCAGGCGCCGCAGCGCGGGTCGCGAGGAAACAGCCAGGGTGCTCATGCTCCGCCCCTCAGCTCTGCGCCACGCGCGGGACATAGGTATTGGCCACCACCTCGCCAAAGGGTCCGGTCAGGGCCTGGCCCGGCAGCTTCTGCTGCAGCTCCAGCGGCAGCAGGGGGAAGACCAGCTCGGCAAAGCGGTGCGCTTCGTCCAGATGCGGATAACCCGAGAGCACGAAGTACTCCAGGCCCAGCTCGGCGTACTCCTTCAGCCGGTCCGCCACCTGCTGCGCGCTGCCCACCAGGGCCGTGCCGGCGCCACCACGCACCAGGCCGACGCCCGCCCAGAGATTGGGCGAGATCTCCAGGCCCTCGCGCACATTGGCCTTGTTGAACTTGCCGCGGTGCAGCTCGGCCATGCGACGCTGGCCCACGGAATCCATCTGCGCAAACTTGCGCTGCGCGGCGGCCACCGTGGCTTCATCGAGTTCCGAGACCAGCTCGGCCGCGGCGCGCCAGGCCTCGTCCTCGGTCTCGCGCACGATCACATGCAGGCGGATGCCGAATTTCAGCGTGCGTCCGTGGCGGGCGGCGCGTGCGCGCACATCGGCCACCTTGGCGGCCACCGCGGCAGGGGGCTCACCCCAGGTCAGATAGGTCTCCACCTGCTCGGCCGCCAGCTCGTGGGCGGGCTCCGAAGAGCCGCCGAAGAAGACCTGCGGATACGGCTGGCTGACCGGCGGATAGAGCAGCTTGGCGCCCTTGACCTGCAGATGCTTGCCCTCGAAGTCGAAGGACTCGCCGGCGTGCGAGCGCGCCAGGATCTCGCGCCAGATGCGGATGAATTCGGCCGACTCCTCATAGCGCTCGGCGTGGCCGAGGAACTGACCATCGCCGGCCAGTTCCTCCGCGTCGCCACCGGTGACCAGATTCACCAGCACGCGCCCGCCCGAGAGACGGTCCAGGGTGGCGGCCATGCGGGCCGACTGGGCCGGCGCCACCAGACCCGGCCGCAGCGCCACCAGGAACTTCAGGCGCCGCGTGGCATCGATCAGGCTGGCCGCGACGATCCAGGAGTCCTCGCAGGACCGGCCGGTCGGGATGAGCACACCTTCGTAGCCCAGGCTGTCGGCCGCGATGGCGATCTGCTTGAAGTAGTCCAGATTGGCGACGCGCGCGCCCTTGCTGGTGCCCAGGTAGCGGGAATCGCCATGGGTGGGAATGAACCAGAGGATCTTCATGGGGAGTCTTTCTGCTCTTGGAAACAATGGCGGGGTCAGCGCAGCGCGGCCAGGGCTCGGCCCGGCTGCCAGACGATCTCGGCCACACGCAGGGGCTTGGGGATCAGGCCCAGCTGCGCAAAGGCATCGGCCACCTGCTGCTGCTCGGCCACCAGGGCCGGGGTCAGCGGCCCCACGGGCGAAGCCGGACGACGCTCCAGCACGCGCTGCACCGTGCTCAACGGCAAGCCAGAGAACTGGGCGAAGCGCTGCGCGCTGTCCTCGGGCCGGCTTTGCACATAGGCATCAGCCTCGGTGAGCGCGGCGAACAGCGCCCTCAGCGTGGGCTCATGACTGGCCAGACGGCGCGAGGCCAGGTAGAAGCTGTTGTTGCTGCTCAGCTCGCGGCTGGTGGCCAGCACGCGCACCGCGCCAGCCTGCTCGGCGGCGGCATAGAAGGGGTCCCAGATCACCCAGGCGTCCACCGCGCCGCGCTCGAAGGCGGCGCGCGCGTCGGCCGGCGGCAGGTAGATGGGCTGGATCTCGCTCCACTGCAGGCCCGCCTTCTTAACCGCCTGCACGAGCAGGAAATGCGCGCTGGAGCCCTTCTGCAGCGCGATGCGCCGGCCCTTCAGATCGGCCAGGGTCTTGAGCGCCGCATCGGGCCGGACCAGGATGGCCGAGGTGTCGGGCTTGGGTGGCTCGGCCCCCACATAGAAGAGGTCCTTGCCGGCGGCCTGCGCGAACACGGGCGGCGAGTCACCGGTGGCACCAAAGTCCACGCTACCCACCGCCAGCGCCTCCAGCAGCTGGGGCCCTGCCGGAAACTCCACCCAGCTCACCTGGCTGGCCGGCGCCAGCTTCTCCAGCAGGCCCAGGCTCTTGAGCAGCACCAGATTGATGGAACCCTTCTGGAAGCCGATGCGCAGCGGCGTCAGCGTGGCGGCATTCGCGGCCTGCGCCCGGCCCAGGCCCCACCAGCTGGCGGCGGTGAGTGCCAGCACGCGCAAGGCCTGGCGGCGCGGCGAGGAGGCGAGGTGATCGAAGCTCATGATCAAGGCCTCCCTCGCTCACTTCGTCGGCAGCGCATCGGCGATGCGCACCGGCTTGGGGATCAAGCCCAGGCCCAGGAACACATCGGCAATCTTCTGCTGCTCGCTGGCCACCTCGGCCGTGAGCGGCCGCACGCCAAATTGGTAGCGCTGCAGCGCACGCTCGACCACCGCGGTGTCCAGCCCTTGCAAGGGGGCGATCTGCGCAGCGGCAGCCTTGATATTGGCCTTGAGCCACTGGGCCTGTGCCACCGTGTCCTCGAACAAGGCCTGGATGATCTGCGGGTTGCGCGCCGCGTAGCCACGCTCGGCGAGGTAGTAGGCATAGTTGTTCACCAGCCCGCGGCCATCGGCCACGATGCGCGCGCCGGTCTGGCGCTCGACCGCGGCCAGGAAGGGGTCCCAGATGACCCAGGCATCGACCGCCCCGCGCTCGAAGGCGGCGCGCGCATCGGCGGGGGGCAGGAAGACGGGCTGGATATCGCTGTACTTCAGCCCCGCCTTCTCCAGCGCTCGCACCAGCAGGTAGTGCACATTGCTGCCCTTGTTGAGCGCCACCTTCTTGCCTCGCAGATCGGCCACCGACTTGATGGGCGAGTCCTTGGGCACCACGATGGCCTCGGCCTCGGGGGCCGCGGGATCATGGCCGATATAGACAAACTGCGCGCCGGCGGCCTGGGCAAAGATGGGGGGCGCCTCGCCCACAAAGCCCACATCCACCGCGCCGACGTTCAGCCCTTCCAGCAATTGCGGGCCGGCCGGGAACTCCACCCACTTCACCGATACGCCGTGCGGCGCCAGCCGCTTCTCCAGGCTGCCCTGGGACTTCTGAAGTGTGAGCAGGCTGGCGGACTTCTGGAATCCGATGCGCAGCTGGCTGGCCTTGTCTTGTGCCTGCGCCAGGGCAAGTCCCGGGAGCACAAGACCGAACAAGGCAAGGGCCGAGAAACCACCCAGCAGCCAGCGGCGGGAGGCTTGTGCAGAGAACAGGGATGCGAAATGTCGAGCGCTCATGATGGAGGCGAATCCTTGGAAGATGGTGAAAAAACGCCCTGGCGGCTCCGTGAAACGGACAGCATTGGTGTGCCGCCAGGGCTAATCACTCCGCAAGGGAGCGAGGAGACAAAGGGGCGATCGGGCGAACAAGTCCCGCATCGGCGAAGGAGAAGGCGCTCAGCGCGAGGCGCGAGACGCCTCAGCGCGTCAGGGCCTGCGCCGGATCGCGCACATCCCGACATCGGGCCGCCTGCGCCTGGGGCAGCCCCTCCAGGGCCCGATCCAGGCGCTGCAGCAGGGCGGCATCGGGCAGGTAGCCACTTTCGTGGGCCGTCAGCTGAGCGTCCGTGGCGAACACGCCGTCGAGGATGTGACGTGCGCCCAGCGCCGTCAGCAAGGGACGCAGCGAGTAGTCCAGGGCCAGCAGATGCGCGGCACTGCCACCGGTCGCGAGCGGCAACACGATCTTGCCGCGCAGCCCCTCCTGGGGCAGAAGGTCCAGCAGCAGCTTGAGCGCGCCGCTGTAGGCCGCCTTGTAGATGGGTGTGGACACCAGCACCACATCCGCGGCGGCCACTGCGGCCAGGGCCTGCGCGATCTGGGGCTCCCGGACATCGGCGTGCAGCAGGGCCTGGGCCGGCAAGTCGCGCGGCAGGATCAGCCGCTGTGAGGCGCTGACAGACTCCAGTCTGGCCAGGGCCAGCTGGAGCAGCGCCAGCGATCGCGAACGCGCGGAGGGGCTGCCGGAGATGGCGACGATGTGGAGGTCAGACATGGGGCTTGGAACTCTTGCGGCGGGATCTGATGCCCTGCACGATAGCCAGCGCTCAATGCGCAGAGAACCAAGAAATTCAGCCAAGCAATGCAGCACATGCTTATCAGCCTGGATGGATAGGCGCGCCCACGCGAGCAAGCCTGGGATAATCCTGGCCTCATGTCATTTGCCGATATCACCGGCCTGTTCCTGGCTTGGCTGGCGCGCCTCATCACCGGCGCGCAGGGCCACTGGAAGGGCTGCCCGCCCACCGCGGAGCAGCGCATCTATTTCGCCAACCACCAGAGCCACTTCGACTGGGTGCTGATCTGGGCCGCCTTGCCGGCCGAGCTGCGCGCCCGTACCCGCCCCATTGCCGCGCGCGACTACTGGACGGCCAGCCGTCTGCGCGCCTGGCTCACCGGGGCGGTGTTCAACGCCATCTATGTGTCACGCACCCGCAGCACGCCCGATGAGGACCCGCTGGAGCCCCTGGCGGAGGCCCTGCGCCAGGGTGACTCCCTGGTGATCTTTCCCGAGGGCACGCGCTCCAACAAGGGAGACCCCCAGCCCTTCAAGGCCGGCCTCTTCCACCTGGCGGAGCAGTTTCCGCAGGTGCAGCTGATTCCGACCTGGATCGACAATGTGCAGCGCGTCATGCCCAAGGGCGAGGTCGTGCCCGTGCCGATTCTGTGCACCGTGACCTTTGGCGAGCCCTTGCAGCTGCAGCCCGGTGAGGACAAGCGTGATTTCCTGGAACGCGCCCGCGCGGCGGTGATGGCCCAGCGGCCGGTGCAGGAGCCGGCATGAAGTCGCTGCGTCTGATGAGCGCCACCGACCAGGTGG
Source organism: Roseateles sp. (assembly GCF_046300915.1). Classification (GTDB taxonomy): domain Bacteria; phylum Pseudomonadota; class Gammaproteobacteria; order Burkholderiales; family Burkholderiaceae_C; genus Kinneretia. The sequence goes on along the minus strand of NZ_JBKCLH010000164.1, from coordinate 43,542 downwards.
CCCTGCTCTTCCTCATCCTGTTCGGCCTGCTGACCCTGATCACCCTGGTCGGCTTCCTGCGCTCGCTGCGCCAGGGCGACACGCCCCGCAGCGAAGCCTCCGAGAACAACTGGCGTCAGTTCAAGCGCGACCTCAAGGCCATCTGGGTGGGCTCCGGCCTGTTCTGGGTGGCCTGGGTCTCGGGCCCGCTGGGGGCCACGGTGCTGTTCGGCATCCTGTCCTTCCTGGCCCTGCGCGAGTTCATCACCCTGATGCACACGCGCCGCGGCGACCACCGCAGCCTGATCCTCGCCTTCTTCGCCATCCTGCCTCTGCAATACGTGCTGGTGGGCATGCGCCAGTTCGACATCTTCAGCGTGCTGATCCCCGTCTATGGCTTTGTGGCCATCCCGGTGGCCAGCGCCCTGGCGGGTGATCCGCAGCGTTTTCTGGAACGCAATGCCAAGATCCAGTGGGGCATCATGGTCTGCGTCTACGGCCTCTCGCACGCACCGGCCCTGCTGCTGCTGGACTTCAAGGGCTATGAGGGGCGCGGGCCCTTCCTGCTCTTCTTCATGGTGTTTGTGGTGGGCATCGGCCAGATCGTGCAGGAGGCGGCCAGCCGCTCCCTGCGGCGGCGCCCGGTGGCGCGGCGCATCAGTCGCAGCTTCTCGCTGCGCGCTTGGTGGCTGGGCCTGCTGGCCGCCGCCGTGGCGGGCACCCTGATGTACTGGATCACCCCCTTCAAGGCCGGCCAGGCCCTGGTGATGGCCGTGATCGCCACGGCGGCGGGCACCATGGGCGGCCTGGTGATGAAGGCGCTCAAACGCGATGCGGGCGTGATTTACTGGGGCAACCGCAGCTCCATCACCGGCGCCGTGGGCCTGCTGGACCGCATTGCCGTGCTCTGTTTCGCCGCGCCGGTGTTCTTCCATTCCGTGCGTTGGTACTTCAAGCTGGACCTCTGAGGCGATCTACCATGCGTATCCTCGGTATTGACCCCGGCTTGCAGACAACGGGGTTTGGCGTGATCGAGGCCGACGGCCCGCGGCTGTCCTATGTGGCCAGCGGCACCATCAAGACCACCGGCTCGCAAGGGGCCGAGATCGGCGATCTGCCGGGGCGGCTCAAGATTCTGTTCGAGGGCATCCGCGAGGTGCATGCCCGCTACCAGCCGCAGTGCGCGGCGGTAGAGATCGTCTTCGTCAACGTCAACCCGCAGTCCACCCTGCTGCTGGGTCAGGCGCGCGGCGCCGCGCTGACGGCCCTGGTGTCTTGCGATCTGCCGGTGAGCGAATACACCGCGCTGCAGATGAAGAAGGCCATCGTGGGCCATGGCCACGCCAAGAAGGAGCAGATCCAGCTCATGGTGCAGCGCCTGCTCAATCTGCCGGGCGAGCCCGGCAAGGACGCGGCCGATGCGTTGGGCATCGCCATCATGCATGCGCATGCGCGCGTGTCCTTCGAGGCCATGAGCAAGAGCGCCACCCTGCAGCGCAAGCAGCACGCGCAGTTCCGCGGCGGCCGGACCTACTAAGGCCAGCCCGCCCCCGCCGGGCACAGCGGCTTAGAGCGCGGCCATGGCCTTGGCCGGATGGATCAGCTTGCGCCGCCCGTCGGCCGTGGTCTCAGCGGTGGACTTGATCAGCGCAATCAGCTGCTGGGGCTTGAGGGCCGGTTTGGCCGCCAGCATCTTGGCCGCCAGATTGGCCACATTGGGCGCCGCCATCGAGGTGCCCGAGTAGGCCACGCGCGAGCCGCCGGGCAGGAAGCTCTCCACCTGGTAGCCATTGGCATGCACCGCCACGGTGGGGCCGTAGCTGGTGAAGGGCGCTTCATCCCCGGCCTTGTCCACGGCGCCCACGGTCAGCAGATTGGGCAGCACGATGCTGGAAGGGATGAACTCGCCGAAGGAAGAGTCCGAGTTGCTATTACCCGCGGCCGTGATGAACAGGATCTCCGGCGCGCTAGCGAATGCCTTGATTAGGGCCCGCTTCTCGATCTCGAAGTACTCGCGCGCCAGCGCCTTGCGCTCCTCGGCGCTCTTGCCGATGCCGCACAGCTCCAGCGCTTGCTCACCAGCCTTGACGCTGCCGCCCCAGCTCATATTGACCACCCGCACCTGGTGCTTCTTGAAGAAGTCCACAAAGGCCTGATGGGCCTTGGCACTGCGCAGGGCCAGAGCCTTGCTGGGGCAAGGGTCGGGCTGCAACTTGTAGTCAAAGGAGATGCGCGCCGTGACCAGCCGCGCCCAGGGATTGCCCTCCAGCGCGATGCCGGCCACATGGGTGCCATGCGCATAGTTGCCGGTGAGACCCAGCCCTTCCATGGCGGGCTTGAACTCCTCGGGCTTGAGGCCCGACATGAACTTCTTCACCTCGCTGGCTTCCGGTGAGTCGATATTGGACTGCAGGTCCGAGAAGCCCTTGCTCTGTGCCAGCAGCTGCGCCAGCTTGGGCTGGTAGAAGGCCGGGATGGGGAAGAGCTCGCCCTGGGTGCGCTGGCTGTTCAGGTCAAAGGCAATCACCAGGGGCTGGCCCTTGGCGTCCTTGAGCAGCTGCTGGGGAAAGAGCTGGGTGTCCACGCCGCTGTCCCACACCGCCACGCGCACGGGGCTGTACTTGCCGCTGGCCGGCAGCGTGATATTGCGCGCGGCCCAGATGTCGGCCTTCTCCACCTTGTGCTGGTCCAGGTAGGCGCTGTAGGTCGCGATCAGGGTCTGCTTGAGCGGAATGGCGGTTTCCAGCGCGTAGCGGGCGCTGATCAGGCCCGGTGCCAGATCGGAGCTGAGCACGCCGCCGTTCTTGTCCAGCGTGGCCTGCAGCACATCGCGCACGCCGCCCAGGATGCGGCCCTCGCCGGCCACCTCGGCACTGGCCTTGTAGCTCTTGATGTCGTTGGAAATCAGGGCAAAGGAATAGCCATCGAGCTCCTTGCGGATGGCACGACCCACGGCCTCGAAATAGGCCGGGGTGTTGAGCACGCCCGTTTGCTTGACCGCGGCGACCATGGCGCGCAGGCGCAGACCCGAGAGCAGCTTGTCGGCGGGCTTCTCTTCCAGCGCGCGCATCTTCTCGGACAGGGCCAGGGCAGCCTCGTAGTTGCCCAGCAGGAACTCCAGTTGCATCAGCGAGGCCAGGTACTGACGCTCCGAGGCCTTGTCGGCGATGTCATAGGCCGCCAGCACCGACTCCATATCGGCGCGCATCTTGCCGGCCGTCCTGTCAAACAGGGCCTTGTCGCGAACCACCCGCTCCAGCGGCTCCGCAATGCTGTAGCTGAAGCGCGGGATATCGGCCTCCTTCTCGATGCGCCGCTTGTCGGCGGCCGTGGCCGAGAACGCGCTGAGCAGGGCCAGCAGCAAGAAGGTGGGACGAGCAATGTTCGCGAGAGGCATAGGTCGGAATCCCCATGTGATGTCGGACCGCCGCGGCCCGGTGCGGGGCAGTGTAGGGCAGCGCCGGTCCAGGCCGCCTAGGGCCTGACCACCCCGCTAAAAGCGATGAGGCCCCGCAGGGCCTCATCCATCGGAGCCCCGGACCCAGCCGGGGCTGTGCATCAGGCCACGCTCAGACGGCGGCCTTGCGGCGGCGCGCCACGGCGCCCACGGCCAGCAGACCGGCCAGGCTCATCAGCCAGGTGCTGGGCTCGGGCACGGCGCTGATGCTGTAGCTGCCGCTACCAAGGTCACCACCTGCCGTCCCATAGCTCAGGTAAGGGAAGCCGAAGCCGCTGCTTAGCAGCAGATTGTCGGCCTGGCCGGCGCCGTAAACAGCGTCAAGGCCGAGCATCTGGCCATTCATGAAGCTGACCGAGGCAGAGCCGGGCTCGGCGCCTGCAAGGGTATAGCTCTTGCCGGCAAAGCTGAATTGCAGGGATGTGAGCATCAGGAACTCAGTAGCCGCAGTCAGCTGGCTATCGTCAAAACTGAACTGCCCGCTGAAGACCTGGCCCTTGAGCTGACCATCTTCAATGCTGCCGCTGAAGGTGTAGCTCGCGGCCTGGGCCAGACCAGCCAGGCTCAGGGCCGCCAGGGCCAGCAGGGACTTCTTGGCAATGTTCTTGTTCATCATCTGTTTCTCCTAGGAGCGCAGCGCGCTCATCAGAACTTGAAGCTGGAGGCGTTGAGGGCCGAGCAGGCCACGCCACGGAGCATGAGCAGGGGACGGCTCTTGGCCGGGCCGGCGGCGCCGTCGGTGTCGATGCCGACCACGGCATTGGCACCCGACATGCTGCAAGTCACAAAGCCCTGAGCCAGGGGGTCGCTGCTGGCCACGCCGATGGCTTGCAGCAGCTTGCTCAGCACCAGGCGGTCTTCAGCCACGCTGAAGTCGGTGATGGTGTCGCCGGCATCCAGCAGGCTGTTGTAGACGAAGTCGTCACGACCCGCACCGCCCGTCAGCGTGTCGGCACCGGCGCCGCCCTCGATCACATCGTCGCCCGCCGTGCCGACGAGGGTGTCGCGGCCGGCCGTGCCCAGCACCGACTTCACCAGGTTCAGGCCCAGCACCACCGGATCATGGTCGGAGGAGCGGTAGGGCGTGGCGCTGTAGTAGTCAGGACCGCAGTTGGCGCAGGCCGGCTTCTTGAACTCCAGGTTGTAGTCGATGATCAGCGGCTCATCGGCATTGATATGCCAGCTGCTCGCACCCAGGATCTTGGCCGAGAGGCTGGGCGTGGCCAGGGCATGGTCCAGGCGGCCGGCCAGGCCGTCGAACACATAGCTGTAGGCGGCCGGGTCGAAGCGGCCTTCCTGGTCGATCACGAAACCGTCCTGGGTCAGGGTGTGGATGGGGTCTTCCTTGGCATAGGCATTGAAGTCACCCAGCAGCACCGCGTCCTGGGTGCCAGCCGCGGCCTGCACCTGGCCCACGAACTCGCGCAGACGCTGGGCCTGCTTCACACGCAGATCGTTCCAGCAAGCCTGGCCATCGCCTTGGTCGGCATCGGCACCCCCGCCGCTGGGGCAGCTGCCCTTGGACTTGAAGTGATTCACCAGCACCGCGAAGCGCTGACCGTTGGGCGCCTGGAAGCCCTGGGCAAAGGTGGGGCGGTTGTTGACGGCATTGGTGTCGGACATGGCCGCGCCGATCAGCCCCAGGCGGGCGGGCTTGTAGATCAGGGCCACGCGGATGGCGTCATCCCCCGTGTCCAGACTGCCTTTGGGCACAACCCTGTAGGTGTTGGCACCCAGCTTGGCGTTGAGTGCGTCCACCAGGTTCTGCACCGCCATATCGCCGTTGTTCTGGATCTCCATCAGACCCACCACATCGGCATTGATGGCCGAGAGCGAGGCCACCAGCTTGGTCTGCTGGCGCTGGAACTCGGCCAGATTGTTGGCGCCGCGGCAGTTGGCACTCGAAACGCTGGAGCCCAGGCTGCATCCCTGGCCGCTCTGACCGCTGGCGGTCTTGCCGTCCACAAAGGTGGTGAAGTAGTTCAGCACATTGGCGCTGGCCACCTTGTAGTTGCCATCCAGAGCAGCCGGTGCGGCCATGCGCGCATTGCTGCGCTCAAAGACCACGGGCTGGGTGGGCTGCAGCTTGAACATGGCAGCACCCGTGCTGCTGCTGGTGGCCAGGCCGTGGTCGATCACGCCGGTCAGGGTGGCCGCGGTATCGCCGGCACGCACGGTATTGCCCTCGCCCAGATAGGGCGTGGGATCGGGGTTCTGCGCCGTGCTGTTGTCGTCCAGGATGAACATATGGCGCGCGTTCTCGGCGGCCAGGTTCAGCGCGTCCGCCGAGCCGGGGCGGTGCAGATTGGTGGGCTGCTGCTTGCGGCCGCCGGCGGCCATGGTCAGCTGGCCGAAGCGACCCAGGAAGTAGTTCTGCTGCACGGTCAAGGGGCCCTTGAGCGTGACCAGCATGCCCTCAAAAGCCTCCAGGCCGCCGTTGCCCAGGTTCAGCAGATCCACCTCGGTGGGCGTGATCGCATGGCCGCTGCTCAGCACCGTCAGCGCGCTGGGGCTGTTGAGCTGGGTGATGGGATTGGCCTGGGAGTCGGCGCTGCCGGCTGCCACCACGAACTCGGTCACCGTGGCGGTGAGCTTGATCTCCTGGCCCACGCTGGCGCTGTTGGCAGCCCCCGTGAAGACGAAGATGCCGTCCGAGGTGGCGCTGTCGCCATCGCCCAGACGGTCCTGCATATAGAAGCCATTGGTCGCCACATGGGTCACGACGCCGCTGGTGGTGACGGTCTTGCCCTTGTGCGGGCTCTGCTTGCCGCTGCCCTGGATCTGGAAGATGGACAGGTTCTCGGCCACGGGCGGGGTGCCACCGCCGCCACCATTTCCGCTGCAGGTGGCAGCGGCGGTGGCGGCGTTGCGCGGGGCCGGCGTGCCGACGCTGAAGTCAGTCTTGTTGTCGTCGCTGTCGGTGCAGCCTTGGCCGGCACGGATGGCGGCCGTGGTGGAGCTCAGCTTGCCCGCGGCGCCCGAGCCCTCAAAGGCGGCGGCCGTGCCGTAGCCCACCAGGTCCACCAGGGTGGCCGCGCCCTTGGGGTCGGCGCTGTTCAGGGCCGCGCTGCTGGACACCAGGGCGATCTTGCCGTCGGTGCCGCTCAGCGCCAGGGTGGTGATCACGTCGGGCGTCGGCAGGTTCTGGGTGCCGTTGGCGCCATCGGCGCCCTTGACCAGCAGATAGCGGCCCGGGGCCAGCATCAGGTCGCTGTCCGAGAGCTTGGCGATCTGGCTGGTCTGGCCGCCGATCAGACCACTGGCCGAGCCGTACTGCAGGGACCAGCCCTTCAGATTGACCGCCGTGCTGCCGGCATTGAACAGCTCAATGAAATCGCTCTTCAAAACTGCGCCTGCATTGCCACCACCACCAAAAACCTGGCTTATGACAACACCGTTTGCAGAGGCCATGGCGCCCGGCGCGGCAAATGCCGCGGCCAGCAGGAATGCAAGGGGTTTGAGTTTCATGTGAGTGGTTCTGAGAAGGGGAATGCCAAACGCTCGCCGGACCGGCCAGTTCACAAAAGCTCAGATAAATCATGAGCTTGCAAGTGCCTCTCAAGGCGGCAACGGCGCGATGCTAGCGTTTGAATATGACTGTTTGTCACACCGCAAACACGGGGGTGGCATGGGCCACTCAAACCCCACGCACCCCGGTATTTCAGGGTCGGCCCTTAGCAAATGCCCGCAAATTTTGCGCAAACAACTTTAGATATTTGCGCAAAGGCGCAAACGGTTGCACATACTCCGCTAAGTTATTGATTTGCCGCACTGCAGCATGCTCATGGGCGGATTTGCGACTGGGCGCCACGCGCACGATCGACCCGAAATGAAACGCCCTGGTACTTTCCCTGGTCAGCGTCGGAATCCGGCCACAAGCGGCCCGAGGTCGCGGACTCAGACGCCCAGGCGTGCGATCAGCGATTCCAGCGCGAGCAGACAGCTGTCGGCATAGCGGCGGTCTGCCTCCGTCAAGAACAGCACCCGCTCGGCCATGCGGGCATGCGCCTGGCGGGCCAGGGCCCCGTCGCCAGCCGCCACTGCCGCACGCCCCAGGGCCTCGTAGGCAAAGCAATGCTCGTAGTCATCGGCCTCGTTGGCCAGGCAGGCGCGCACGCAATCCTGCGCCGCCTGCAGGGCAAGCGCCCCCTGGCCGGCCGCGGCGGCGCACATGGCCAGCTGCCAGTCGGCCCGCTCCACCTCCAGCCAGCCCCCGGCCTGCTGCCAGGCGCTGCGGGCGCGCTGCGCGGCGTCCACCATAGTCACGGCCGCCTCCACGTCGCCCACGGCCAGGTAGTAGCGCAGGTCCCCCGCCACGTTATTGGCCGTAGCCGCCCAGGCGCGAGCACTTGCCGCATCCGACTGGGCCCAGGCTTGGCAACGATCCATCAATGAGCTCATGGCCGCAAAGTCGCGCGCACGGCTGAGCGCCAGCACGGCGTTGTAGGCGGCGCGTATCCGCTCGGCCGGGGGCAGGTCTTGCCACTCAGGCTCCGCCTGGGGTGACTGCGCCAGGACGATGGCGGCACGGGCGCGCGCCGTCTGGTCGGCGGGCATGGCATTGAGCAGGGCCGCCAAGCCCACGGCGTCGGCCAGATGCCCCAGCAGCACATGCTCGGCCGCGCGCAGCCAGGCCTGCTGTTGCTCGGCGCTGGCCTGCGCCAGGTCGGCCGCCGTTGGCCGCAGCAGCGCGGCCGCGGCCTCGGGCTGCTCGGCGTGCAGGGTCCAGGCCTGCTCGACCTGCGTGTTCATCAGCTCATTCGCCATCTCTGCCACCTTGGTCTGCTGCCAATCCGCTGCGCGGATCTTGGCACAATCAGCGCTCCCCGAGCCCCGCCACCCCATGACCCTGACCCAGCTGATCGCCGGCTTTGTGCGCCGGCACTGGCCCGCCTATCTTGCCTCGGCCCTGATGCTGGCCGGCATCGCGGTGCTCACGGTCTGGATCCCGCGCCAGGTGGGCGCGGTGGTGGACGGCCTGGTGGCCGGACGCCTGCAGGGTCAGGACTTGCTGGGCGAGCTGGGCCTGCTGGTGGGTGCGGGGGCGGCCATCTCTCTGATGCGGGTGGGCTGGCGCATCGCCCTCTTTGGCGCGGCCTACAAGCTGGGCCGTCAGCTGCGCTTGCAGCTCTATGAGCGCCTGAGCCTGCAGGGCCCAAGCTTCTTCCAGGCCAAGCGCACCGGCGATCTGATGGCCCTGGCCACCAATGATGTGGATGCCGTGGAGCTGGCCGCGGGCGAGGCCTTGCTGGCCGCCTTTGACGGCACCCTCACCCTGCTGCTGGTGCTCTCGATGATGACCCTGGGCGTGGACTGGCGCCTGGGCCTGGCCGCCCTGCTGCCCTTTCCCCTGATGGCCCTGGCCTTCTGGTTCATCTCGGAGCGCGTGCACCAGGCCTGGAAGAGCTCTCTGGACCGTTTCTCGCTGATGAACCAGCATGTGCAGGAGGGCCTGGCCGGCGTGCGCACGCTGCGCGCCCTGGGCCTGCTGCCGCGCAGCAGCGCGCAGTTCGCCAGCCTGGCCGACAGCGCGGGCGAGGCCAGCTACCAGGCACAGCGCTGGGAGGCCGCCTACGAACCCGCCGTGGGCATGAGCCTGACCGCCGCCATGACCATCGCCCTGGGCCTGGGCGGCTGGCTGGTGGCCAGCGAGGAGCTGAGCATCGGCCAACTGACGGCCTTCACCATGTATCTGGGCCAGCTGATCTGGCCCATGTTCGCCGCGGGCTGGGTGCTGTCCCTGCTGGAGCGCGGGCGCGCCGCCTGGGGCCGTCTGGGCCCGGTGCTGGCCGCGCCCCTGACCCTGGATGACGCCGGCCGCGCCGAGCTGCCCCAGCCCCCCGGCGCCCTGGTGCTGGAGGAGGTGGGCTTCAGCTACCCGCCCACCGCGCCCGCCGAGGGCGAGAGCGATCCCGCCAAACCGGCCAAACCGGCCCGCGCCGCCCTGGCCGGCGTGAGCCTGAGCCTGGCGCCGGGCCAGACCCTGGGCCTGGTGGGGCCCACGGGCGCGGGCAAGTCCAGCCTGCTGCGCCTGCTGCTGCGCCAGCACGAGCCCGATGCGGGCCACATCAGTCTCGGGGGTCGGGTCTTGCCCGAATACCGGCTGGAGGCCTTGCGCGCCGCCATCGCCTGGGTGCCGCAGGAGCCCTTCCTGTTCTCGGCCTCGGTGGCCGAGAACATTGCCCTGGCCCGGCCCGGAGCCACGCGCGAGCAGATCGAGCAGGCCGCCCGTCTGGCCGCGGTGCACGAGGACATCCTGCGCCTGCCCCAGGGCTACGAGACCGTGGTGGGCGAGCGCGGCGTGACGCTCTCGGGCGGCCAGCGCCAGCGCGTGGCCATTGCCCGCGCCCTGCTCAGCGAGGCGCCCATCCTGCTGCTGGACGATGCGCTCTCGGCCGTGGACACCGGCACCGAGACCCAGATCCTGGCGCATCTGCGTGCCCTGCGCCGCGAACGGCCGGAGCGCTGCGTCATCATCGTCAGCCACCGGCTCTCGGCCGTGATGGAGGCCGACCAGATCCTGGTGCTGCGCCAGGGCCATGTGGCCGAGCGCGGCACGCACGAGAGCCTGCTGGCCGCCGCCGGCTGGTATGCCACGCAGTGGCGCTATCAACAACTGGAGGCCAGCCTTGACGCGGCCTGAGAACGAGAAGCCGGACCAGGAGAAGCCCTGGCGTGCGGTGGGCCTGCTGCTGGAATCGGCCCGGGGCGAGCGCCCCCAGCTGCTGCGTGGCGTGCTGTGGCTGGTCCTGGCCGCGGGCCTGGAGGCCTTGGGCCCCATCATCGGCAAGTACTTCATCGACCACTATCTGCTGCCGCGCCAGCTGGATCTGGGGGCCATGGGCGGCCTGTTGCTGGCCCTGCTGCTCTCGGGCTGGGTGGCCAGCTGGATACGTTACGGCCAGCTGGCGCGCATGGCGGGCATTGCGCGGCGCTCGGTGCTGCGCCTGCGCGAGCGCGTCTACGCCCATGTGCTCAACCTGCCCATGGCCTTCTTCGACAAGGCCATCACCGGCCAGCTGGTCAGCCGCGTGACCAATGACACCGAGGCGGTGAACCAGCTCTACCGCCAGGTGCTCTATGTGATGCTGGATTCCAGCATCGTGGTGCTGGGCTCCATGATCGCCATGGCCTGGCTGGACTGGCGCCTGATGCTGATCGTGGCCACCCTGGTGCCGGCCATGCTGCTCATCATCTGGCTCTACCAGCGCTTCTCGGGTGCGGCGGTGGCGCGCTCGCGCCAGCTGCGCAGCGACATCAATGCCCAGATGGCCGAGAGCGTGGCCGGCATGGCCGTGCTGCAGGCGGCCGGCGCGGCCACGCGCTTTGCGGCGCGCTTCGCCCAGACCAACAACCGCCAGCTCAAGGCCCGCATGGACGAGCTGCGCGCCAATGCCTGGCTGCTGCGCCCGGCCCTGGATCTGCTGAATGTGCTGCTGGTGGTGGGCCTGGTCTGGGGCTTCGGCCAGCGCCAGGCGAGCGCGGGTGGCGTGGCACTGGCGGCCGTGGAGGTGGGCCTGCTCTACGCCTTCCTGGGCTATATCGCCCGCGTGGTGGAACCGCTGATCCAGATCACCCTGCAGTTCGGCCAGCTGCAGCAGGCCATGGTGGCAGCGGCGCGGGTGCGCAGCCTGCTGCAGGAGCATGAGAGCGTGCTGGAGTCCGACGCCCAGCGACGCATCGAGCACGGCCATATCCGCATCGCCTCGCTGAGCTTTGGCTACGACCCCGCCCGGCCGGTTCTGCACGATCTGAACCTGGACTTCCCGGCCGGCAGCTTTGTGGGCATCGTGGGCCACACGGGCAGCGGCAAGTCCACCCTGCTGTCCCTGCTGCTGCGCTTCTCTGCGCCGCAGAGCGGGAGCATCGAGATCGACGCGCACCCGCTGGCGCGCATCCCGGACACGGTGTTTCGCGAGCGCGTGGGCCTGGTGCCGCAGGAGCCCTATCTGCTGGCCGCCAGCGCGCGCGAGAACATCGCCATGGGCCGCCCCATTCCTGAGGGCGAGCTGATCGCGGCGGCCCGCGCCGCGCGCGTGCACGAGTTCATCGAGGCCCTGCCCCAGGGCTATGACACGCCGCTGGGCGAGGGCGGCGCGCGCGTGTCCACCGGCCAGAAGCAGCTGATCGCCATGGCGCGCGCCCTGGCCGGAGCGCCCACCGTGCTCTTCCTGGACGAGGCTACCTCCAACATCGACAGCGCCACCGAGCGCGTGATCAGCGAAGCCCTGGAGACCCTGCGCGGCCGGGTCACGGTGGTGGCCATCGCGCACCGGCTCTCCACCATACGCGCGGCCGACCAGATCGTGGTGCTCAACCACGGCCATCTGGCCGAGCTGGGCACGCACGAGTCCCTGATGGCGCACGAGGGCGGCATCTACCAGCGCCTGGTGCAGCTGCAGGCCCTGGATGTGGAGGGCGGGGCCGAGGAGCGCTGAGCCGGCACGCCAGCGCTCAGAGCATGAGCGCCAGCCGCTCCAGGATCAGCACCGCAAAAAAGCCCAGGCCCGCCAGCACCGTCCACTTGACGATCAGGATGCCGCGGCGCAGCCACTGGGGCTGGCGTGTGGCGATATACATCGCAAAGCAGAGAATGCCTGCGAACAGCAGCAGGCCCACGACGAGACGGAAGATCAGCATGGCGTGCAGTATCGCCGTGCCTACCAGGCGGGTGCCAGCTCCGCAAAGCCGGCGGGGGCCTGTTTCTCGTCCTCGAAGCTGACGATCTCCCAGGCCTCGCTATCGGCCAGCAGGGCGCGCAGCAACTTGTTGTTCAGGGCGTGACCGCCCTTGAAGGAGGTGTAGGCCGCCAGCAGGGGATGGCCCGCCACATGCATATCGCCGATGGCATCCAGGATCTTGTGCTTCACGAACTCGTCGTCGTAGCGCAAGCCGTCGGCGTTGAGCACGCGGTAGTCGTCCACCACGATGGCATTGTCCATGGAACCGCCCAGGGTCAGGCCGCGGCTGCGCATCAGCTCGATATCGCTGGTCATGCCGAAGGTGCGGGCACGGGCGATCTGCTTCTTGTACTGGCCCGAGCCCATGTCAAAGACAAAGTGCTGGCCGGTGGCCGCCACCGCAGGGTTGTCGAACTCGATCTGGAAGCTCAGGGTGTAGCCATGGTGGGGCTCCAGGCGGGCCCACATCAGGCGCTTGCCCTCGCCCTGGCGCACTTCCACCGTCTTCTTCACGCGCAGAAACTTCTTGGGCGCCCTCTGCAGCTCGATGCCGGCGCTTTGCAGCAGGTAGACGTAGCTGGCGGCAGAGCCGTCGAGGATGGGGACCTCGTCGGCGCTGATGTCCACATAGAGATTGTCAATGCCAAGGCCGGCGCAGGCGGAGAGCAGATGCTCGATGGTCTGCACCTTGGGCGCACCGGGGTCGCCACCGGGGCTGACCGTCGTGGCCATGCGGGTGTCGCACACGGTGTCGGCACGCACCGGGATGTCCACCGGCGTGTTGAGGTCCACGCGACGGAAGACGATGCCGGTATCGGGTGCGGCCGGGCGCAGGGTCATCTCGACCTTCTGGCCGCTGTGAATGCCCACGCCGACGGCACGAGTCAGCGACTTGAGGGTTCTCTGTTGCAGCATGGGCCTATTGTCGGTGATTACCCTGATGTTTGCTGGCGCGGGCTTTCCGCGGGCGGGCGCCGCCGCACCGGCAGCCTCAGGCTCAGCTGGGTGCCATGCCCGGGGCGGCTGTCCACATGCACGCTGCCGCCCAGACGCTGGGCGCGCTTTTGCTGGCTGCGCAGGCCGCGGCCCTTCTGGGCGGTCTCAAGATCAAAGCCCTGGCCATCGTCCTCCACGCGGATCTCGACCTTGCTGCCCAGATCCCGTGTAGCAATGCGCACCCGCGAGGCGCGCGCATGCTTGAGCACATTGTTCAGCGCCTCCTGCAGCAGGCGCAGCACATGCAGGGCATCGGGCGGCTCCAGCCACTCCAGAGGCGGCAGGTCCTGCACATCCCACTCCAGCATCAGACCGCCGGCCTGCAGGCGCTTGCCCAGGCGGTAGCGCATGGTGGCCAGCAGGGACACCAGATCATGGCCCACGGGTTCCAGCGAGTCGATCACCAGGCGCAAGTCGTCCACGCACTCACGAAGTACCGCCACCACCTGCTCCTGCTGCATGGAGCCCTGCTCCACCGCCACCATGGCCGAGAGCAGGGAGCTGCCCAGGCCATCGTGCATGTCCTGCATCAGACGCTGACGCTCCAGCAGCAGGGCCTGCTGACGCTCGGCCTCGGACAGACGCTCATGCTGAGTCTGCAGCTGGGCCCCCTGCTCCGCCAGACGCTGGGCCAGTTGGTCATTGGCATGCTCGACCTGGCGCAGCGCACCCAGAAAGCGCTGCTGCACCGCATAGAGAAAGCTGCCCACGATCACCAGGGTGGCAAAGGGCATCAGGTAGATGTGCTCGCTCCAGCCCCAGCCAGCCAGCAGGCCCAGGTCATGGATGCCCAGCAGCAGCCCCAGGGCCAGGGCCGCCGCGATCAGGCGCAATTCGCGACTGCCATCACGCAGGGCCACCAGGGTGACGAAGGCCGTGCCCACGGTGCCCACCAGCGCATTCACCATATGCTGCAGCACCAAGGGATCGAGAAAGTCCACGACCACCGGCATGGTCAACGCGCTGCTGAGGAGCACGAAGCCGGCCATCAGACGCTCGAAGCGCGGCGCCCCCCGTCTGGCAAAGCGCAGGGCAAATACAAAGGTGAGCAGCATGACCCAGGACATGGAAGCATGGGTCAGCCACCAGAACCACTCCAGGCCCAGGCGGGTGCTGGGCAGATCCACGTGGTAATGCAGATTGCGCACCAGCCAGGCCACGGCCGCCAGCGCAAAGAGCAGATAGGCGGGCTCCTCGCGCCGCTGCAGCCAGAGCGTGAAGGCAAACAGGCCCAGCACCACCAGCAGCATGCCCGTGGCCTGAGGCACACCGATCTGCAGCGCCCAGCGCGCATCGTGCAGCGGCTCCAGGTCCTCGCGCGCGCCCAGCCAGGCCGTGGACACGGAGAAGAAGCTGCCCTCCAGCACCGGCACCGCCACGATGACCTCGATGGCGCGAGCGCCCTGCTTCTCGGTGAAGGCGCCGGGGAACACGGCCCACAGCGGACGCACCCACTGCTCCCGGGCGCCGCTCTGGTTGTCAAAGACAGGGCGCCAGCCCTCCTCGGTGCGCACCAGCACTGCGGCGGCCATGCCCACCACCCGAGGCATATAGAGCGCCACGCTGGTGGGCCAGCGCCCCTCGGGTGGCATATAGCTGAAGCGGTACCAGCGCATCTGGAACCGCGACTCGTCCTCCAGACGACCGCCGCTGGCACTGCGCTGCTTGACGTCGGGCAGCCTCACGGGCGACCAGGCCGCTGGCTCCACCGGCGGCTGCAGGGCCGGGGGCAAGGCGCCTTGGCTGCCGTCCATGGCGCGCAGCTCCGCCCACCAGTGGCGCAGATCGTCACGGCTCCAATCGGAGACCGCCAGCTGAGCGCTGGTCGCACGTTCGCCCGCATTGCGCGCCGTCTCCTCGGGCAATCCCAGCCGCTGTGCCTGGGCACAAGCCAGGAAGCTGAAAAAAGCCAGAAGCAGGAGCAGACACAGACGCGGCAGTGACAGCAATTGCGGTTGCGGACCCATCCGAGCTCAACTGTTGTTATGGAGGCCCGACCCGCGCGGGGTCCGACGCTCGGAAGTCTGCCCGCGTCGGGACGCCCTGGCTATCGTGCCGCGCACCGAGCGGCGCACAAATGCAACAAGCCCGTCCGGCAGCGAGAAGGAGGAATCGCTGCCCGACGGGCTTGACCGGCCTGGGAACCGTCAGCGGCTGGCCGAGTCCCCGGGCTTGTCGAAGCGAGCGGCGCTTGACGCGCCGGCTCGGTTCTCGGCTCGGTCCTCAGTCCGCCTGCTTGCGCAGGAAGGCCGGGATCTCGATCTCGTCCATGCCGTTGGAGGACAGGGCCTCCACCTTGGCCGCGGCGGTGCGACCATGGCGCCAGACGCTGGGCACGCTCATGCCGCCAAAGTCGCTGCCACCGGCCGCCGCCACGCCAACGGTGGTCGCAGCGGCAGACATGGCCACAGCCTGGTTCAGCACCGGCAGATTGTCGGTACCGGTGCGCAGCTGGGCGGCCGGCTGCACCACCTGCAGCGGAGCCTGGGCACGGGCACGCTGGCTGGCCAGACCGGTGGCGATCACGGTGACGCGCAGCTGGTCGCCCAGGCTCTCGTCATAGGCCGTGCCGTAAATGATGTGGGCCTCTTCCGAAGCGTAACGCTTGATGGCATTCATCGCGTTGCGGCTCTCGGACAGCTTGAAGGTGTTGCGATTGGCCGCGATCAGCACCAGCACGCCGCGCGCGCCCGACAGATCGATACCCTCCAGCAGCGGGCAGGCCACGGCCGCTTCCGCCGCCTTGGTGGCGCGATCCGGGCCACCGGCCACGGCCGTGCCCATCATGGCCTTGCCGGGTTCGCTCATCACGGTCTTGACGTCTTCGAAGTCGACGTTCACCAGGCCAGGCATGTGGATGATGTCGGAGATGCCACCCACGGCATTCCGCAGCACGTCGTTGGCATGCGCGAAAGCCTGGTCCTGGGTGACGTCGTCGCCCATCACATCCAGCATCTTGTAGTTCAGCACGAAGATCAGGGAGTCGACATTGGCTTCCAGCTCGGCCATGCCGGCATCGGCGGCCTTGGAGCGACGGTTGCCCTCGAATTCGAAGGGCTTGGTCACCACGCCCACGGTCAGGATGCCCATCTCCTTGGCCACGCGGGCAATCACGGGGGCGGCGCCGGTACCGGTGCCACCGCCCATGCCGGCGGTGATGAAGAGCATGTTCGCGCCCTGGATGGATTCGCGGATGCGGGCTTCGGCCTCCTCGGCCGCGGCCTTGCCCATCTCGGGCTTGGCACCAGCGCCCAGACCGGTGGTGCCCAACTGCAGCAGCTGGTCGGCCTTGGAACGATTCAGAGCTTGGGCGTCGGTATTGGCGCAGATGAATTCAACGCCTTGCACCCCTTGGGCAATCATGTGGTCAACCGCGTTGCCGCCGCCACCACCAACCCCGATCACCTTGATCTGGGTACCTTGATCAAACTCCTCGATCATCTCGATCGCCATAGCATACCTCCTTCAGCAATTGTGCAGTTGCCAGCCGTTAAAAACTACAGGGAAGACCCCTTTTTTTGCGTTACGTCCCGTATGTTTCGGGCTCAACGCCACAGTGCGCGCAAGGCGCCTCAGAAATTACCCAAAAACCAGTCCTTGGCACGCCCCAGAATGGTTTTCACCGAGCCTGCCTGTTGTGCCGCCTTCAAGCCCCGGGTGCGTGAGAGCCGGGCCTCTTCGAGCAGGCCCATGACGGTGGCCGAACGCGGGTTGGAAACCATGTCGAAGAGCGCCCCGCTATAGGTCGGGTTACCGCGGCGCACCGGTTTGAGGAATATGTCCTCGGCCAGTTCCACCATGCCCGGCATCACCGCCGAGCCACCGGTCAAAACAATTCCGGAGGACAGCAGTTCCTCATAGCCACTTTCCCGAATTACCTGATGAACCAGCGAGAAGATTTCCTCGACTCTGGGTTCAATAACTCCTGCAAGTGCTTGTTTTGAAAGCATGCGCGGCGCGCGGTCGCCCAAACCCGGCACTTCCACCTGATCGGCGGGATCGGCCAGCAGCTGCTTGGCCACGCCGTGTTCGACCTTGATCTCCTCGGCATCCTTGGTCGGGGTGCGCAGAGCCATGGCGATATCGCTGGTGATGAGGTCACCGGCGATGGGAATGACGGCGGTATGGCGGATGGAGCCGCCGGTGAAGATGGCCACGTCGGTGGTGCCGGCGCCGATATCGACCACGGCCACGCCCAGGTCGCGCTCGTCGGCGGTGAGGGCGGCGGCGCTGGAGGCGCTGGGATTGAGCACCAGCTGATCCACTTCCAGGCCGCAGCGGCGCACGCATTTGACGATGTTTTCGGCCGCGCTTTGGGCGCCGGTCACGATATGGACCTTGACCTCCAGGCGCCCGCCGCTCATGCCGATGGGTTCCTTGACCTCATGCCCATCGATCACGAATTCCTGCGGCTCAACCAAAAGCAGGCGCTGGTCATTGGGGATATTGATGGCCTTGGCGGTTTCGACCACGCGCGCCACATCCACCGGCGTGACCTCCTTGTCGCGCACGATCACCATGCCGGTGGAGTTCTGGCCGCGGATATGGCTGCCGGTGATCCCGGTGAAAACCCGGGAAATCTTGCAGTCGGCCATCATTTCGGCCTCTTTGAGAGCCTGCTGGATGGACTGCACGGTGGCATCGATATTCACCACCACACCGCGCTTGAGCCCGTGCGAGGGCGCCACCCCCAGGCCGGCGATGCGCAATTCCCCGTTGCCCAGGACTTCGGCCACCACCGCCATGATCTTGGCGGTGCCGATATCCAGCCCAACGACCAAATCCTTGTATTCCTTGGCCATAAATCCCTCAGCGTTTTTTGACCGGCCCCTTGGTCGGGCTCGGTGTCGTCGTCGATATTCCGCGCAGGCGCACTGCATATCCCTCGGCATGGCGCAGGTCGGCCGCCAGCAGCGGAGTCTGGAATCGTGAGGTGAGCTGGCTCAGGGTGGCCACGAACTGCGCATAGCGCTGCACCACCTCGGCCTCCTCGCCCCGCCCCAGTTCAATCACCGCCCCCTGATCCAGACTGAGCCGCCATGAGCCGCGCCCGGACAGGTCAAGACGTTGCACGCTCTGTCCCAGATGGGCGCTGCTCGCCTGGAGCTGGCGCCACATGGAGAGCATGCGCTCCGAGCTGCCGGCCGGGCCTGCCAGCACGGGCAGGTCCTCGTCTTCCACATCGCCCAGATTGGCCTCGAAGACCTCGCCAAAGCTGTTGACCAGGGCGCGCCCGGCACTGGCCTCGCTGCCCGCATCGGCGCCATCGGCCTTCTCTTCCCAGTAGGCCGCCGGCTTGTGCTCCTCCAGGCGGACCCGGAGCCGGTTGGGCCAGACACGCTGGACCTCGGCGCGCCGCACCCAGGGCACATCCTCAAAGGCTTGCCGCGTCTGGCGCAGGCTCATGCTGAGGAAGGTGCCCGACAGGTGGGACAAGGCATTGGCACGCAGCGAGGCCACACTGTTGCGCGCCACCTCGCCCTCCACCTGGATGTGGCGGATATTGAAGGCTGGCAGGCGCATCAGCTTGTGCACGCCCAGACCCAGGGCTGCCAGCAGCAACCCGGCCAGCAGCAGCGCCGTCACGCCATTCATCAGGCGGACGTCGGGCGGCAGCGGGGTGGCGGCGGCAGGCGTGTTCATGGTGGGGCGGCGACCTGGTTCCTCAGGCAGTCCGATCCAGGCGGGCCTGGGACAGCAACCACAGGCAAAGCTTGGAGTAGGAGATACCCGCCGCAGCGGCCGAGATGGGCACCAGGGAGTGCGAGGTCATGCCCGGCGAGGTGTTCATCTCCAGCAGGAAGGGCTTGTTGTCGCGCTTGCGCAGCATCAGGTCGGCGCGGCCCCAGCCGCGGCAGCCCAGCAGGCGGTAGGCACGCAGCACCAGGGCCTGGACCTCCTGCTCCAGGGCCGGGTCCAGGCCACTGGGGCAGTCGTACTTCACGACATCGGTGAAGTACTTGTTCTGGTAGTCGTAGTCGCCCTCGGGGGCGCGGATGCGCACCACCGGCAAGGCAAAGGCGGCGTCGCCCTCGCCCAGCACCGGGCAGGTCAACTCCTCGCCCTCGATGAACTCCTCGCACAGCACCTCGCGGTCGTGGCGCGCGGCCAGCTCCACGGCGGCCTGCATCTGGGAGTAGCCCGTCACCTTGCTGGCGCCGATGCTGGAGCCCTCGTGCGGCGGCTTGACGAAAACGGGCAGGCCCAGCTCGTCCGGCACCGTGATCACGCGCTCACGCGTCAGCGCATCGCTGCGCAAGCTCACCCAGCGCGGCGTAGGCAGCTGATCGCTGAGCCAGACGCGCTTGGTGGTGATCTTGTCCATGGCGATGCTGGAGGCCATCACGCCGGAGCCGGTGTAGGGGATGCCCAGGCATTCCAGCGCACCCTGGACCGTGCCGTCCTCACCACCGCGGCCATGCAGGGCGATGAAGCAGCGCGCAAAGCCTTCGGTCTTGAGCTCCTGCAGGCTGCGCTCGGCCGGGTCGAAGGCATGGGCGTCCACGCCTTCCTGGCGCAGCGCGGCCAGCACGCCGGGGCCGGACATGGTGAGCGAGACCTCGCGTTCGGCGGAGCTGCCGCCCATCAGCACAGCCACCTTGCCCAGGGCCTGGGGATCGATGTTCAGATCGAGCTTCATTTCAGCAACTCCACGGTGGCAGCCGGCACCGCGCCAATGGAGCCGGCACCCATCACGATCACCACATCGCCGTCGCGGGCCTGCTCGGCAATGGTGCGCGGCAGGCTGGCCACGTCTTCTACAAAGAGCGGTTCCACCTTGCCTGCCACGCGCAGGGCCCGAGCCAGGGCGCGGCCGTCGGCCGCCACGATGGGCGCTTCGCCGGCGGCATAGACCTCGGTGAGCAGCACGGCATCGGCCGTGGAGATCACCTTGACGAAGTCCTCGAAGCAGTCGCGGGTGCGGGTGTAGCGGTGCGGCTGGAAGGCCAGCACCAGGCGGCGGCCCGGGAAGGCGCCGCGCGCGGCCGAGAGCACCGCCGCCATTTCCACCGGGTGGTGGCCGTAGTCGTCCACCAGGGTGAAGTGTCCGCCCTGGGCCGCCGGCAGCTCGCCATAGCGCTGGAAGCGCCGGCCCACGCCGTCGAACTTGGCAAGGGCCGCCACGATGGGGGCGTCGGGGACTTCCAGCTCGGTCGCCACGGCAATCGCCGCCAATGCATTCAGCACATTGTGGACGCCGGGCAGATTGAGCGTGATCTTGAGATCGGCCAGGCCGGGGCGGCGGGCGGTGAAACGCATCTGGCCGCCGGCCAGGGCCTGCACATCCACGGCGCGTACCAGATTGTCTTCGGCGAAGCCATAGCTGATCACCGGGCGCGAGATCAGGGGCATGATGGAATGCACGCCCGGATCGTCACCACAGACCACGGCCGCGCCGTAGAAGGGCATGCGGTGCAGAAAGTCCACAAAGGCCTGCTTCAGCCGCGCGAAGTCATGACCATAGGTGTCCATATGGTCGGCGTCGATATTGGTGACGACGGCCATCATGGGCAGCAAGTTCAGGAAGGAGGCATCGCTCTCATCGGCCTCCACCACGATGTGGTCGCCCTGCCCCAGACGCGAATTGGCGCCCGCGCTATTGAGCTTGCCGCCGATCACGAAGGTGGGGTCCAGGCCCGCCTCGGCCAGCACCGAGGTCACCAGGGAGGTGGTGGTGGTCTTGCCATGGGTGCCGGCGATCGCGATGCCGTTCTTCAGGCGCATCAGCTCGGCCAGCATCACGGCGCGCGGCACCACGGGGATGCGCGCGGCGCGCGCCGCGATCACCTCGGGGTTGTCGGTCTTGACCGCGGTGGAGGTCACCACGGCCTGGGCGCCGGCAATGTGCTCGGGCGCGTGGCCGATGAAGACCTTGAGGCCCAGCGAGGCCAGGCGCTCCGTGGTGCTGCTGGCGCCCTGGTCCGAACCCGAGACCGTGTAGCCCAGGTTGTGCAGGATCTCGGCGATGCCGCTCATGCCGGCCCCGCCTATGCCTACGAAGTGGATGTGTTTGACGGCGTGTTTCATGTCTGCCCCTCGTCCGACGGGTACGTCGGCCGATCCCCCAAGGGGATGGCCACTTGCTTGGGGCGGCCCTGCGCTGCGTGGCTCATTTCATCATTCCTTCGATTTCATCGGCCACACGGGCCGCGGCGCGCGGACGGGCCAGGGCCCGGGCCTTCTCGCCCATGGCCTGCAGCTGGCTCCGGTCCAGGCCCTGCAGCAGGGCCAGCAGACCTTCGGGGTTGAGCTCGGGCTGGGGCAGATGCAGGGCCGCGCCATGCTGGGCCATGAAGCGGGCGTTGTCGCGCTGGTGGCTGGTGGTGCTCACCACCAGGGGCACCAGCACGCTGGGCAGGCCGGCGGCGCAGAGCTCGCTGACCGTCACCGCGCCAGCGCGGCAGATGATCAGATCGGCCGCGGCCAGCTGGCCCGACATA
Organism: Roseateles sp.; assembly: GCF_046300915.1. Lineage (GTDB taxonomy): Bacteria > Pseudomonadota > Gammaproteobacteria > Burkholderiales > Burkholderiaceae_C > Kinneretia. Next base: position 21,988 of record NZ_JBKCLH010000164.1, on the reverse strand, counting down.
TCCTCGATGAAGGGCAGGATCTGGACCTCGTCTCCGGTCTTGATGCCGGCCACCTGATAGGCCGCCTGCACCGCGCTCAAGTTCGCCTGACCCGCCTGATGCACCACCTGGGGCCGGGTCGCCGCATCCGGCCACAGGGCCAGCATCTTGGGAATCACCTCGTTGATGGCCCGCGCCCCCAGGGAGCCCCCCACCACCAGCAAACGCAAGGGGCCAGTGCGGCCGGCATAGCGCTCGGCCGGCAGAGGCAGGGCTTCGATCTCGGCGCGCACCGGATTGCCGGTCACCACGGCCTTGGGCGTGGAGGCCGCGGCCGAGCCGTCAAAGCCGAAGGCGATCTTGCGCGCCATGCCCTTGAGCGCCTGGTTGGACATCAGCATGGCCGCGTCGGCATTCACCAGCATCAGGGGGCGGCGCATCAGCCAGGCCATCAGACCGCCGGGGAAGCAGACATAGCCGCCCATGCCCAGCACCGCATCGGCGCTGCGCGTCACAAAGACCTGGCGCGCCTGGATGAAGGCGCGCACCAGGCCCACCAGGCCGCGCAGCATGTGCACGTGCCCCTTGCCGCGCAGGCCGGCAAAGGCCAGGCGGTCCAGCGGGATGCCGCTGGGCGGCACCAGCTTGTTCTCCATGCCCGACTCGGTGCCCACCCAGGACACGCTCCAGCCGCGACGCTTCATTTCCTCCGCGACCGCCAGGCCGGGAATGAGGTGGCCGCCGGTGCCGGCGGCCATGATGACCAGATGCTTCGTGCTCACGCGCGACCTCCCCGCATGAGCTGGCGGTTCTCGATATCAATGCGCAGGCAGATGGCCAGCGCGATGCAGTTCATCAGGATGGCCGAGCCGCCGAAGCTCATCAGCGGCAAGGTCAGGCCCTTGGTGGGCAGGGCCCCCAGGTTCACGCCCATATTGATGAAGGCCTGGCCGCCCACCCAGATGCCGATGCCCTGGGCATAGAGGCCGGCGAATACGCGGTCCAGCGCCACGGCCTGGCGGCCGATGTGAAAGAGCCGGCGCGAGAGCCAGAAGAAGGCGCAGATGACGATGGCCACGCCCACCAGCCCCAGCTCCTCGCCGATCACGGCCAGCAGAAAGTCGGTATGGGCCTCGGGCAGGTAGTGCAGTTTTTCCACGCTGCCGCCCAGGCCCTGGCCGAAGAGCTCCCCGCGGCCAAAGGCGATCAGCGAGTGCGTCAGCTGGTAGGCCTTGCCCTGGGCGTACTTCTCGTCCCAGGGATTGAGGTAGGCAAAGATGCGCTCGCGGCGGAACTCGCTGAAGGTGATCATCAGCACAAAGGCCCCCACCAGCACCGCCACGATCAGGAAGAACATGCGGCCGTTCACACCGCCCAGGAAGAGGATGCCCATGGCGATGGCCGCGATCACCATGAAGGCACCCATGTCCGGCTCGGCCAGCAGCAGCACGCCCACCACGCCCAGCGCCACCACCATGGGCCAGACGGCGCGGAAGAAGTTCTCCTTCACGTCCATCTTGCGCACCATATAGCTGGCCGCATACATGGCGATGGCCAGCTTGGCCAGCTCCGAGGGCTGGAAGTTCATCACCCCCAGGGGCAGCCAACGGCGGGCGCCATTCACGCCCTTGCCCACGCCCGGGATCAGCACAATGATGAGCAGCACCAGGGCCAGCACGAAGAACCAGGGCGCTGCCCGCTCCCACACGGACACGGGCACCTGCACCACCACCAGGGCCGCCAGCAAGGCCAGGCTGATGGCCACCACATGACGGACCAGAAAATGCGTGGGCAGGTACTTGGCGAACTTGGGGTTGTCCGGCAGGGCGATGGAGGCCGAATAGACCATCAGCAGGCCCAGGGCCAGCAGGCACAGCACCACCCAGACCAGGGTGATATCGAAATTGGACAGGCGCGTGGGCTGGCCCGCGGACACGCTGACCCAGTCGCGCACCGGCACCTCGCCACCGCTCTCGCCGCGGCGGAACAGGCCAGCCAGGCGGTCGCGCAGGGTCTGCAGCACCGCATTCATCAGGCCAGCCCTCCCTCGTCGGCCAGGGCCTGGACCTCGGCCACAAAGACCTCGGCGCGGTGGGCGTAGTTGCGGAACATGTCCAGGCTGGCGCAGGCCGGGCTCAGCAGCACGCTGTCACCGCTGTGCGCTTGCTCCAGCGCCCAGCGCGTGGCGGCCTCAAGGCTCTCATGCGTCTGGGCCGGCAGGCCCTCGGGCAGCACGCTGGCGATAGCCGGCGCATCGCGGCCGATCAGGGCCACGGCGCGGGCATGGCGGGCCAGCGGCTCGCGCAGGGGCGAGAAGTCCTGGCCCTTGCCGTCGCCGCCCAGGATCAGCACCAGCTTGGCGGGCGCACGGTCGGCCCCCAAGCCACCGATGGCCGCCACGGTGGCCCCCACATTGGTGCCCTTGGAATCGTCGTAGAAGTCCACGCCGCGCACCATGGCCACATGCTCCACGCGGTGCGGCTCGCCGCGGTACTCGCGCAGGCCGTGCAGCATGGGCGCCAGCGGGCAGCCCGCGGCGCTGGCCAGGGCCAGGGCCGCGAGGGCATTGGCGGCGTTGTGGCGGCCGCGCACGCGCAAAGCATCGGCCGGCATCAGGCGCTGTATGGACAACTCCTCTTGCTCCGCGTCGCCCCTGCGGCGCTTGAGCTGGGTCTCGTCGGCCTCGCGGGCGCGCACCAGCCAGGCCATGCCGCCCTCGTCCAACAGGCCGTAGTCGCCGGGATTGCGCGGCGCATCCAGGCCGAAGCGCAGGACCTGGCGCGCCACCAGCTTGTGCGGCCGGCCGCGGCCCTGGGCCACCTTGATGGGGGCCGGCACCATGGCCTCGACCAGGGCATCGTCGCGGTTGATCACCATCACCGCCTGCTCGCCGAAGATGCGGGCCTTGGCGCGGCCGTAGGCGGCCATATCGCCATGCCAGTCCAGATGGTCCTGGCTCAGATTCAGCACCGCGGCGGCCGTGGGCTCGAAGCCCGTCACACCCTCCAGCTGGAAGCTGGACAGCTCCAGCACCCAGACCTCGGGCAGGTGTTCGAAGACCGGCGGCTTGGGCGGCGGCGGCTTGATGGGCAGGGGCTGCTCGTCCAGCAGGGCCGCCACCTCTTCCAGCGTGGTGCTGGGGGGGGCGGGCTCGGGCGCCACTTCACACTCTGTAGCAGGCTGCGACTCGGACGGGGCTTCGGCGTCGGGCTGGATCACCGGTTCGGCGGCTTCTTCCGCCGGCTCGGCGCTCGCCACAGGCTCGGCTTCGGGCGCCACCGGCGGCGCCCGCGCCCCATCCACGGCCCCGGCCAGGGTGTCCCCCAAGGTCGGGCCGATATTGCCGGCCACGGCCACGCGCCGGCCGGCGCGCTGCACCAGCTGGGCCGTCATCGAGGTGGTGGTGGTCTTGCCGTTGGTGCCGGTGATGGCCAGCACCGCGGGCGCGTAGCCGCGCTCGGCTTTCAGATCGGCCAGGGCGCGGGCGAACAGATCCAGCTCGCCCTGCAGCGGCACGCCGGTATTGCGAGCCAGATTCAGCACGGGCTGCAGGCGTGCGTCCAGGGGCGAGAGGCCCGGGCTCTTGAGCAGCAGCTGCACGCCAGAGAGGGCCGACTCCGGCAAGTCGCCATGCAGGAACTCGGCCTCGGGCAGGCGCTCACGCAGGGCTGAGCGCTGCGGCGGGTTCTCGCGCGAGTCCCAGACGCGCACGCGGCCGCCGTGGCGCGCCACCCAGGCGGCCATGGCCAGACCCGAGTCTCCCAGACCCAGGATCAGCGTTTGCAAGCCGGCCAAGTGCTTCATGTCGGCGACCTCAGCGCAGCTTCAGGCTGGCCAGGCCCACCAGGCACAGCAGCATGGTGATGATCCAGAAGCGCACGACCACCTGGGTCTCCTTCCAGCCCGACTTCTCGAAGTGGTGGTGCAGGGGCGCCATCTTGAAGATGCGGCGACCCTCGCCGTACTTCTTCTTGGTGTACTTGAACCAGCTCACCTGCAGCATCACCGAGAGCACCTCGGCTACGAAGACGCCGCCCATGATGCCCAGCACGATCTCCTGGCGCGTGATCACGGCCATGGTGCCCAGGGCACCGCCCAGGGCCAGGGCGCCCACATCGCCCATGAAGACCTGGGCCGGATGGGTGTTGAACCACAAGAAAGCAAGACCTGCCCCCGCCAGCGCTCCGCAGAAGATCAGCAGCTCGCCCGCGCCCGGGATATAGGGCAGCAGCAGGTACTTGGCATAGACCGAGGAGCCGGTCAGGTAGGCAAAGATGCCCAGGGCCGAGCCCACCAGGACCACGGGCATGATGGCCAGGCCGTCCAGACCGTCGGTGAAGTTCACCGCATTGCTGGTGCCCACGATCACGAAGTAGCTCAGGGCGATGAAGCCGAACACGCCCAGCGGATAGCTCACCGTCTTGAAGAAGGGCACGATCAGGTCGGCCTTGGGCGGCAGCTCGGTGGAGAAGCCGCTGCTCACCCAGCGGTAGAAGAGCTCCACCACGCCCAGGAAGCTGGTTTCCGAGACCGAGAAGGCCAGGTAGAGCGCCGCCACCAGGCCGATCAGGGACTGCCAGAAGAACTTCTCGCGGCTGCGCATGCCCTCGGGGTCCTTGTTGACCACCTTGCGCCAGTCATCCACCCAGCCGATGGCGCCAAAGCCCATGGTCACCAGCATCACCACCCAGACGAAGCGATTGCTCCAGTCGAACCACAGCAGGGTGGCCACCGCGATGCCGATCAGGATCAGCACCCCGCCCATGGTGGGCGTGCCGCTCTTGGACAGATGCTGCTGCACCCCGTATTCGCGGATGGGCTGACCGATCTTCATCTCGGTCAGGCGGCGGATCACCCAGGGGCCGAAGGCCAGGCCGATGAGCAGGGCCGTCATGGCCGCCATCACGGCGCGGAAGGTGATGTAGTTGAAGATGCGCAGCCAGCCCAGGTCCGGGTACTGGGCCAGCAGCCACTGGGCCAGACTAAGCAGCATGCGAGCCTCCTTGCAGCGGGGCGTTCTTGCTCTCATCGGTCTGCAGCAGGGCTGCGACCACCTTTTCCATCTGCATGAAGCGGGAACCTTTGACCAGGATGTTGCGGGCGCGCGGCGCCTGCGGATCGGACAGCGCGGCGATCAGGGCCGCGGCATCCTCGAAATGGCGGGCATTGCGGCCATAGGCTGCGGCGGCATCACGGCAGGCCGAGCCAGCGGCCCAGAAGCTGCTGATGCCGCGCGAGGCGGCATAGGCGCCCACCTCGCGGTGGAAGGCGGGGCCCTGGTCGCCCACCTCGCCCATATCGCCCAGCATCAGCCAGGAAGCGCCCGGCAGCTCGGCCAGCACATCGATGGCGGCGCGCACGCTGTCGGGGTTGGCGTTGTAGCTGTCGTCGATCAGGGTGATGCGCTGCCCCTCGCGCAGCAGGCTCTTGAGCTGGCTGCGGCCCTTGACGGGCTCGAAGGCTTCCAGGCCCTGGCGGATGGCGGCCAGCGGCGCGCCGGCCGCCAGGGCGCAGGCGGCGGCGGCCAGGGCATTGCGCACATTGTGCAGGCCCGCCACATGCAGAGCCACCGGCGCACTGCCCGCGGGCGTCTGCAGCTCCAGCGCCCAGTGGCCCGAGCCCTCGCCCTGGACCCACTGGGCATGACCTGTCACATCGGCCTGGCCCTGCAGGGCGAAGCTCAGCACGGCACGGCCGCCAGCCTGCTGCTGCCAGATCGGTGCGCAGGCATCGTCAGCCGGAAAGACCGCCACGCCGGCCGGACCCAGGGCTTCCAGCACCGCACCGTTCTCGCGCGCGGCGGCTTCCACGGTCTGCAAGAACTCCTGGTGCTCGCGCTGAGCGTTGTTCACCAGGGCCACCGTGGGCTGGGCCATGGCGGCCAGGGGCGCGATCTCGCCGGGATGGTTCATGCCCAGCTCGACCACCGCAGCGCGGTGCCACAGCGCATCGTCCTGGCGCAGGCGCAGCAGGGTCAGGGGCACACCGATCTCGTTGTTGTAATTGCCCTCGGTGGCCAGCGCGCCCTGCCCCAGCCAGGCCCGCAGGATGCTGGCAATCATCTGGGTCACGGTGGTCTTGCCATTGCTGCCGGTCACGGCAATCAGGGGCAGATGGCAGTGGTCGCGCCAGGCCGTGGCCAGCAGGCCCTGGGCCTGCTTGGCATCTGGCACCTCGATGCCCGAGAGGCCGGCCGCCGCGATGCCGCGCTCGGCGATCACGGCCACCGCCCCGGCCGCGGCGGCCTGGGGCAGGAAGTCGTGCGCATCGAAGCGCTCGCCGCGCAGGGCCACGAAGAGATCGCCCTGGCGCAGGCTGCGGGTGTCGCTGTGCACGCGCGCGATCTCCACCGCGCCCTCGCCCACCAGGCGCGCCTCGGGCAGGCGGGTCTGCAGCAGGTGCAGGGCCTGAGCCAGGGTCATCAGGGGCGCACTCATCTCAATCCTTCCTCAGGACCAGGGCCGACTGGGCCTGGTCCACGTCGGAGAAGGGGCGGCGCAGGCCCGCGATCTCCTGATAGTCCTCATGGCCCTTGCCGGCAATCAGCAGCACATCGCCCGGCTCGGCCTGGGCAATCGCCTGGGCAATGGCGGCCTGGCGATCCTCGATCTGCTCGCAGGGCCCACCCACGCCGGCCGCGATCTGGGCCAGGATGTCCTGCGGCGCCTCGTGGCGCGGGTTGTCGCTGGTGAGGATCACGCGGTCAGCCAGGCGGCCGGCGATGGCGCCCATCAGCGGACGCTGGCCGGGATCGCGGTTGCCGCCGCCGCCGAAGATGCAGACCAGGCGGCCACCCCGCGCTGCGGCCAGGGGGCGCCGCGCGGCCAGGGCCTTCTCCAGTGCGTCGGGCGTGTGGGCATAGTCCACCACGGCCTGGGGCTGGCCCCGGCCCTCGCCCACGCGCTGCATGCGGCCGGGCACGGGCGTGATCTCGGGCACGGCTGCCACGATGGCGTCCAGCGGCAGGCCCAGCGCCCGCAGGCCGCCGATCACGGCCAGCAGATTGGCCACGTTGTACTCACCGATCAGGCCGGTGCGCACGGCCAGGGCCTGCTCGCCCTCGCGCAGCTCGAAGCACAGGCCGCCGGCCTGGTAGTGGAGGCCGCGGGCCGAGAGCCGGGCCGCACCGTCCACCGCATAGGTCCACACATCCAGGCGGCCCTGCAGCTCGGCCGCAAGGGGCGCGCCCTTGGCGTCGTCCAGGTTCAGCACCGCGGCCTGCAGGCCGGGCCAGTCGAACAAGCGGCGCTTGGCGTCCCAGTAGGCGTCCATATCGCCGTGGTAGTCCAGGTGGTCCTGCGTGAAATTGGTGAACAGGGCCACCTTGATCTCGGTGCCGGCCAGGCGCTGCTCGACAATGCCGATGGAGCTGGCCTCGATGGCACAGGCCGCAAAGCCGGCATCGGCCATGCGGCGAAAGCCCGCCTGCAGCTGCACGGGGTCAGGCGTTGTCAGACCCGTGTACTCGATCTGCGCAGCCCGGTCGCGCAGCGGCGGCTCGCCAATGCCCAACGTCCCCACCACGCCGCAGCGCCGACCCAGCAGGCTCAGCAGCTGGGCGGTCCACCAGGCGGTGCTGGTCTTGCCATTGGTGCCGGTGGTGGCGATGACCTGCAGGCGTTCGCGCGTCGGGTGCTCGAAGTACTCGGCCGCAATGCGGCCGGTCACGGCCTTGAGCGCGGGCAGCGCGGCCACGCGGCCGTCGTTGAAGCCATAGGCCTCCACGCCCTCGAGCTCCACCAGGCAGGTGGCGGCGCCAGCGTCCAGCGCGCCCTGCACATAGCGGCGACCGTCCTGGGCATGGCCGGGCCAGGCGATGAAGGCATCACCGGGCGCCACCAGGCGGCTGTCGGTACGCAGGGTACCGGTGGTCCACTCGCGCAGCCAGCGGGCTGCGGCTTCGGGGGATTTCAGGCGCATGAGAGGCATCAGAAGCTCTCCTCCACGGCGGGAATGTTCTTGGCAATGATCTGGGTCTTCACATCCAGATCGGGAGGCACATTGAGCAGGCGCAGGGACTGGGCCACCACCTGGCTGAACACGGGGCCGGCCACGGCGCCCCCGTAATACACACCGGTGCTGGGCTCATCCACCATCACCGCGACCACGATGCGCGGCTTGCTGATGGGGGCCAGGCCCACGAACCAGGAGCGGTACTTGTTGGTGTAGCCCTTACCTTCCTGCTTGTGCGCGGTGCCGGACTTGCCGCCCACGCTGTAGCCGGCCACCATGGCCTGGGGCGCGGTGCCGCCGGGACCGGCCGCCATTTGCAGCATCTGGCGCACGTCCTGCGCCACATGGGGCGAGAAGACCTTGATGCCATGGCTGATCTGCCCCTCGGGCTGACGCATCAGGGTGGCGGGAATCACCTCGCCATCGCGCGCAAACACCGTGTAGGCCCGGGCCAGCTGGAACAGCGAGGCCGAGAGGCCGTAGCCATAGCTCATGGTGGCCTGCTCGATGGGCCGCCAGCTCTTGTAAGGGCGCAGCTTGCCGGTCACTGCACCGGGGAAGTTCAGCTGCGGACGCTGACCCAGACCGATGGCGGTGAACATATCGTGCATCTCGCGCGGCTGCATCTGCATGGCCAGCTTGGTGGTGCCGATATTGCTGGACTTCTGGATGACCTGGGCCACGCTCAGATCGCCATAGGGATGGACATCGGTGGGTGACCAGCCGCTGATCTGGATGCTGCGCGGCGCCACATTGATGATGGTGTCGGACTTGACGCGGCCGCTCTCCAGCGCCAGGGCGGCGATGAAGGGCTTCATGGTCGAGCCGGGCTCGAAGATATCGGTCAGGGCACGGTTGCGCAGCTGGGCCCCGCTGAGGTTCTGGCGGTCACCGGGGTTGTAGCTGGGGAAGTTGGCCAGGGCCAGCACCTCACCGGTCAGCACATCCAGCACCACCACCGAGCCGGCCTTGGCGCGGTGCTCGGCCACCGCATCGCGGATGCGCTGGTAGGCAAAGAACTGCACCTTGGAATCGACCGAGAGGCCGATGTCGCGGCCGTTGACGGCCGGCACGCTGTCGCCCATGTCCTCGACCACCCGCCCCAGGCGGTCGCGCACCACCTGGCGCGAACCGTCACGGCCCTGCAGCTCCTTCTGGAAGGCGAGCTCGATGCCCTCCTGGCCGCGCTCCTCGATATTGGTGAAGCCCACCACATGAGCCGCGGCCTCGCCCTCGGGATACTTGCGCTTGTACTCGCGATCCTGGAACACACCCTTGAGCTTGAGCGCCTTGATGCGGGCGGCGGTGTCATCGTCCGCCTGGCGACGCAGCCAGACGAAGCGGGAGTTGGGGTCCAGCCGCTTGTCCAGTTCCTGACGGCTCAGGCCCAGGATCTTGGCCAGCTCGCGGCGCTGCTCGTCGCTGGCATCCATCTCCTTGGGAATGGCCCAGATCGAGGGCACGGCCACGCTGGCGGCCAGCACCTGTCCCTTGCGATCGACAATGCGTCCACGGCTGGCCGGCAGCTCCATGGTGTGGGCATAGCGCGCCTCACCCTGACGCTGGAAGAAGTCGTTGCCGATGACCTGCACATAGACCGCGCGGCCCAGCAGGCCCATGAAGCCCAGGCCCACCAAGGCCACCAGCAGGCGCGAGCGCCAGGGCGGCGTCTTGGACGCCAGCAAGGGACTGCTGGAATAGCTGACGCTGCGCGCGCTGACGGAGCGGTAGGCCGCCCCGCCCTGCTTGCCCTCCTTGGCGCCGAACCAGCTCACCGTGCCACCCCCGAGGCCGCCTGGGGACGCACGAGGTCCACGCTCTGGGTCACGGCGGGATTGATCACGCGCATGTGCAGACGCTCGCGCGCGACCTGCTCCACCCGCAGATTGGTGGCCTGGGCGTGGCGCTCGGCCAGCAGGCGCTGATGATCGGACTCCAGGCGCTGGGCCTCGGCGCGCGCGCGGTCCACTTCGGTGAACAGGCGTCGGGAGTCATAGGCGCTGCGGATCAGCACCATGCCGCTGACCAGCACGGCCACGAGCAGCAGCAGGTTGATGCGACTCATCGCGCCGCTCCGTCCTGAGCCAGGGGCGCATCCGTGCGCTCGGCCACGCGCAGGATGGCGGAACGCGAACGAGGATTGGCGCGCACCTCGGCCTCGCTGGGCTTGATGCGCGCCAGCGCCTTCAGCGCCAGAGGCTTGGGCGCGGCAAAGGGCGCACGACGGTCATAGACCTCCTTGCTGTGCGCCGCGATGAAGTTCTTGACGATGCGATCTTCCAGCGAGTGGAAGCTGATCACGGCCAGGCGCCCGCCCGGCGCCAGCAAGGCCAGGGCCGACTTCAGCCCCTGCTCGAGCTCTTCAAGCTCGGCATTGACGTGAATCCGAAGCGCTTGAAATGTGCGCGTTGCAGGGTCCTGGCCCGGTTCGCGGGTTTTGACCGCGCCAGCCACGACTTTGGAAAGCTCGTCGGTGCTTCGAACAGGACTCCCGCTCTCCCGGCGAGCAACAAGCGCCTTTGCAATCTGTGCAGCAAACCGTTCTTCCCCATAGTTGCGTATGACCTCCGCAATCTGGCGCTCATCGGCGCGGGCCAGGAAATCCGCAGCACTCTCGCCGCGCGTCGTGTCCATGCGCATGTCCAGCGGTCCGCTGAAGCGGAAGCTGAAACCACGCACCGGGTTGTCGATCTGGGGGCTGGACACACCCAGGTCCAACATCACGCCATCCACCTGGCTCACGCCCAGGCGTGCCAACTCCTCCTGCATGGAGGCGAAGGGGGCGTGGCAAATGGAAAAACGCGGGTCCGTGACCCGCGTCTGCCCCGTCGTGGCGGCCGCGATGGCCTCGGGATCGCGGTCGATGGCAATCAGCCGCCCACCGGGTCCGAGCTTCTGCAGCAGCAGGCGCGAATGACCGCCGCGGCCGAAGGTGCCGTCCACATAAAGACCGTCGGGGCGCGCCAGCACGGCATCCACGGTCTCGTGCAGCAGCACCGTGGTGTGGGTGAAGGAGGTGTTGTCTTGAGTGCTCATGCGCGTCAGAAGCTGAAGTCCTTGAGCGCATCGGGCAGCTCGGATTGCATCACCGCGGCTTCGTGCGCGGCGTAGCGGGCGGCGTCCCAGAGCTCGAAGTGGCTGCCCATGCCGAGCAGCATCACGTCTTTTTGCAGACCGGCAGCCAGTCGCAGCTCAGGCGCCACCAACACGCGCGCGGCGCTATCGATCTCCGCATCCTGCGCATTGCCCAGGAAGACGCGCTTCCACCCTGCGGCCGACATGGGCAGGGCGGCGATCTTGTCGCGGAAGGATTCCCAGGCCGGTCGGGGGAAGACCATCAGACAGCCCTCGGGGTGCTTGGTCAGTGTCAGCTGGCCGCCGCAGAGCTCCTGCAGGGCCTCGCGATGTCGTGTCGGGACGGCCAACCGCCCCTTGGCATCCATTGCCAAGGCCGACGCCCCTTGAAACACGAAATTCGCCACAGCGACCCACTAAATTGCACTTTTCACCACTTTACTAATCGCGCTCCGGAAGGTCAAGGTGGAAACCAAAAAATTCCCAATGAAATCAAGCACTTAGAAAGCAATCTTGGAGCAGAGCTGCATCCAAAAATCGTTCTAAAAGAAGGACTTGCAGATAGCTCTGCAAGTGCTGGATGAACTTGCCAGGGACAGGCCGCCGGCCGCGTCCGCACGATCCAGGCAGCCGAAGGGCCCCGCACCCCTGTGCATTTGCACAGTCATTCGCAGCAGATGCGACAGCAGGCCACACAGAGCGGGTCATCGGTGGGCTGCGGCGCGCCCCAGCACGAGCGCGCCCGCCTCAGACCTTGTAGGTGGACAGCAGGATGCTGGTCTCGGTATTGGCGATGCCCTCGATCAGGCGTACCGCGCTGAGCACGCGATCAAACTCCTCCAAGGTGTCGGCGCGCAGCTCGGCCACCAGGTCCCAGCGACCATTGGTGCTGTGAAGTGCGGCCACATTGGGGTGCCCGCGCAGCTCGCGCAGCACCTCGTCGGTGCGATTGCCCTCCACCGCCACATTCATCAGGGCACGGATTCGCTGCGCCTCGGCCGCAGGCTTGAGGCGCACGCTATAGCCCACGATCACCCCCTCGCGCTCCAGCCTTGCAATACGGTTCTGCACCGTGGCCCGCGCCACCCTCAGCTGGCGCGCCAGGGCCACCACGGACAGGCGGGCGTTATCGCGCAGCAAGGCGATGAGCTCACGGTCGGTGTCGTCGAGGCTTGACATATTGATTCATTGTGCCAGTCACTTTGACAAGCACCCACAACAAATTGAGCGCTTTGTCAGCTTTTTATTAGCCATGCTCCCGACCAGAATTTGCGCAAAGGCTTTAGGCCCTGCCGCCTGAGCCACCCATTGGAGACATTTCATGACCCGCTTTATCGACGTACCCGCCCTGGCCGAGCTGCTGCAGCGCAAAGGCGTGGCGCCCCTCATGGCCGACTTGGCCGACTGCCTGCGCGAGGACTTTCTGCGCTGGCAGGACTTCGACAAATGCGCCCGTGTGGCCAGCCATTCGCCCGTGGGCGTGATTGAGTTGATGCCCGTGGCCGACGCTCAGCGCTACGCCTTCAAGTACGTCAACGGTCACCCCATCAACACCAGCCGCGGCCTTTACACCGTGATGGCTTTTGGCGTGCTGGCCGAGGTTTCCAGCGGCTACCCCCTGCTGCTCTCCGAACTCACCTTGAGCACCGCCCTGCGCACCGCGGCCACGTCGGCCATGGCGGCCAAGGCCCTGGCACGCCCGGATTCGCGCCGCATGGCCCTGATCGGCAACGGCGCTCAAAGCGAGTTCCAGGCCCTGGCCTTCCACAGCCAGCTCGGCATCCGTGAAATCGTGGCCTACGACATTGATCCCGCCGCCACCACCAAGCTGCAGCGCAATCTGGCCGGGTTTGCCGATCTCAAGATCCTGCGGGCCGACTCGATTGCCGAGGCTGTCCGCGGCGCCGACATCGTCACCACCGTCACCGCCGACAAGGCGCGCGCCACCATCCTGACGGCCGAGATGCTGGAGCCCGGCATGCACATCAATGCCGTGGGCGGCGACTGCCCGGGCAAGACCGAGCTGGCCGCCGAGCTGCTGCGCCAAGCCAGCATCTTCGTGGAGTACGAGCCCCAGACCCGCATCGAGGGCGATATCCAGCAGCTGCCCCCCGAGCATCCGGTGACCGAGCTCTGGCAGGTGCTCAGCGGCCGCGCGCCGGGGCGACGTTCCGCCGCCGAGGTCACGGTCTTCGACTCCGTGGGCTTTGCCCTGGAGGACTACTCCACCCTGCGCCTGCTGGACAAGCTGGCACGCGAACTGGGCGTGGGTCGCGAGGTGCAGCTGGTGCCGCCGGCCGACGACCCCAAGGATCTGTTCCGCCACACCCGCGGCGGTCGCGCCCAGCTGCGCCGCGCCGCCTGAGTAGGGGCCTCGATCCGCGGGGCCGAGCTGCGAGGGCAATTAGCGAGCCTTTGCCCATCCTGATTCGTCTTGCCGCTCCAGGGCCTGGGGGTACAGTCGAGGCGAGCGCGATTGCAGCGCCGCCGTCGAGGTCATATTGAGTCGCAAACCCTACAGCTCGCTGTTTGTCGTTCTGGCCACCGGTGCCAGCATCGGCCTGCTGCTACCAGCCCTGGTCATCGGCGGCTTCTGGATAGGCTGGCGTGAGCCGCAGAAGGCAGACCAGACTCAGCAGGCCGAGTTGCAGGCCAAGCTGGACGTGCTGGCTTCCAGCCTGCCCGAGTTGCTGTGGAATCTGGACCATGTCGCGGCGCGTGAGGTGGTCGCCGCCATCATGAAATCGCCCGAGGTGGTGCGTGTCACGGTCAGCGACACTTCGCAAGGCGCGCCCTTCATCGAGATGAGTTACCCGGAGCGGCACAAGGGCCAGCTCATCGATGGCGAACGCGACATCCTGCGCGGAAGCAGCAAGATCGGCCATATCCAGATCGAGCTGGACGATCATCTGGCACGAGCGGATCTGGACCGCCAGCGCTGGCTCTATGGCCTGACCGTGGGTGGGCAGCTGCTGATCTCGCTGCTGCTGGTCCTGCTCCTGCTCAATTCACGGCTGTTGCGGCCGCTGCGAGAGCTCGGCAGCTTTGCCAACGATCTGGCCCAGGGCCGCTTCAACGCCTCCCTGCGCCGTCAGCGCAATGATGAGATCGGTCGCCTGGGCGAGGACCTTGAACACATGCGCGACGAACTGCAGCAGCAATTCGAGGCGCAGCGTGACCTGATCAACCGCCTGCGAGGCATGGCCGAAACCGTGCCGGGCGTCGTGTTCCAGCTGCGCCGCCATGCCCATGGTGGGTTTGCCTTTGTCTATGTCAGCGAAGCCGTGCGCGAGTATCTGCGCCTGAGCCCCAGCCAGCTGGCCGAGCAGGCCGACGCCTGGTTCGAGCGCCTGCATCCGCAGGATCGCGAGGCCGTACGCGACTCGCTGGTCAACTCCGCCCTGCAGCTCAGCCCCTGGCAACAAGAATTCCGCACCCGCTATGCCGATGGCAGCGAGCGCTGGCTGTATGCGAATGCGATTGCCCAGGCCGAGGACGGCGGTGCGGTGCTGTGGCACGGCTTCCTGACGGATATCTCGAGCCAGCGCCGCGACGCCATGGAGCTCGAGCGCTATCGCCATCATCTGGAAGAGTTGGTCCAGGCCCGTACCGCCGAGCTGGCCGAGGCCAGCCAGGCCGCACAGGCCGCCAGCCTCGCCAAGAGTGCATTCCTGGCCAATATGAGTCACGAGATTCGTACGCCCATGAATGCCATCATCGGCCTGACCTATCTGGTGCGCCGCGACAGCCAGGAGCCCGAACAGCAGGAGCGACTCAGAAAGGTGGCCGATGCGGCCGAGCATCTGCTGCTGGTGATCAACAACGTCCTGGACCTGTCCAAGATCGAAGCGGGCAAGCTGCAGCTGGAGCGGGCCGAGTTCAATGTCGGCCAGGTGCTGGATGGCATCCAGAGCATGCTGGCGCAGCGCGCTGCCGACAAGCAGCTGAGGCTGGAGGTCGACCTGGACCCCGAGCTGGCCAGCCGTCCCCTGTTGGGCGATGCCCAGCGCATTACCGAGGTCCTGCTGAACTTCGCCGGCAATGCCGTCAAGTTCACCGACCAGGGCTTTGTGCGCCTGGGCGCCCGCCTGGAAGGCGAGCGGGAGGGGGTGCTGCAACTGCGCTTCGAGGTCCAGGACAGCGGGATTGGCATCAGCCAGGAAGCGCAGGCACGCCTGTTCCAGGACTTTGAGCAGGCCGATAGCTCCACCACCCGGCGCTATGGCGGGACGGGCCTGGGCCTGGCCATTTGCCGGCGCCTGGCCCACCTGATGCAAGGTGAGGTGGGGGTGAACAGCAGCCCCGGTCAGGGCAGCCGCTTCTGGTTCAGCCTCCCCTTGGAACAGGCGGACATGAAGCGCGCCCGCGCCCCCTTGGCACTGAGTCGCCAGCCCATTGCGCAGGAACTGCAGAAGCAGTTCCCGGGCACCCGGGTTCTGCTGGTGGAGGACAACGTCGTCAATCAGGAGGTGGCCGTGGCCCTGCTGTCCAGCGCGGGCCTGGCGGTGGATGTTGCCGGTGACGGTCAGCAGGCCGTGGACATGGTGCGGCAGCACGACTACGCCCTGGTGCTGATGGATGTGCAGATGCCCGTCATGGATGGCCTGGACGCCTCACGGGCCATCCGCGCCCTGCCCCAGGGTCAGGGACTCCCCATTCTGGCCATGACGGCCAATGCCTTCGCCGAGGAGCGGCAGCGCTGCCTCGATGCCGGCATGAACGACCATGTGGCCAAACCCGTGGTGGCCGAACAGCTGTTTGCCACGTTGCGGCTTTGGCTGACGCGCGCCCAGGCGGGCAGACCGGACCTCAGCGACTCTGCTTGATCAGGCGGCCACTGCCCGGCTGAGCGGGTCGGGCATTCATGGGATAGAGCTTGGAAAAGATCTCGATCTGCTCGCCCGAAAGCTGCACCGGCTGGCGCATCACCATCCACAGCACGCCCTCGCTGCAGGGCGGCGTGGTGAGTGAGCCCATATAGGTGTAGTAGCCCCGGTCCTCGGGCAGCAGGCGCGTGAGATCCATCTGACCCAGACCGGGCTGGGCCTGCTGCTTTTCCAGTGGCAGATTGTTCCAGACCTGCTGGATCAGGGGCTGGTCGCGTCCGCGCTCCAGCAGCACAGCCACCACGGCCAGTCGGCCCTCGGCATCGCGGTGCACCAGATGGGCCGCCATATCGAACTGCTGCCCGTTGATGCGCTCTTCGCTGGGGCGATGGAAGTGGAATTGCTGCAGCTCATAGCGCCGCCCCATCACCCCCAGGCTGTTGCCGGGCGCAACATTGACCTGCACCGTGTGACCGTTGTCCACCACGGCAAAGTCGCTGGCGCGGTAGTCGAACTGGATGGGCTCCAGATCCACACGGATGCCGTCCCGGATGTCGATGGGGCTCTGGCGGGTGCCAATTGCGCAGAGCCGATACTCGGGCTTGAGGTCCCCCCAATGCTCGGGCGCGCCCTCACCGCCGTAGGACCAGTGGATGTCCGGCTTGCGCGGTGCCGGGGCACGCCGGGTCGCCCCCGTCCCCCCGGCCGCGGCCCGACCCGGCGCCTGGATAGGTTCGGCCTTGTTGGACAGGCGCTCGGCCAGCCGTCGGCGCAGTTCGTCGGGCGGCAGCTCGCTGTCCGGCCTCGTCAGGGGGGGCTTGACCGAATCATCACGAATCGCCGCCGGCCTGCCCTGGGCCCAGGCGGCTTGGAGACCCGGCAGCGACAGCAACAACAAAACGGCCAGCAGGGATCCGGAGCCGGCACGGCGCCCGGTTGGCAGCGGAAATCTCGGCCTTGGCGCCTGCATCAGTCCTTCCTCCGGCCGCCCCGCGGCCTTGTCAGCCCTTGATCTCGGCCGAGGCCTGCGATTCTTGAGGGCCCGTCGCATAGCCCACCTCGTGCTTGACCTTGATCCAGGCCACCAGGCCTATGGTCATGGTGGCCAGCGAGGCCAGAGCCAGGGCCAGGGTGGAATGCATCACCAGGGGCACGACCACGCCGGCCACCAGGCCATTGGCCGCACTGCCGATGCAAGCTTGCAGCGAGGAAGCCATGCCACGCCGGTCGGGCGCCTGGTCCAGTACCAGCAGGGTCACCACCGGCACCATCAGGGCCCAGCCGAAGGCGAAGGCGCCGATCACGGGCAGGGCCCAGAAGGGGCTGGGCGGCAGCAGCAGGTTCAGCGCCACATTCAGCAGCGAGACCAGCAGCATGATCAGAAAGCCGTGGCGGATCTGGTGCCGCGGCTTGATCTTGCCGGCCAGGCGACCGCTGAGCCAGGCACCGCCCATGATGCCGCCGATCGAAAAGCAGAAAAACCAGAAGAACTGCGTGGGCCCCAGCTGCAGGTGCTCGCCCAGAAAGACCGGCGCCGCCAGCACATAGAGGAACATGCCGTTGAAGGGAATGCCGCTGGCCAGGCACAGCAGCAGGAAACGCCGGCTGGTGCTGAGCTGCCAGTAGCCGCGCATCAGCGAGCCCACATGGAAGGGCTGAGCCTGGCTCTTGTGCAGGGTCTCGGGGAGCAGGCGCCAATTGGCCACCACCAGGGCCAGCCCCACCAGCACCAGGAACCAGAAGATGGCGTGCCAGTCCAGGTGCACGAAGAGAACACCCCCCACCATGGGCGCAATGGCCGGCGCCACGCCGAAGAAGATGGTGACCTGGGACATCACCCGCTGCGCCTCGGAGGGCGGAAACATATCGCGGATGATGGCGCGCGAGACCACGATGCCCGCCCCCGCCGACATGCCTTGCACCGTGCGCCAGAACACCAGCTCGCCGATGGTGCTGGCCAGCGCACAGCCCAGCGAGGCCAGGGTGAAGACCACCATGCCCCAGAGCACCACGGGCCGGCGGCCGAAGCTGTCGGACAGCGCACCGTGGAAGAGGTTCATCACCGCAAAGCCCAGCAGATAGCTGGACAGGGTCTGCTGCATCTGCAGCGGCGTGGCATCCAGCGCGCGCGCGATGCCGGAGAAGGCCGGCAGATAGGTGTCGATGGAGAAGGGGCCTACCATGCCCAGGCAGGCCAGCAGCACGGCCAGGGTCCAGCGCGGTGCGCGCCAGAGGGAACCGGCATCGGGATTCATGTATGGATTTGCGCGTTGAGCGCCCAGGCGCAAGAAACTGCAGGCGGGCGGGAACACAGTGTAGCGGCGCCCCCTAAACTCGCGCTCCAGCCCATATTTCCACGAACACTGTCTGATGCCCGATACCCTGAACATTGGCCTGATCGGCCTGGGCGTGATGGGGCAGCGCATGCTGGCCCGCCTGAAGAACCACCCGCGCCTGCGCGCCGTCTGGGTCTGGGACGCCCGACCCGAAGCCCTGAGCAGCACCCTGCAGGCCTACCCCGAACTGCGCGCAGCCGACAGCGCCGAGTCCCTGATACGCCAGCCCGGCTTGGCCAGCCTCTATATCGCCACGCCGCCGGCCGCCCATATCAGCCTCTCGCACGCCGCCTTCGATGCCGGCCTGGCCGTGTTCTGCGAAAAGCCGCTGACCGTGGACTTTGCCGCCGCGCGCGACTGCATCGCCCGCATCGAGCGCGAGAAGCTGCGCGCCGCGGTGAACTTCTCCCTGGCCTCGGCCCCCGGCCTGGCCGCGCTGCAGCGCGCCTTTGGCGCCGCCGCCAAGCATCCACTGGGCACCCTGGAGGCGGTGCACATCGAGCTGGGCTTTGCCGCCTGGCCCCGCCCCTGGCAGGCCGCGGCCGGTGCCTGGTTGGCCGAACGCACGGAAGGCGGTTTCAGCCGCGAAGTGCTCTCGCACTTCATCTTCGTGCTGCAGCGCGTGCTGGGGCCGGCCCAGGTGCTGGCCAGCCAGGTGGACTACCCGGCCGATGGCCTGAGTGCCGAAACCGGTCTGCGCGCCGAGCTGCGCGCCGACGGTGTTCCCGTGCAGATCGAGGCTCGCGTGAGCCCCGAGGTGGGCGTGCCCGACCGCAACCGCATGCACTGGCGCGCCAGCGAAGGCGAGATCGAGCTGCGCGAGTGGTTCGGCCTGAGCGAGCAGCGCCGCGGCGGCAAGTCCGAGCCCCTGGGCCTGTTCCAGGGCGAGTCGGACAGCCTGCGCAGCCAGGCCCAGGCCGACCAGCTCGAGCAATGGGTGGCCCTGATCGAAGGCCGCTCGCACGCCCTGCCCGGCTTTGCCGAGGCCCTGGCGGTGCAGGAAACCATCGAGGCCCTGCTGGGCGCCAAGGCTTGAACGAATAAAGAGTGAAGCAAGCCGATAGGCCGGATTCTGTGCAGGTCCGGCCTCTTGCGAGACCGGCCCCGTGACCGCCATTCCTCTGGGCCGGACATCACTGCCCGGCTCGGTGCCACCTACCCGCCAGCTCTGCGAGCCGCATCAACGCTGGCCTACTTGGTGTTGCTGCGCGTAGAGATTGCCCGTTTCACCCGAAATGGGCCTAGGCCCACTTCGACTCGTCTCTGTTGCTCTGATCCTCGGCTTTCGCCGGGCAGCCGTTAGCTGCTACGCCGCTCTATGCAGTCCGGACCTTCCTCCAGGGCCGTGTTTCCACGCTTGCCCCAGCGGCGGTCTGGCTTGCTTCACAGCCGGCATTATCCCGCATCGCGCCGGCCCCGCGACTTCAGTCCTCGCTGGTGCCCTCGGCGAGATCGGCGTCGTCGTCCTTGGCCGCCTCGCGAGCCAGCTCGGCCTCCAGGGGACGCAGTGATTCGAGCAGCTGTTGCGGCGGTTTGGGGGCCGTCAGACGCAGGACGGGCGGCGGCAGCGCGCTGATGTAAGGCGGGCCGAACCAGTACTGCTGCTGCGCACGCTTGGCCGCCAGCAGGGTCATGCTGCCCAGCAGCAAGCCCGCCCCCACCCAGGCCAGGGCGCGCCGGCCTCGCGGCCAGACGAGCTGGGCATGCCACCACAGCAGCAGACCCAGACCGACGGGCAGACTCAGCGCCTCGAGCGCGAGCAGGCTGCGGGCCGAGAAGCTGTAGGCCAGACCCGGCAGGACGAAGCCCAAGAGCTGCAAACCCGTCACCACACAGACCGCTCGCCAGAGATGAAGCGCAAAGGGGAAACGGTGCTGGAAGAGCTGGGTCACCAGGGCCCAGAGCGCCGCCCAGACCAGGAGCAGGGCCAGGGGCAGCAGAAGGGCCGCCGCATAGTCCACCCAGGGTGCGCCGGGATTCAGGCCGCTCCAGCGGTCCAGCCCCAGCAAGGCCAGCCACAAGCCCATCAGGCCCAGCAGCGCCCCGGGCGCAGGCGGCGCGACCACCCGATCCAGCAGGCGCTCGGGGGGCAGCGTGTCTTGGTCGCGGCGCAATCGCAGCGAGGTGGCGCCGAGCTGGAAGACCGCGCCCGGCGCCAGCTCCACCGAGCTGCCAGCCGCCAGGCGCCGGCGTCCCAGCCAGCCCCCGTTGAGGCTGTCGAGCAGACTCAAGCGGGGACGACCGCTTCCATCGCCCTCGGCTGGCTCGCAAGCCGCCTGCGCCAGCTCCAGACGCGCATGCTCGGCGGCCAGATGCACATCATCCAGCACCAGATCGCAGGCCGGCGAGCGGCCTATGCTCACGGGCCAGGCCTGCACCCGGTACACCGCCCGCACCAGGCCGTCGCGGCCCAGCACTTCGATCACCGCGGCCTTGCTGCCGTCCATCCGAAGCCTCCCAGGTAATGTGCGCTCAGGCGCAGGGCATTCTCGAAACTCACGCCGCGGGCATCAAAACGCCCCAGAGCCCCCTGCGTCGCACCATCAACCGTGGTGACCAGCACCACCAGGTCGTGCAGGCCGGGCAGCTTGCGATAGGCCGATAGACAGATCACCGCGCGCAGCGGCGGCCCCTGCTGCGCATCGGCCTGGATGAAGTCCTCGCGGCAGCGGGGAGCGCTGCGCTGGCGGTCGGCGCGGCCCAGGTTCTCGTTGCGAAAGCTGGCCGAGTACTGCTTGGCAAAGCGCAGGGCGCCGAGCTTGCTGCCTTCGTAGGCCTCGTGCGAGACCTGCAGATAGCCCGTCTGCAACTGCCCGCTGACGAAGACGGCATGCTCCATGCGGCACTGCGAACGCTGGAACTCCATGCCCTTGTTGTCGGCCGGCGTGCTGCGCCCCCAGCAGCGCATGAAATCCTCCTGGGGGACGGGCAGCGCATAGCGCTCATGGTCGGCATTGCGCCAGGGCTGTGCCACAAAGCCCTGGACCAGGGCGTCCTGGTACTGCATCAGCTGCTCGCGCAGCCGTGGCCACGCCGGCCCGCGCAGCGCCTCGCGCTCGCGGCTGCGCTGAAACAGCTCATGGGCGAACTCGGCCGGCACCAGAAAGCTCATCTGCTGGGCAAAGAACATGGCCGAGACATTGATGCCCACGACCCGCCCCTCCTCGTCCAGCACCGGTCCGCCACTCATGCCGGAGTTGATGCTGCCCGAGTAGTAGATCAGGGGGTCGAAGCTGCGCTCCACCAGACCGTTGAAGGTGCCCTCCACCACGGCGAAGGCCACATCGTGCGGATTGCCCATGGAATAGATGCGGTCGCCCTTGGACAAGGGCTGCTCCCGGGGACGGAAACTGAGCCCGCTGGCGCCGCGCAGACCGTCCCCCTTGAGCCGCAGCAGGGCCAGATCACGGCGTACATCGAAATCCAGCAGCTCCAGCTCACCGGCACGCCCGTCGGGCATGGCATAGCGCAGCCGGTAGCGCTCGGGATCAAGCGCGGCCTCGCTGACCACGTGGTAGTTGGAAATCACATGCCCCTGATCGCTGACCAGAAAGCCCGAGCCCACCGAGGCCTGGCTGTCCTGATTCTTGAGCAAGGTGCGGATCTGCAGCAGCTGGGTGCGGGCGCGTTCGTAAACGCGACGCGCGCTGGCCGAGACCGGCGCGGCCGCCGACGCCGTGCGGGCCGCTGCCGAGGCTGCGCTGGCCGGCGCCTCCTGGGCCAAGCCCGGCAGCGGTGTCAGCACAAGGCTCAGCAGCGCCAGCAGCAGACACCGGGGCCAAGCCCCCAAGCCAGGCCGCAAAACAAAGGGCTGGTGCA